>NZ_CP047569.1:3256875-3585000 GCF_009903625.1 Microbulbifer sp. ALW1 | reverse complement strand
AAAAGTAACACTCAGTATGACCTTTATCGGTTACACGTTGACTGTCTTTATACCGTAGGGCAAATCCGTAACGCGTTTGACCTGGAGGGGCGCGCCATTCAGGGCGTCGAAGTGCTGCCATGATAGAAACCGATCAGCAAACATCTGCGCCACAAGGACAGAAGCAACCTATTCAAGGTGATCCAACTGAGCCTCGAGAATACAAGCTGTGGCTGAGCGCCATTGTAACCGTGGCAAAATTCTACCGGCTTGAGTTCTCTGAGGAGAATGCCCGTATTGCTTCCGACAGGGGAGGTGATGAGCCGGTAGAAAATGTGGTGCGCAGTATGGCCCGTCAGGCTGGCCTGGTCGCAAAATTCTGTGATTTTGAACCGGATATGTTGAGTCCCTGGCGGTTGCCGATTGTGGTGCAACTTCGCGACGGTCAAGTCGGTGTAATCGAAACCACGGATAATAAAGGTTTGTTATCAGTATCTTTCAGCGGCGACCGTGGTGCGGCATCGCAGGTTAAGGCGGAGATACTGATCCGCCATGTGACTTCCGCGGTCATTTTACGCCCTGCGCATAATGTGGCGGATGCACGGGTTGATGACTACGTAAAACCACAACAAAAGCACTGGTTCCGCTCCATCATCCTGCGAGATCTCAGGCCTTATGGTCATGTGATGATCGCTACTGTCGTCGCAAATATTCTCGCCCTCGCCGGCATCTTATTTTCAAAGCAGGTCTATGATCGGGTAATTCCCGCAGAGTCATTGCCGACGCTCTATGTGCTGTTCAGTGGTGTCATGATTGCGGTGCTGTTTGATTTTTTCATGCGTATTAATCGTATTCGGGTGACCGATCTACTGGGCAAGCGCGCAGACATTCGCGTATCTGACCTCGTATATGGGCACGCGGTTCGCTTGCGTAACAGTGCACGTCCGAAGTCGACTGGCGCATTTATATCCCAGATCCGCGAGCTGGAACGTGTGCGGGAAATGGTAACTTCCAGCACCATTCTCGCCCTAGCAGATCTACCGTTCTTTTTTCTCTTCCTGTTTGTTATGTGGTACATCGCCGGGCCCTTGGCTCTGGTACCGCTGGGTGCGCTTGCTGCACTGATTATCCCGGGACTGCTTGCCCAGCAAAAACTGGCGCGATTAGCCGGGGAGTCCATCCGCGAGTCCTCGCTGCGCAATGCGATGCTGGTGGAAACAATACAAGGTATGGAAGATATCAAGACACTTCAGGCAGAACAGCGCTTCCAGCAGCAATGGAATCACTACAACGCCGTTACTGCGGAGTCTAATTTGCGTCTTCGTGGCCTGATCGGTCGGCTTGTAACCTGGACACACAACGTGCAGTCATCGGTATTCGCACTGATTGTATTGTTTGGCGCCCCGATGGTGATGGCTGGGGATATGACAACTGGTGCATTGGTGGCTGCCTCCATTCTTGGTTCCCGAATGATGGCGCCAATGTCGCAGATCACGCAGGTTCTGAGTCGCTGGCAGCAGGCTAAATATGCTCTAAAGGGGTTGGATCAGATAATGCAGCTGCCTGTTGATCACCCCGAGGGACGACGCCGGGTACATCTGTCCTCCATTGATGGTAACTACCAGCTCCGACAAACCGCGTTCAAGTACGCTGGATGCGATGGGTCGCCCGCGCTGCAGGTGGAATCCCTGGACATCCGCGCAGGGGAAAAGATTGCAGTACTCGGCCGTAATGGTGCGGGCAAGTCAACGTTGCTGCAGGCCCTGTCTGGATTTATGGAGGCTAGTGAGGGAGAGATCACCCTGGACGGGGTGAGCATGGAGCATATCGATCCCGCGGATACACGCCGGGACATCGGCTTACTCACCCAGAATGCCAATCTCTTTCACGGTACCTTACGTGAAAACGTAACGTTGGGCGCGCCCGGTGCTACCGATCGGGAAATTATTGCCGCGTTGGATATGTCTGGTGCGATGGAATTTGTACGCAAGCTACCGAAAGGTATGGATCACCTGATATTGGAAGGCGGCCTGGGATTGTCCGGTGGTCAGCGACAATCACTGATGCTGGCTCGTCTATTTATCCGCAACCCCCAGATCATTCTGCTGGACGAGCCGACCGCATCCCTGGATGACCTCACAGAAAAACGATTTATCGGAAAGCTAAAGCGCTGGGCGACAGGGAGAACACTGATCGTAGCCACCCATCGCAGCAGTACTCTGCAGCTGGCGGACCGTATTCTGGTGGTTGAGAACGGAAAGCTGATTCTGGATGAACCCAAGAACATAGCGCTAGAGAAACTGGCGCAAGCCAGCTCCAGGGCCAACACGGGTACTAGCGAGAGTGCGGGCGAGAGTGTCGGTCAGGCAGCGGCGTCCGCGCGGGATGTCAGTAAAGATGAACGGGTGAACTAATGGCAGATTCACAGCAGCATCGGAATAATCTCTTGGCCCTTCAGGAATCGGCCATCTCTCGGAGAGCGCGTGCACCGAAAGTCGCTGCTAACGTGGCTATTCTGGAAGCAGATTTTCACAATGCTGGAGCCTACTACAGTGAGGACTCGGACGACAGTGAGCTGACCAAGTCGAGACGTGTTATCTGGATTTTCTTCATGCTGCTGGTGTGCTTTATCGCCTGGTCTTACTTCGCCAAGGTAGATGAGGTTTCAAAGGGGGCTGGAAAGGTTGTTCCCACTTCGCGCGCACAGATTATTCAATCTCTTGAAGGTGGTATTTTGGCGCGTCTCAATGTGTCAGAAGGGGATATTGTTGAGCGCGGGCAGATCATCGCCCAACTGGATCCCACTAAAATACGCTCCAATGTGGAAGAGAGCGAAGCGCGGTATCGGGCGGCGTTAGCCAGTGTCGCGCGTTTGAGTGCAGAAGTGAACGGCACCGCTCTTGAGTTTCCCACGGCACTTGATAAATACGAAGAGCTGCTGGCAAAAGAACGCAAGCTGTACCAGACCCGTCGTAAGGGCCTGCAGGATTCTCTAAGCAGTCTTGAAGAAGCGAGGGAGCTGGTACAAAGAGAGCTATCAATTACCCGATCTCTTGTGAACTCCGGAGCGGCGAGTAATGTCGAAGTACTACGTCTCAGTCGTCAGAAGTCCGAGCTGGATCTGAAAATCAAGGATGTACGCTCCGAGTATATGGTGCGCGCACGTGAAGAGCTTGCCTCCGTGAGCTCGGAAGTAGAAGCGCTGCGCTCGGTCATTGAGGGGCGTGCGGATTCCCTGACAAGGCTTACTCTGAAATCACCGGTACGCGGTATTGTCAAGGATATTGAAATAACGACGATCGGTGGTGTGCTGCCGCCCAATGGTCGTTTGATGGAGATAGTCCCTCTGGATGATCGTCTGCTGATTGAAGCAAAAATTTCCCCGAGAGACATTGCATTTATTCACCCTGGACAAGAAGCCAAAGTAAAAATTACTGCGTATGAATATTCGGTCTATGGAGGGCTGGATGGCAAGGTCACAACAATTTCACCTGACACCATCCAGGATGAAACACAACCTGGTGAGTACTTCTATCACGTGATGATTCTGACGGACTCTGATGCGCTCATCAACCGTGCCGGTAAACAGTTTCCTATTGTGCCAGGGATGGTAGCTACCGTGGATGTTCGCACCGGTTCGAAAACCGTATTCGACTATCTGGTAAAACCTTTTAATCAGGCCGGTGAGGCGTTACGCGAACGTTGAGTGATATTTTGGATGGCCATTGATCAGGCCCTTTGCGTTGTCTTTTGGGCTGGTGAAATATTTGGCGCAGGCCTTATCGAGGCTTCTCTTTAATTGTGATTTGTAAAACGGCCTTGTTTAGTAAAAAGGAATAATCGATGGCTAGAAAAATTTATGATGTAGAAATACCTCTCGGGACCTACTCCGATCGTGAAGGTCGGCAAAAAACGCGCTGGCAAAATGTTGGCGCGGTAATGGAAGGCGATAAGGGACCCTATCTTTTACTAGATCGCTGGTTCAACCCTGCCGGGATGCCCAATCCAGACGATCGCACCAGCGTAATTCTCTCGCTCATAGAGCCAAAGCGCTGAAGCTTCACTGTTTATAGGTGGCTCATTTCATGACGGCCAATTTTGATGCTCTCGCTGTCGCTCAATCTGGTGCATTGCGCTTGGCAGCACTTACCGGAAAGGATGGTCGACTCCGGTACCGTTACGACTCAGAGTCAGATAGAGATCGGACTGGTTATAACGTACTTCGCCATGCTGGAACGATCTGGGCAATGCTGGATGTTTACTGTACGACTCGAGATTCGGCGTTACTCACCTCGGCAAAACGAGCCACTGCGTTTCTGCTTGACGAGTATCTTCGATTTTACAAGGATGTGCGGGGAGCATGCATCTGTGAAGACAATAAGATAAAGCTCGGCGGAAATGCACTGTCTGCGCTTGCACTACTAGAAGTCCATAGGCTGACAGGTGACAATTTTTTGCTCGCTGTTGCAGAAAGGCTCTGTCATTTTATGCTTGATCAGAGGCGTGAGCATGGAGACTTCGTACACAAGCGATATTATAAATCGGGAAAAATTTCGGATTTCACTTCTGAGTACTACGTGGGAGAAGCATTACTGGCATTAATTTCCTGTTATGAATTGACGGGAAATGCTGAAATTTTGAATGAGGTGAAGTCGGTTGAAGCGGAATTGGCGAAACAGGATTATGGGGTAAAGGAGCATTCTCACTGGATGCTCTATTCATTGGAGAAGCTTCAGCGCCATGATGACTCCCCGCACATTTACCATCATGCCGCCAAAATTTCTCGTGAGATCATTTTCGACCCCAAGTATATTCACTGGGGCCGAAGTACTCCTACCGCCTGTCGCTCTGAAGGATTACTCGCCTTTCTGCGAATGGATCACGAAAGCAACCATGATGGCGAGCTTGTTCGAGCAGCGAGAGAAAGAGTCGAGGCGAACCTAGTTGAGCAAATGAACTTCTTTCTGGAAGATGGCAGCTTCGTTCGGGGTGGTGGTGATCGCAGGGATAGGGAAGTTAGAATCGACTATATACAGCATAATATTTCGTCTTTCTTGCACTACGCGAGAATGGCGCCAGCAGAAAAGCTTGATTGTAAGGTTGAGGTTGATTCTGCCAGTGGTGGCTACTCGAGTAATAAGTATGTGTTAACTATTTGTGGTGATACCAATCCAGGAGATAGCTATCAAGAGCGCCAAGCACTTAAGGGCAAAAGTAATATTCTTGCCGATCATGGGCACGCATATAGCTTCACAAATTTCAGAAGAATGCTCGCGGATTCAAATTATTGTGTCTTGAACCTGGAAGTTAGCATGACCCAGCAAAGAGAGTCATGTTTGTCTGGGATTAAGCCCTACTTAGATTGGACTGATCCCGATGAAACGATAACCGTGCTGAGCGATCTTTCGGTGGATGCGGTATGCCTATCGAATAACCATACGATGGATTTCGGCGAATATGGCCTCGTAGACACGCTGGAATACCTTGATCGAGCGGGCATCGGTCGCTTTGGCGCCGGAAGAAGCCCGGAAGAGGCATTGGCAGTACAACATATATACCCGGACGACGACTCGCAGTTGGAACACATCATATTCGTTGGTGGTTTCGAGTACAGGGCTAATCATGTTGAATGGGGCTATTACGCAACTGCCGAAAATCCGGGTGTCAATTGCTGGTCAAGCCAGAAAGCATTTGATCAGATAAGTTCACTTAGAGCGCAATATCCCAAGGCATTCATCGTGGCATTTCCTCATTGGGGGAGTAACTATGCCCATGTAAAAGACAAGCAGCGACGGATAGCCGAGAAAATTGTAGAGGCTGGCGCCAATTTGATTTTGGGGCATGGATCCCATGCATTGCAGGAGGTTTCCCGGTGTCGCGATGTTTGGGTTTGTTACAGTCTTGGAAACTTTGTTTTCAATTCTCCGGGACGTTTCTCGCGAAGTGATGTGCTGCCCTATGGGCTAATTTCACAGCTTTGCGTGCCAAAGGAGCTGGGCGAAAGCGTGCAACTCAAGTTATACCCAATACAATCGAACAATCTCAAGACGAATTATTTGCCGGACTTTGTTGAGGAGAGCGAGTTTCGGGCAGTGATCGAGTACCTATTGGCCGCCTCCCGCGAACAGGAACTGGCTGACATATCTTTTTCGAAAGACCAATACGGATATTTTTGTGCGATCGATTTAACCTGAATTAATTGATCGCTATGAATTGCATGTGAATTAAACGTATATAATTGAAAATTGATGCTTTTTTTAAATTAGTTTGTATCGGATATCGAATAGTCGAAGCGTATTCCGGAAGGTGAATGCATATGACGGAGCTAGTAAGAAACGAATTTCCAGCGGGTGACTATCTTTCACAAGCACAACTGTTCCGTAAGCACTTCAAGAGCAAGGGTTGTTCTGTAAAGCGAATTGGCCGTCTTCTCGAGGTTGAGTATAACGGTAGAGTCTGCCACATGCTTGAGACGGAAACTACGAATACCTCTCTTCTTGCTTACAGAATGCTCAAGGATAAGCGTGTAGCAAGGTCGTTGTTTGAGCGAATTCGTGTAAATACCGCGGTCGGTGCCGCATTCAGTTCGCAAGACCGTTCTGCCGCGCTAGAAAAGGTAAAGGAGCTAGGACTTGCAGTAATAAAGCCGGCTGATGGAAATAAGGGGCGTGGTGTATCGGTCGGGGTAACCGCTGAAAATTTTGATGATGCGTGGCGATCTGCCGTGGCGGCTACGCATTCACAGGTCTTGGTGGAGCAGTGTTTTGAAAATGGTGTCGAGGCCAGATACTGCGTGATCGATGGAGAGTGTGTCGCGGTGCATTCTAGGATGCCTCCGTCTGTGACCGGCGATGGCGTAAGCTCTATACAGGAGCTTAATGACAGGCGCAACGAATTGCTCTTGAAACTTAATCCTAGCCGGCGCAACACTGAAGCAATAATCGATGAACATCGAAAGAATCTACTGGCTGGTTTGGGTTTTAGTCTCGATAGCGTGCCAGCTTTTGGTGAGAAGGTTTTATTGGACTGGAAGGCTGGCATTTCTACCGGTGGTGATGCTCAGAACATCACGAGTCAAGTACACCCTGAAATGATTCGGATCGCTGAATCGATCGCGCTTGCCATTCCGGGATTGGATATATGCGGCGTAGATATTCTCGCAAGAGATCATGCGATTAAACCCTCAGACGAAAATTACATTGTGTTGGAGGCTAACACGCGTCCAGGTCTTAGTGGTCATCAGTACCCTGACTTTGGAGAACCGATTGACGTAAGCAAACTGGTTGTGGAATCGGTGATGCGTCGCATGCGTATCGGATAGATCGTGTGTGCCGGATGGATCATGTGTATTGGAAGGATATGGACGCTTTGATTATCTGGACAGAATAAGTGATTTTTATTTGGCTTATTTTTAAATGCTGAGAAATTGGTTTGTGGAGGCGATTATTGGAGGTCTCTCCGATTGATTATAAGTTGGGCGGCGATATGTCTCATTGCGGGCTCGATCCTTGCGCTACTTTCGTCAGGATCCTATGCCGATACTGCATCCGGCGCGGCGACTGAGTGGTTAGAAAACTACGATTCGACTAAGCACTATTATCCTGGAGCGCGCTGGCAACAGCTGCGCGATCCAGATTCGGCTGGGTGGAATGGTGCACACCTTGCAGAGATCCGGAATATACACAAACAAATAGGTACCGATGCCGCCTTGATTGTACATCGCGGTATCATTATCTACAGCTTCGGTGAAATAAGCAGTAAATATCAGTTGTATTCCATTAGAAAAAGTATAATGAGTCTCTTGATTGGTACTGAAGTTGACGCCGGCCGACTGAGAATTACTCAAACTATTGAGGACCTGGGAATAGAAGATAAACCAGCGCTGACTGCTTCAGAGAGGTCGGCATCGGTTGAACATTTACTGACTTCGCGTTCCGGTGTGTATCACCCCGCCGCTTTTGAGACCCCTAGGATGCGTGAGAGGCGGCCTAAGCGTAGCTCTGCAAAGCCAGGCGAAAGATGGTATTACAATAATTGGGACTTTAATGCGCTGGTGGCAGTATTCAATCGGAGTAGTCCGCAAGATTTTTTTGAGGCTTTTGAGGCGAGAGTTGCTGATTCTTTAGGTATGGAATACTTTTCGGTAAAAGATACTGAATACCGATATGAACTCGAAAAGTCTCAGCACCCCGCATATCTCTTCAGAATGTCAGCTCTCGATTTGGCTCGAATAGGGTTGCTTTATTTGAGGGGTGGTAGGTGGATAAAAGATACAGTTGTATCCAAGCGTTGGATCATGGACAGTACTCGCGTATCTCATGCTTGGAATAATAGCGATCCTCGCTTTGGATATGGTTATACGTGGCACGTGAAAGATTATGGTTACTATGCTGCGGGGAATGGTGGCCAACGAATTTACGTATTTCCGGATTACGACCTGGTGCTCGTTCATCTGGTGGACAGATCTTCAGGAAAAAGAGTGGATGGCAAACAGTTGCGCCGCATCAATGGTTTGCTTCTTCGGGCACATCCGGATAGGTCATGCACTGAAATTTCTGTGTGTAGAAAGGTCCAATAAAATTTCAGTAGGTCGGGTGCAAGTATTATGGCATTTCGACAGGCTCTTCTTTATTCACCAATAAGAGAGGTTTGATCTGTTCGAGCTTTGGTGGTTCGTTTAGTCCCATCAAGAGGTGCACCCGATTTTTGTTGTCGGGGTCTAAATTGGTTGCCCTGTGCTCTACGTCCACCCTGACCAGCCATGCTGAGCCGTCAGCCGGCAAGTGTACGCGTTCTATGCTTCCATCTTTTCTGCGCCACTCAAAATAGGATTCTGGGTTGGTGTTGATTGGAATGTGTAATCTCCAGGCCTCTTTCTTCTCATCCACGTGAAATGGCATTTCTTTACCGTTACTTTTCAGTTGCATTATTCTCGCACGGTAAGGTTGTAGGTTCTTGCTTTTTATCGATTGTAAAACTTCATTGAGATATCCATTGCAAATTTTGGTTTTTTCTTTTCCGCGCTTGTTGTTTTTGTCATTCGATGATATGCGCCTGACACCGTCATTTAGTGACCCGTCTCTGCTGGTTACTGCCCAGCCGATATATTCAATGTTGTTATCCCGATAAGGTGTCGATGGTTCATTGGAAATGTTATCGTTAAATTGTTGTTGTAATTTTTTTATATCAACATGAAAATTCTTTACTTTTGCAAACATTATTTCATTTGTTTCGCTTTCAATGTATGGGAGATTTTTACTTTCACTCTTTGATATTTTGTGTTCATTTTCTAGAAGGTACTTCCTGTAGGCCACAAATCCAGACAGGTAGTGCTCCACATCGTCAATGCGTACCCGAAAGGCGTGGTGTCGAATATAAAAGCTGCCGACAATTTTTTCCGGGTTTTTAAAGTACATGGCATACTCGGGCCAGAAGTAGCCGTTGAGTAGATACATGGCCCGCGTGTGTAGAGCTCGGTAGAATTTTGGTAGGTCCAGCTGATTCAGAAGATAGGAAAATGCCTTTTCCTGGCGCAGGCGGCTGACCATCCGCTCTGCGGCCATCATCAACTCCAGCAGAGTAGGGAAGGTGGTGATGCGTTCAATGATGAAATCCAGATGACCGATCACATTCTGAATGCCAAACTGGTAGTAGCGCGCTGAAGGTCTGTACAGGGTCAGCTCGTTGACACAGTAGCTCAGCCAGTGGTCGTGCGCTTGCCAGTGGTTGTTGGCAATAAAGTACTCGAAGGCTTTCTCAACAATGTTTAGCCAACGTTCATCCTTTGTCAGACCGTACAGCCGCATCAGGCCGAACGCGGCTTCGCCATCGTAATAGATGATCCGGAACTCCTCTTTCAGCGTGAGCTCAGGGTACTGCAGGACATGCACAAATTTCCCGCTTGCCTGATCCTGCATAAAGCGGATGCCGAGCGCCAGTTGCTCCATCAAACCATCGTAGTTGTCGCTGCCAGTGAGCTCGCAGTATTTCACCAGTGCCAGCAGGCAGACGGCGTTACCTCCGAGTTTTATTTCACCGTTGGCCTCCACCAGGAAAGCGCCTTCTTCGCCGGAGGGAAGCTGCACCTTTTTGATCAGCTTTTCCGTGAGGTGTGCCAGCGCCCGATCGATAGCGCGTTTGGTGGCTTGGTCGCGGGTCACTTCCCAGCCTTCCGTCATGGCGTAGGTGGAGCTTGCGTGGCGCAGGGTGTTGTAGGTGCCAATGGCGCGGTCGAAACAGCAGTGCCAGCCGTACTCGAAACGCCCATTCTTTAGTACTTGAGAAGCCAGGTAGCGGCTGCTGGTGTCTACCAGGTGGAAGGCTATCGGCTCATCCAGTGCCTCTATGACACGACGTCCTGCATTTCGCCCGGGTCCGTAGAGTAGCTGTGGATTCGTTTTTCTATCGAGGAAAATGCCTTTTGTGTGCAGCACCTCCACCGTGGCTTCTTCCGTAAAATTTAGTGGTGTATTGGGGCCGAATCGACGGTCGGTGTAACTGCGAAACTGACTCTCATTGACCACAACATGGGCAACAGTGCTGCCACCATAGAGCATGGCGTTGCCATTCAGTTCCTGTTCGAGGAAGGCGACTTTCCGTTGGCTGTCGAGGGCCAGTCCGTAGCGGAAGTATCCGCGCTTGGTATTTTTGAACCGCTCGAGCAACGCTGCCCAGTTCATGGGCTCGCTGTCGGTGACCCAGTCAATCCGCAACCACTGGCCTTGTATTTTTGCGCCGGTCAGTAATTTTCGTGACTGATTGGCAAGTTTCAGCCACAGGGCGCGCAGGTCTTGTCCACTCGCGTGGCATACCTTTGCACGCTGTTTACCGTCGCTGACGGAAAAAAACAGAGTATAGGGCGGCGTCAGGTTTTGCAGTTCCCGTTCCACCATGGGACGCGCGCGCGAAAATAGATCAGACAGCGGGTTGGAGTTGGCCATGGCGCTAGAGCTTTCCTGTCGGTCATTATTGTGACGTGCAGGGAAGGCGGGGATGTGGCGTGAAAACGCTGGAAAACGAGGTATCGACGCACTTCCCTGGCAGGCGATTCCGTACCAACGAGTATAGATCTGTGATGGGGTTATCGTGGGCTAGCAGCGGGGGAATCTGCGCCATGGGTGGCCCGTGAAGAGCCACCCGTGAACACAGACTTGGGGGTTAGACCGGAGTGATACCCGATCTATTTAAAGTTCTGCCGCCAGGCGTGATCCCTGGTCAATCGCGCGTTTGGCGTCCAGTTCTGCCGCCTCGAAGGCGCCACCGATCAAGTGGCTGGATTGACCGCGTGCCTGAAGCTGGTCGTGGAGAGCGCGCAGTGGCTCCTGACCGGCACAGATGATCACATTGTCCACTTCCAGCAGCTTCTGCTCGTCGCCCAGGCGGATGTGCAGGCCCTGGTCGTCGATCTTCTCGTAGGTCACTCCCGCCAGGTTCTGGACCTTGCGGTGCTTCAGGCTGGTGCGGTGAATCCAGCCGGTGGTTTTGCCGAGGCCAGCGCCCACCTTGGAGGCTTTACGCTGCAGCAGGAATATCTGGCGCGGGCTGGCGACTGCCTGTTGCGGCTTGAGTCCTGCGCGGTGTTCCAGGGCAATATCAACCCCCCACTCATCGAAGAACTCCTGCTTGCTGCTGGCGATCAGTTCGCTGGCGTGGTCATCGCTGTGGGTGAGGTACTCGGCTACGTCGAAGCCAATGCCACCAGCACCGATGATGGCCACGGTTTTACCAACGGGCTTCTTGTGTTTCAGCACGTCCAGGTAGGTGAGTACCTTGGCGTGCTCGATACCCTCGATGGGCGGAGTGCGCGGAGAAATCCCGGTAGCAATGATCACCTCGTCGAAATCCGCGAGGTTCTCTTCTGTCGCTGTGGTATTCAGGCGTACTTCCACGCCAGTGAGTTCCAGCTTGCGCTTGAAGTAGCGCAGGGTCTCTTCAAACTCCGCCTTGCCCGGGATTTGCTTGGCGATATTGAACTGGCCGCCCACCTTGTCGCCGGCTTCAAACAAGGTCACCTGATGGCCGCGTTCTGCGGCGACGGTAGAGGCGGCGAGGCCGGCGGGGCCAGCACCGACAACTGCAATTTTCTTGGCCGCTGATACCGGCAGGTAGTTCAGTTCCGTCTCATGACAGGCGCGCGGGTTCACCAGACAGGAAGTGAGTTTGAGCTCGAAGGTGTGGTCCAGGCACGCCTGGTTACAGCCGATACAGGTATTGATTTCATCTGCGCGGTTTTCTGCCGCCTTGTTGACGAACTCCGCATCTGCCAGAAACGGGCGTGCCATGGACACCATGTCGGCCTTGCCTGCCGCCAGTACATCTTCGCCCACCTGGGGCATATTGATGCGGTTACTGGTAATGACCGGCACGCTCAGGTGCTGTTTAACCTTGGCAGTGATATCCGCAAACGCTGCGCGGGGAACACTGGTGGCGATGGTGGGCACCCGTGCTTCGTGCCAGCCGATACCGGTATTGATGATGGTGGCGCCGGCCTTTTCGATCGCCTGTCCGAGGGCGACCACTTCGTCGAAGTCGCTACCGCCCTCTACCAGATCCAGCATCGACAAGCGATAAATGATGATGAAGTCCTCGCCCACCGCTTCGCGAATGCGGCGCACGATTTCAATCGGCAGGCGCGTGCGGTTTTCAAAACTACCGCCCCAGCGGTCTTCCCGGTGGTTGGTACGGGAGACAATGAACTGGTTGATGAAATAACCCTCGGAGCCCATGACCTCGACGCCGTCGTAACCGGCCTCGCGGGCCAGGGTGGCGCAGCGCACATAGTCGTCGATCTGTTGCTCGACTTCCGCGTCGCTCAGCTCTTTTGGAGTAAACGGGTTGATGGGCGCCTGAATGGCCGAGGGGGCGACCAGAGCCGGGTTATAGGCATAGCGACCAGCGTGCAGGATCTGCATGCAGATCTTACCGCCCTCCTTGTGCACCGCGTCTGTAATCGCACGGTGCTCCAGAGCTTCTTCTGCAGTAGTCATCTTCGACGACCCCTGGAAAACCCCACCTTCCTCATTCGGCGCAATACCACCGGTGACGATCAGGCCCACGCCACCTTTGGCACGCTCGCCGTAAAAAGCGGCCAAACGGTCAAAACCGCCGGGATGCTCTTCCAGGTTAGTGTGCATGGAGCCCATCAGAACGCGGTTCTTGAGGGTGGTAAAGCCCAGATCCAGTGGGGCCAGGAGGTTGGGGTAGGCGTGTGTCATGGTGGTCATTCTCTTTCTGTCCGACTCTTGTGTGCCGACGGGGCCTGATAATGCGTCTTGTATGCAATCTCATATGCAAAAAGTTGCATAGTGTTGTCCAAGGATAGCAATTGCCCGAAGGAACCTGCAGTGACCAATTCGACCGATTCCTCTGGCTTTCAGTGCGCCAGAGCTGACGAGAAGGTGCCGCTATCGGGCAAGGCTTTGCGAGACCTTCCGCGAGAGGGACCTTGCGGAAGAGTCCCCATGGATGGGTTCACGACGTGTCTCGCAAAGCCTTGCCCGGTAGCGGGACCGCCGGTTGACTGGAACTGAGCGTCACCGAGAACTAGCCAAATAAATCGAGCACTTGCTCCCGCAACCACCGATTGGCCCCTTCCTCATCCTGGCTGCGGTGCCACAGCAGGTGCCAGTCCATCTGGGGAATCTGAAAGGGTAGTTCGAAACACTTCGCCGGGTACTGTCGTGCCAGACTTACCGGTACCGTCAGCGCTAGGTCCGTCTTCAGCACCACCAGTGGCGCCACCCGGTAATGCTGCACCCGCAGCTTCACCTTGCGCCGGCGCCCCAGCTTGTTGAGGGCCATATCCGCGATGCCCGGGCCACTGCGGCGGCTGGAGACATGGATATGCTCAAGCTCCAGATATTGCTCCAGCGTCAGGCTGGCTTCCCCGGCCAGGGGATGGTCCGGGCGCAACATACACTGGTAACGGTCCGCCGAGAGGCGGTGCTGATTTAGCTGGGTGGCGGAAACCATCGGCACATCCAGCGCAAAATCCAGGCTGTTGGCCGCCAGCTCCTTCACCAGCTGATCCCGCGGCACATAGTAAGACTCCACACTGATCCCCGGCGCCACCTCCTGCAAGTGCTCCAGCAACCGCGGTAATACGAGTGTCTCCGCCATATCGTTCATGGAAACCCGCAGGGTCTTCTGCGCGCTGGCGGGTTCAAACCGGTGATGCTCCGTCACACTGCTACCCAGCAACGCCAACGCCTGCTGCACCTTGGGCATGATGCCTTCGGTCAGGGGCGTGGGGCTCATACCGTTGGGCGTACGGATAAACAGCTGATCGTCCAGAGCCCGGCGCAAGCGGGCGAGGGCATTGCTCACCGCGGGTTGGGTGATGTGCAGGCGCTCGGCAGCGCGGGTCAAGTTGCGGGTGTTGTAGATGGCATCGAGTACCGGGAAGAGATTCATGTCGATTTGTTGTAACTGCACGGTCACGTCGCTCCTGATCCGGGTCCCCCCGATTGGTATCACTGCTGTGAATGTTTGGATATTTACATAATAAACTTTGATGATCCACACGGAATCGCTAGCTTTATCTCCCAGCAAAGGGCGCGAGTGAATAACCCGCGACGTAATTCGAAACCTTTCCGGCATCGTTTACTGTGCCGTCAACGGGAGAGAGGCCGTGCCAGAAATATTTGTTGTGCGCCACGGACAGGCGTCATTTGGCAGTGACAACTACGACCAGCTGTCAGAGCTCGGCTGGCAGCAGGCGCGCTGGTTAGGGGAGCACTGGGCGCAGGAGGCGGCGCAGTTCGACCATATCGTCAGCGGCGATCTGCAGCGCCATCGGGAAACCGCCCAGGGTATTTGCGAAGGCCTGGGACTGGATCGCCACCGTGTGGAAGAGCTGCCGCAGCTGAATGAATTTGACTTCAAGCGGGTGATGACCGCCTACGGTGAAAAAAATCCGCAGGCTGCCCCGCAAACCGGCGCCACACGGGCGGACTATTACCGATTTCTGAAAATGGCCATGCACGCCTGGTCCGCGGGCGAAATTGTTGGCGCGGAAAGTTGGCAGCAGTTCGAACAGCGCATTGAAGAAGTGTTGGGCGTTTTGGCTGCCGGTGCCAAGGGTGGAAAAACCCTGGTGGTGAGTTCCGGTGGCGCCATTGCCATGATGGTGCGGCAGATACTGGGGGCGCCGTCCCACAGCGTGACGCAGCTGAATATGCAGATAAAAAACACCGCAGTCAGTCATTTCTTTGCCGGCCGCAGCGGTGTCAGTCTACACAGTTTCAATCACGTTCCGCACCTGGATAACACCAAGCGCCGCGAATTCATTACCTACAGTTAACGCAAGATAATAAAACGGGAAAGCAACATGAATTTTGAATATTCCCCGAAGGTACAGGACCTGCTCTCACGCCTGAAACAGTTTATGGCGGAAGAGGTCATTCCTGTCGAGCAGACCTATTACGAGCAGCTCGAACAGGATCGCTGGGGCGAGCCGCCGATCATGGAAACCCTCAAGCGCAAGGCCAAGGATGCCGGCCTGTGGAATCTGTTTTTGCCCGACACCAAATGGGGTGCCGGCCTCTCCAATCTCGAATATGCACCGCTGGCCGAAGAGATGGGGCGAGTGGGCTTTTCTTCCGAGGTCTTCAATTGTAGCGCGCCGGATACCGGCAATATGGAAGTGTTGACCCAATACGGGTCACCGGAGCAACAAGAGCGCTGGTTGAAGCCTCTGCTCGAAGGCGAGATCCGCTCTGCCTTCGCCATGACCGAGCCCAAAGTGGCTTCTAGCGATGCCACCAATATTGAAACCGAAATCGTGCGCGATGGTGATGACTACGTTATCAACGGCCACAAGTTTTATATCAGCGGTGCCCTGAACAAGCGCTGCGAAATTCTGATTGTGATGGGCAAGACGGCACCCGACAGTGAAGACCGCTACCGCCAGCAATCTCAGATTCTGGTACCGATGAACACGCCGGGAGTAAAGGTCGTCCGCCCCATGACCGTATTTGGTTATGACGACGCGCCGGAAGGCCACGCAGAAATTATTTTCGACAATGTCCGGGTACCGAAAGAAAACCTGATTCTCGGCGAGGGTCGCGGATTTGAAATTGCCCAGGGCCGCCTAGGCCCGGGTCGCATCCACCACTGCATGCGCCTGATCGGCCAGGCCCAGCGTGCACTGGAAATGATGTCAGTGCGGGCAGAAAGCCGGGTAGTCTTTGGCCGCCCGATGATCAAACAGGGTTCCGTACGCGAGGATATCGCCAAATCCGCCTGTGACATCGAACAGGCACGTCTGCTGACCCTGAAGGCCGCCGATCAAATGGATCGCCACGGCAACAAAGCCGCGCGAGACCTGATTGCGATGATCAAAATTGTCGCACCGCAAATGGCCTGCAATGTGATTGACCGCGCTATCCAGATTCACGGTGCCGCCGGCCTCGGTCAGGATTTCCACTTGGCCCGCGCCTACAGTTACGCGCGCACTATCCGTCTCGCGGATGGTCCGGACCAGGTGCATATGATGCAACTGGGGCGCAACTTGGCGGCGGCCTACGCTGCGGAGGAGGGCTGAATGTCGGCAGTAGATAGTCCCTCTCATGTCCTGCTGGATACGGAAAAACTCTCCCGCTACCTGAATGGCAAAGTGGCCGGGTTTGACGGTGAGGTACGCGCGAGCAAATTCTCCGGTGGCCAGTCCAACCCCACTTTCAAAGTGGAAACCAGCGCGGGCACTTACGTGCTGCGCCGCCAGCCGCCGGGAAAATTGCTGAAGTCTGCACACGCGGTAGACCGGGAATATCGTGTGATGCAGGCACTGGCCGGCAGCGATGTACCGGTACCCAAAGTGCTGCACCTGTGCGAAGACCGCGAAGTGATCGGCTCCATGTTCTATTTGATGGAGTATTGCGAGGGGCGGATTTTCTGGGATGCAGCGCTACCGGAATTGAATAACGGTGAGCGCAGTGCCTTTTACGAAGAAATGAACCGGGTACTGGCCGCATTGCACAGTGTGGATCTGGACGCGGCAGGGCTTACCGATTACGGGCGCCCGGGCAACTATTTCGAACGCCAGTTCGAGCGCTGGCAGGGACAGTATCGGGCTTCGGAGCTGCAGGCGATTACGGCCATGGATCAGTTGATCTTGTGGTTGGGTGAGAATCTGCCGGAAGACGATGGCCGCGTATCCCTGGTGCACGGTGATTACCGTCTCGACAACATCATGTTTCACCCGACAGAGTCGCGTGCGATCGCGGTGTTGGATTGGGAGCTTTCCACCCTGGGGCATCCATTTGCAGATCTCGCTTACCAGTGCATGCAGCTGCGTATGCCCGCAGATAGCGGCAATATTTCCGGATTGATGGGAGTAGATCGCCGCAGCCTGGGAATCCCGAGTGAGCAGGAATACGTGGCGCGCTACTGCGAGCGGATGGGAATAGACCGTATTGATAATTGGGCGTTCTATCTCGCGTTCAGCTTTTTCCGCCTCGCCGCCATTATCCAGGGCGTCGCCAAGCGCGCCCATGATGGCAATGCATCCAGTAAAGATGCGGCCAAACTCGGGGCCTTTGTGGGGCCACTGGCGATGTTGGCCCTGGATGTCATCGAAAAAGAATCGAATTAAACGTCTACATAAACATCCACATAAATATCGACATAAACAACGATATAAATAACGACATAAACAGCGACAAAAACGACTGTTGGGAGAACACTATGGCGACCAATCTTTTTGATCTGAGTGGAAAAATTGCCCTGGTTACCGGGGCCAGCCGCGGAATCGGTGAGGCCATTGCCAGGTTGCTGGCGGAGCAGGGGGCCCATGTTCTGGTTTCCAGTCGCAAAATTGAGGGCTGCCAGGTCGTAGCCGATGCCATCAATGAGGCCGGAGGCAAGGCCGAAGCTTTGCCCTGTCATATCGGCAATATGGAAGATATTACGCAGGTGTTCAGCCATATCCGCGATCAGTACGGCAAGCTCGATATCCTGGTGAACAACGCCGCGACCAATCCCTATTTCGGACACATCCTGGACACGGATCTCGGTGCCTTTGAAAAAACCGTAGCGGTAAACATCCGTGGCTATTTCTTTATGTCGGTGGAAGCGGGCAAGCTGATGCGGGAAAACGGCGGAGGTTGCATCGTCAATACCGCCTCCATTAATGCACTGCAGCCGGGTGTGGGGCAGGGTATCTATTCCATTACCAAGGCAGCAGTGGTCAACATGACCAAGGCGTTTGCCAAGGAGTGCGCCCAATTCAATATCCGCGTCAATGCGCTGTTGCCGGGTCTGACCAAAACCAAATTTGCCGGTGCGCTCTTTTCCCACGAGGAAATCTACAAAACCGCTGTTAGCCATATTCCCATGCACCGCCACGCGGAGCCGGAAGAAATGGCCGGTACCGTGTTGTATCTGGTTTCCGATGCCGGTAGCTACACCAACGGCGAATGCGTGGTGGTAGATGGCGGCCTGACTTCCTGCGGGGGGCTGTGATCATGGTGGAATCTAACAAAGACCCGATGCTGGATTTCACTGGCAAAGTCGCTTTGGTCACCGGTGCCGCAAGTGGCTTCGGTGCGCTGATTTCCGAAGAACTGGGCCGCCGCGGTGCGCGCCTGGTACTGGGCGATATCAACGAAGCGGGCCTCGAGCCAGTTGTGGACAAACTGACGGCACTGGGCGTGGAAGTGCAGGCCGTGGCCTGTGATGTGTCCTCGGAAACCGACTGTGCCGCCATGGTGGCACTGGCTCGGGAGAATTTTGGTGGGCTGGATATCGCCATCAACAACGCCGGCATCGCGCCGCCGTTGCAATATTTCGAAGAGGTGGATGAAGAAACCTTTGATCTGCAACACCGGGTGAATGTGAAAGGTGTTTTCTTCGGTATGAAGCACCAGCTGAAAGTGATGCGCATCCAGGGCAGTGGTGTGATCCTCAATGTCAGTTCCATGGCCGGCCTCGGCGGTGCGCCCAAGGCCTCGTCATACTCTGCCGCCAAGCACTCGGTGGTTGGCCTGACCCGCACTGCAGCAGTGGAGTATGCCCGTCACAACGTGCGTGTTAACGCCATCTGTCCTTTTTACACCCTGACACCGATGGTCGCGGATATGCAGGCGCCGGAAGGTGCCACAGTGGAACAGGTACATTCCATCTTTGCCGCAGGTTGCCCGATGAAACGCTTGGGTAAACCGGAAGAAGTGGTCAGTGCCATGTTGATGCTGTGCTCTCCGGCGCTGACTTATGTTACCGGACAGGCACTGGCAGTAGACGGTGGTGTATCCGCATTCTGATTTTGAATTGAAGAATAAATTTAACACTTTGCGATAGGGAGTTCCCATGCCAACCATTATTTCCCCCAGCGATTACGCGCGTGCCATCGGCAGTGAAACCCAGGCTACCGACTGGTTCCAGATTGACCAGGAACGTATTAACGCCTTTGCCGACTGCACCCTGGATCACCAGTTTATCCACGTGGACCCGGAAGCTGCAGCCAAGTCTCCTTTTGGTAGCACCATCGCCCACGGCTTTCTGTCCCTGTCCATGTTGTCCTACTTCGCCGAGCAACTGGAAGTGGTGATGGAAGGGGTAAAAATGGGAGTGAACTATGGCCTGGACAAGGTGCGCTTTATTAACCCGGTAAAGGTGGATCAGCGTGTGCGGGCCCGCGCCAAAGTACTGGATATTCTCGAAAAAAATCCGGGCCAGTTCCAGTTGAAACTGGAGGTCACCGTGGAGATTGAAGGCCAGGAAAAGCCCGCGCTGATCGCCGAGTGGCTGGTGATGCAATTTGTATAAATAGTATTCCAATCAAAATTTCGTATTCAAATAACAAGCGTTAATGGAGAGAACCATGTCTATTTCATTTGACGGCAAGGTGGCGATTGTCACTGGTGCGGGTAACGGCCTCGGCCGCTCCCACGCACTGGAATTGGCGCGCCGGGGTGCCAAAGTGGTGGTGAACGATCTTGGCGGTGCCCGTGACGGTTCCGGCGGGTCCCTGAGTGCCGCGGAAACCGTGGTGCAGGAAATTATCGCTGCCGGTGGCGAAGCCATTGCCAACGGTGCCAACGTTACCGACTACCTGCAAGTACAGGAAATGGTAAGGGAGGCGGCAGAGCGCTGGGGGCGAGTGGATATTCTGGTAAACAACGCCGGTATCCTGCGCGACAAATCTTTCGCCAAGGCACCCATGGACGATTTCAAACTGGTCGTCGATGTACACCTGATGGGCAGCGTCAACTGTACCAAGGCGGTGTGGGAAATCATGCGCGAGCAGCAGTATGGCCGCATTATCATGACCACTTCTTCTTCCGGATTGTACGGCAACTTCGGGCAGTCCAATTACGGCGCGGCCAAGACCGGTGTGGTGGGTTTTATGAATACCCTGTGTCTGGAAGGCGAAAAATACGGTATCAAGGTCAACTGCCTGTCGCCCACTGCGGCTACCCGCATGACTGAAGACGTTATTCCCGACCCGAAAGCACTGGAACTGCTGACACCGGAGTCTGTAACCGCGGGACTGGTTGCACTGGTGGCAGAAGATGCGCCCAATCGCTTTATTCTCTGCGCCGGTGCCGGCGCTTATGCTAAGGCCCGCATTCTCGAAACCGAAGGCATTTATCTGCCGCCGGAACAGCAGACGGCAGAAAACGTGCTTTCTAACCTCGATGCAATTGCCGATGAGCGGGGCCAGCAAGAACTGGTGGGCGGTTTGAACCAGACCGTGAAATTTATCCAGAAAGCGGCCCAGGGTATGGGCGTCAAGCTGGACGGTTGATCGAAGGGATATTCGGGAGAAATTCTTATGAAAGAAGCAGTGATTGTTTCCACCGCGCGTACACCAATCGGTAAGGCGTATCGCGGCGCATTCAATAATCTGGAAGGCGCCAGCCTCGGCGCCCACGCGGTACGCGCAGCGGTAGAACGCGCAGGTATTGCACCGGGTGAAGCGGACGATTGTATTTTCGGGGTGGCACTGCAACAGGGTACCACCGGTACCAACGTTGCCCGCCAGGTCGCGCTGCGTGCGGGGCTTTCCCCCACGGTTGCGGGTATGACCATCGATCGCCAGTGTTCTTCCGGTTTGATGGCAGTGGCGACCGCGGCCAAGCAGATCACTCAGGACGGGACCCCAATCGCCATTGCCGGCGGCATGGAGTCTATCTCGCTGGTACAGAACCAGACGATGAACAGCTTCCGTGTGGCTGATCCGGCATTGTTGGACATGCACCCGGCGGTGTATATGCCAATGATCGATACCGCGGAAATTGTCGCAAAGCGCTACGGTATCAGCCGCGACCTGCAGGATGAATATTCGCTGCAATCACAGATGCGAACGGCTGCGGCCCAGAAAGCGGGTTTGTTTGCCGATGAAATTATCCCGGTCACTACCCGAAAAATTGTGGTGAACAAGGAAACCGGCGAGCAATCGGAAGAAGAAGTTACCCTGTCGCTCGACGAAGGCAACCGTCCGTCAACTACCATTGACGGTCTGCGCGGATTGAGCCCGGTACGCGAAGAGGGCGTGATTACCGCAGGTAATGCATCCCAACTTTCTGACGGCGCCGCTGCCATGGTACTGATGGACAGCAAACTGGCGGAGCAGCGCAATCTCAACCCGCTGGGTATTTACCGCGGCATGGCGGTGGCCGGTTGTGAGCCGGACGAAATGGGTATTGGTCCGGTATTTGCCATTCCCAAACTACTGCAGCGCACCGGTCTCAGTATCGACGACATTGGCTTGTGGGAGCTGAACGAAGCCTTCGCGGTACAGGTTCTCTATTGCCGCGACAAACTCGGCATCGATAACGAAAAACTCAACGTCAACGGCGGAGCCATTTCCATTGGTCACCCTTACGGCATGAGTGGCGCGCGTATGGTGGGCCACGCCTTGCTGGAAGGTAAACGCCGGGGCGTAAAGTATGTGGTGGTCACCATGTGCGTGGGTGGCGGAATGGGCGCAGCCGGCCTGTTTGAAGTCGTTTGATCCATTGATTCGGTAACAGGAGGGCAGCGATGCAAGCTCTGGTATGTGAGGCCTTTGGCCCGGTAGAAAATCTGAAAATCCGCGATTGGCAATTGCCCGCTCTGCAGCCTCACGAGGTACGGCTGGAAGTGCACGCCGCGGGCGTGAACTTTCCCGATGGCCTGATGGTGCAGGGAAAGTACCAGGTGAAACCCGAGCTGCCGTTTGTGGCCGGTGGCGAATGTGCCGGTATTATTCGCGAAGTAGGCGAATCGGTGAAGGGTTTCAAGGCTGGTGATCGGGTAATTGCGATGCCGGGGCTTGCGGCCTTTGCGGAACTGGTCAACGTGGATCACAAGTTACTGATGCCGATGCCCGAGCAGCTGGACTTCCCGCAGGCGGCGGGATTCTGCATTACCTACGCCACTTCCTACTATGCGTTTAAACAGCGCGCGCAGCTGAAACAGGGCGAAACCCTGGTGGTGCTGGGTGCAGCCGGTGGTGTCGGTGTAACCGCGATCCAACTGGGTAAACTGATGGGGGCTCGGGTTATCGCCTGTGCTTCCAGCGCTGAAAAGCTGGCTTTTTGCCGCGATGTGGGCGCCGATGAGGTAATCAATTACAGCGATGAAAACCTGAAGGACCGTATTCGCGAGTTGACGGATGGCAAGGGTGCTGATGTGATCTACGATCCGGTGGGGGGCGCCTTCACGGAAGAGGCCTATCGTTCAATAGCCTGGGGTGGTCGCTATCTGGTGATCGGTTTTGCGGCCGGGGATATCCCCAAACTGCCGTTGAACCTGCCCCTGCTGAAGGCCGGTGATATTCTCGGAATTTACTGGGGCGGCTGGGCTGCGCGGGATCCCAAGGGGAATATGCAAAACTTTGCCGAACTATTGGGATTTGTCGCGGAGGGACGCCTTCAACCGATGACCACGGAAGTCTACGCACTGAGCGAATTTTCCCGTGCCTTCTCCGCCATTGGAGAACGCAAGGCCCGGGGCAAGGTAGTACTGACCATGGATCACGCTTAAGCGGTTGTTGTTGTAAATATCGGTGGAGTTTTCCCGGAAAGGAATATCCGGTAAACGAGAAAGGGGATACTGTCCGCGACAGTATCCCCTTTTTTAATCTGGTAACTAATCTGGTAACTACCTTAAAGGATTTAAGGCAAAATTCGACAGTGTTGCCGTGCTTTTGCGGTTAGATCTGCAGGCAGTTGCTCGCTGCCACTGGATCTCTGTACACGGCGCCATTGGGCGCAGAGCTCGATATAATTTCCCGCCTCGACCTCTGTTCTCAACCCGTGCCATGCATCCGTTTTCGGCGTGATCAGGCTCGGCTTGGGCCGGTATCGATCCAGTCCGGATGCCTTGTCCTGTGGAGTCAATTGCCCCGGTGCGGCACCGATATACTGGGCGGGGTGCAGCAGCACAATGGCGAGTGCTACGGCACTGAATCCGGATGCCACTTTCGACAGCAGGCGATTACCTGGCGCTGCAGAAGGCTTGATGGGTTTTATCCCTTTTAATCCGGATAGAACTTTTTCGTCCAGTGGCTTTGGCGAGTGGATTCGCTCGGCGGCCTGCCGGTACGAAGATTCCCAATGATTGCTGTTCATGCTTGTGCTACCTCAACAGAACCTTGTGCAGTCGCGGGCTTTGCCGCCGAAATCGTTGGACGCGTTTCCCGATGGCCCCAGGGTCGCACCGGCTTGGGTGCGTCTGTGGTTTGCGGCGCAACCACTGCTGTGCCAGTTTCTGTCTCTGCTGCTGCCTGTGCCGCTGCAGCCTCGGCCGCGCGGGTTGCTGCAGATTTCCAGGGTTTGCGGGCACTGCCGTTCAGCGTGAATTCTATCGCTTGTCTGCTTCCGTCGAGTGCCTGTCGGCACTGAGCCAGTGTCAGCCTTTCGATATCGGCCACTGTCGCCAGGGAAAGACCGCATTCCGTGAACAGCAAAAACACGTTGCGTTGCTGGCGCGGAAGCTGCTGGATGGCACTCAGCGTATCGGAGCCTTCCAGCGCGGAACGCAGTTCAATTCCCGGTTCTACTTCAGACGTGCTGGAGCCCGGATTTGAGGTCGGGGGAGCAGGGTTCCGGAGCAATTTATTGATCTGGATGTAGAGCCAGTTTTTCAGGTGGCGCCCGTGCAGTGTTGGTGGCTGCTCCAGTAGCAACCCCCAGAGTGTCTCCATAACCTGGATGCAATCACGGGGAGTCATTTGCGCACAGTAGCGAAACAGCGCGTCTTTGTAGCGCTGATAGATTTCCCGAAAGGCTTTTTGACTGCGCGTCTGACAATAGAGACTGAGTAAGTCTTCATCACTGAGACTGCACAACTTGTCCGCAAACATGGGATTTGCCTCCTTGGCCTTAATTCCCATTGTCACTTACCCGGTTGCACATCCTCCTGGAAATTCCTTTCCCGAGGTAATTCGTTGAACGAGTAAATTGTCTGTTAACGTTATTTCGCTGAATACTACCGAGCGAATACCACTCTCTGACTCAGTGTTTACCGTGTCCGGCTTGGGAGCCCGGATGTTTTTCTGTATCGACCACTTTTTCCGCGTGGCCGGTTACCACTTTTTCCTGCCTGGTTTGATCGTCCTCAGGGAAATCCGGTACTGCCTTGGCGTGTTTTTTCCACGCCGCCAGGAATAAAGTGGCGAGCCCCAACAAAATTTCATCCACAAAGGGAACCAGGTCGGGAATGAGCAGGTCAATCAAGAAGAGGGCGCAGATCCACTTGAACAGCTGTGGGTGTTTTAGCCGGCGGGCATAGTTCAGAAACCAGCCAACTAGGGCGCTGGGGAGTACGCGCTTCATAATCTCGCTTGAAAACCGCTTTCAGTACCGTGTTGGGAGTATAGTCCGCGGCATAAAACCCGAGTGTCAGGCCGCTGGGCTTTGGGTGTGTTTTGGGCGTGAAAAGGCGCTCTCACAGCGGATGCTGTCGCTTAAATTTTGATCTGTTTTGGGGCGCTCGGCGCGGTTGTAGTCCGAAAAGTGAGCAATTATCGAGGGGTGGAGCGTGTTTTGCCCTTGAAGGGAAGAGGGAGTTGTTCTGGGTCCAATTCGGCGCGTAAATCCCTGAGTTTGACCCCAACCCCCAGCAATCGAATGGGGTCTCTGCGCTTTTCCCAACACTGTTCAAGCAGTTGTTTGAATTCACTGATGCGGGCGGCTTTACTTCCTCTCTCCTGGGTGGACTGAGTGAAATCTGCGTACTTGATTTTGACGACAGCGCTACTAATCGCATAGCGGTCTCCCAATTGCTCCAGACGCTCGTGCAGCCGACCATAGAGTGTTGTCATTTCTTCCAGCCATTTTTCCTTTTCGTGCAGATCCTGGGTAAAGGTGTGCTCCACACTGACACTTTTGCGCGAGCCGTCGCCACTGACGGGCCGGTTGTCGATACCCCGGCACAGTTGATACAGCCGTTCGCCAAATTTTCCGTATTTTTGCACCAGCTCGATTAAGCTAAAACGCCGCAGGTCACTGCAGGTCCGGATACCCTGGCGGTGCATTTTCTCTGCGGTCACCCGCCCCACGCCATGTATCTTGTTAACCGGCAGGCGCAGGGTGAAATCTTCCACCGCGTCAGGGTTTATGACTGTCAGTCCATTAGGCTTTTGCCAGTCGCTGGCAATTTTGGCCAGGAACTTGTTCGGGGCGACCCCGGCAGAAATGGTGATCTGGAGCTCTTTCTCAACACGGGCGCGAATTTCGCGAGCGATCAGGGTTGCACTGCCATTGCAGTGGGGGCTGTCAGTGACATCGAGAAAGGCCTCGTCAAGGGATAAAGGCTCTATAAAATCGGTGTACGATAGAAAAATTTCCCGGATTTGCGCGCTGACCTCCCGATATTTTTTCATGTTACCCGGTACTACAATCAGGTCAGGGCAGAGCTTCTTTGCCTGCGCTGTGGGCATGGCCGAGCGCACGCCAAAACTGCGCGCTTCGTAGTTACAGGTGGAAATCACCCCGCGCCGGTCACTGGCGCCGCCCACGGCGATGGGCCGCCCCCGCAAGTTGGGGTCGTCCCGCATTTCTACCGAGGCGTAGAAACAATCGCAGTCGCAGTGGATGATTTTTCGCATGCTGGGATTATATCCAGTATTTTGGGTGGCCAACCACATTTGATTGGTCTCGATATAAGCCAAGGCCGGCTCCGCAACGCTGGAGGTCAATATGAGCAGAATCCCCCTGGTAGAAGTACCTTCCGATGAAGCGGTCGTCACTACATTGAGCGAAGTCCGTACCCAGCTGGGGTTTGTTCCGGCGGTGTTTCGGGCTTTTGCGAATAATCCGACGCTTCTTACCCAGCTGTGGAACAGGTATCAGCACGTGATGTTGACCGGCTATTTGAGACCTCAATTAAAAGAAGGAATTGCGCTGATGGTTGCCGCTGATGAGCACAGTGATTACGGCATCCGCCTGCACAGTAATGCCCTGGAGAAATTGGGGGTAGATCCCCACGAGGTGCTGAAGATCCGCACGGATCCGGATCATGCGCACTACAACCCAAAAGATCATGCCCTGTTGGAAGTGGCTCGTCATGGCAACAGCACACCTTACGATCACGGTGACAAAGTTCTGGACGCGGCTAGAAGTGCCGGCGCGGAGGATGCCGAGATTATAGAGGCGCTGGCAGTGGCTGGATTGGCGTCGGAGATTAGTCATATCTCGGCCATTCTGAATCTTCCCGGTGACTGACGCCGAATTGACGTGTCACTGTGACTTGATGCACTTCCGTTATCAGCATGCCCCCTGAGCGGTTGCGAACTGCGGTATCCGACTTGCAGCCGCAGACGTAATCCATTTGAATGAATGCCATCGTAGAAAACGGTATTTCAGGCTTTCGGCTCAGGCGAGGATTGCGTGCTAACGCGGACATTACCCCCAAACTCTTTTAACCGTGCACTGCTGTGGCTGGTGTATTGCTGCGCGGCATTTTTATTGAGTCAGGCTCAGGCTTACGCTCAGGAAACCGCCAGCGGGGATCATGTCCGCGTGCGCTGGCTGGCACCGGAGCAATTTGGCCCGGCAACCGAAACCATCGGTTTCTATTTTGAAGTCGACCCCGGTTGGCATGTGTACTGGCGCAATGCGGGTGATTCCGGTGCCGCACCGCGTTTCGATTTCGTTGGTGCCAGTGGTGAGGTCGGGGAAATCCTGTGGCCGTCGCCCGTGCGCCTGCCCATCGAGCATCTCACCAACCTCGGCTACGAAGGTGACGTCGCCTACCTGTTCCAGGTAACACCCGATGCACCGCGCATGGAGCTGGTGGTGAATCTGGAATGGCTGGTGTGCAAGGTGGATTGCATTCCGGGCTACGGCAATATGTCCTTGTCGCGCGCAGTTGCAGACGAGGTGCAGTGGGTGCCAAAGGATCT
This sequence comes from Microbulbifer sp. ALW1, assembly GCF_009903625.1. Lineage (NCBI taxonomy): Bacteria > Pseudomonadati > Pseudomonadota > Gammaproteobacteria > Cellvibrionales > Microbulbiferaceae > Microbulbifer > Microbulbifer sp. ALW1. The sequence goes on along the minus strand of NZ_CP047569.1, from coordinate 3,557,690 downwards.
CGCGCTGCGCGACCGGTTTGCGGCGCAGGTACCGCAAACCGCAACTTCCGCCAGCTTTCCCTGGTCGGTGCAGCGGGTTACTGCGGCCGCCGAGCAGGACACGCTGCAACTGGAATTGGCCGCGGGCAGCGACGGCGCAGAACCGACGCCTCCGGAAGTATTCCCTCTCGATGGCGCTCTGCTGACCGCAAAGGCGCCGCAGATAGAACAATCGGGTAACACCCTTCGCTATACATTCGAGCGCGTGCCCGGGGCACCGCTCCTGCCAGCAGCGTCGCCGACCACCGGGTTTGTCGTCAGCGACGGCACACGCGCCTGGCAGCTGGACGACCTCGAAATCCAGTCCGTCGCCAGCGCACCACTGGCGGTCGACGGCGGTCAGCCTCTCTGGTTATTGATACTGGCCGCCATTGCCGGCGGCGCCATTCTGAATCTGATGCCCTGCGTATTTCCGGTGTTGTCGATCAAACTTTTCGGCCTGATGGGGCCCGGCACAGGCCCGCAGGAGCGGATAAAAGCGGGCGCGCTCTACGGCGCGGGTGTGCTGGTGACCTTTGCTTTGCTGGGCGGGCTGCTGCTGGCGCTGCGCGCCGGTGGTGCGGCCATCGGCTGGGGTTTCCAGTTGCAGTCGGCACCGGTGGTACTAGCGCTGATCCTGCTGTTTTGGCTGATGGCGTTGTCGTTCAGCGGGGTTTACGAGTTCGGCCACCGACTGATGAACCTCGCCGGGCACAGTCGCGGCGGCAGTTTTGCCACCGGTGTGTTGGCGGTGTTTGTCGCTGCACCCTGTACGGGGCCATTTATGGGCGCTGCGTTGGGTGCGGCAACCCTGTTGCCAACCCTTTCGGCCATGGCGATTTTTATCGGCCTGGGTATCGGCCTGGCACTGCCGTTTGTGTTGTTGTGTGTTTTCCCCGCACTGCTCCAGCGCCTGCCACAGCCGGGACCCTGGATGGAAACCCTGCGCCAGTTTCTCGCTTTTCCGTTGTATGCCACGGTGATCTGGCTGCTGTGGGTACTGGGTCGCCTGGTGGGTGAAGATGGCTGGCTGCTGGGCAGTCTGGTCATGCTGGCCGTGGTGCTGGCCCTGTGGCTGGCACAACACCTGCACCGGTTTGGCAAACTGTTCGCCTGGCTATCGGTGCTGGCGGTAATTGTCCTGGGGTTGTTTGGCGCCAGATATCTGCAAGATCACCAGTCACCGCCAGAGGCCAAGGTCAGTTCCGCGGCGGGTGCTTGGCAACCCTACGACAAGACCGCCATCAACCAAGCGTTCACGCAGGGGCAGGGCGTGTTTATTGATTTCACCGCCGCCTGGTGCATCACCTGTCAGGTGAACAAGAAGCTGGTGCTGGATACCGATGCGGCGGCTGCACTGTTTGCAAAGAATAATGTCTACCTTGTACGGGCGGATTGGACCGATCAGGATCCGGCGATCACCGCGGCGCTGGCCCAGCTTGGACGCAATTCGGTTCCGGTGTACGCCTGGTACGCGCCGGGAGAGAAAACCCCGGTGTTGTTGCCGCAGATTTTACAGCTGAGCATGATCGAGGCGCTGTTTGCCAGCAATTTAGGCTCAGACGTTGAGTAGTCCATTGACAGGTAAGTGATCGCAAACAAGAAATAACAGGAAAGAGGACGGTTTTATGAAGATGCAAAAAGTTCGAGTAAAACGGCTGTTGAATACCCTGGGCGCATTGTTGATTACCGCCCCGGCACTGGTCATGGCCGCGGCCACCCCGGGCGAAAAAGCCCCGGCTTTCTCCGAGATAGATGCGGTCGGTAAAACCCACAGCCTGGAGGATTACAAGGGCCAGTGGCTGGTGCTGGAGTGGTTCAATAAAGATTGTCCCTATGTGAAGAAACACTACGGTAGCGGCAATATGCAGGCGCTGCAGGAAAAGTACACCGGCCAGGACATTAACTGGCTGACGGTGATCTCTTCCGCGAAAGGCAAGCAGGGTTACCTGGAGCCAGCGCAGGCGGTGGCCGTGGCGGAGAGCCACAAACTGAAGGCCAGCGCGCCTTTCCTGCTGGATGTCGATGGCAGCATGGGCCGAGCTTACGGGGCCAAGACCACTCCGCATATGTTTATTATCAACCCCGAAGGGCAGGTGGTTTACGCGGGTGCGATCGACGATAACGACTCGGCAAACCCTGCGGTAATCCCCCAATCCGCCAATTACGTGGCTGCCGCGTTGGATGCGTCTATGACTGGCGGTGCGATTGAAGTGGCTTCCTCCCGCGCTTACGGTTGCAGCGTTAAGTACTGATTTTCTTAGCAAAGGGTCGCCACTCAATATTTGAGCGGTGACCTCTCTCCCTACGCACCTCCACGCCTTTTCTGTGCGCTATTCACATCTCTTATTTCCCTGATCCTGCATCGCGATGATATTGGGGTTTTGGCCTGACCAAAGATAAGATGGTCGACCAATTTCTGAGGCCGTCTTGGCCCAGCTCTCCAGCATAAATAGCGATAAGAAGACGGGAAGACCATGAAGTTTGATGTGAGCCTTGTGCGGCCGGCGCTCTCGACGTTGCTCTTAGTTTTTACACTCAGCGGTTGTGATAACAACGAAAAAGCCAGAGATCACGAATCTGATCTGGCCAGTGAGCGCAGTGCTCCGTGGCAGGCGGATCTTGGCAATGGCCGCTATAAAAACCCGGTGTTGTACGCGGACTATTCCGACCCGGATGTGGTGGCGGTGGGGGACGATTTTTATATAACCGCGTCTAGCTTCAATGCCTCACCGGGCCTGCCGATACTGCACTCAACAGATCTGGTGAACTGGGAGCTGGCCGGGTACGCGGTGGACAAAAATGTGCCGGCCGACGTATTTGCCAGGCCGCAACATGGCAACGGTATCTGGGCACCAAATATCCGCTACCACGATGGAAAAGTGTGGATCTTCTTTCCCGACCCGGATTTCGGCATTTACATGATCAATACCACCGATCCGAAGCTGGGCTGGAGTGTGCCGGAATTGATCCTGCCCGGTAAGGGACTTATCGATCCGACACCGTTGTGGGACGACGATGGCCAGGCTTATCTATTGCACGGTTGGGCCAAGAGCCGTGCGGGCAAGAACAATATTCTGACGCTGCACAAGATGTCCGCGGACGCCACCGAAGTGGAGCCGGAAGGACAGGTCGTCATCAATGGCCACGAGCTGGAAGGCTACCGCACTCTGGAAGGCCCGAAGTTTTACAAGCGCGGAGAATACTATTACGTGTTTGCGCCGGCCGGTGGTGTGCCGGTGGGCTGGCAGTCGGTTTTCCGTGCAAAGAATATTTACGGTCCCTACGAGGATCGTATTGTGATGGAGCAGGGTGACAGCATCACCAATGGACCGCACCAGGGTTCCTGGGTGCACACCCCGGCCGGTGAGGACTGGTTTGTGCATTTCCAGGCTCGGGGACCATACGGGCGTATCGTGCACCTTCAACCGATGCAGTGGAAAGATGGTTGGCCGGTGATCGGCGCGGACGAAGATGGCGATGGCGTGGGTAACCCGGTGACCAGCTATCGCAAACCCGCAACGGCCAAGCCCGGCCCGGTAAAAACTCTCCCATTCGCGGATGATTTCTCGGGTGAGGAACTGGCATTGCCGTGGCAGTGGAATGCCAACTACGAGGATCGCTGGTATTCCCTCAGTGCGCGCGAAGGCTATCTGCGGCTATTCGCGCAACAGAATATAGCCCCGGGCAGTGACAATCTCTGGATGCAGCCGTCACTGCTGTTGCAGAAGCTTCCGGCACCGGAGTTTATCCTGCAGGCCACGCTGGAAATCCCCGCAACCCTGGGTGAAGCAGAGGGCGGCCTGTTGATGTTTGGCGAGGACTACGCCTGGATTGGTTTCAGAAACCTGCCGGCTTCGGGCGAAATCGAAATTGGCGAAGTGAGCTGCCGCGATGCCCGCATGGGCTGTAGTGAGCACTTTCAGCCGCACACCCGGATCAAAGCCGAGAAGTTAACGCTGCGCATGACGGTGAGCCAGGGCGGGCAAACGGTGTTCAGTTATCAAAAGCCCGACGGACGCTTCCGTACGCTTGGGGAGTTGTTCCAGGCTCGTGCCGGCCGCTGGGTGGGCGCCAAGGTCGGTCTTTTCCTGCGTAACGATGACGCCGCCCAAGTGAACGCGGAAAACTTTATTGATGTCGATGAATTCCGCTTTATTTCGCCCGCAGGCTGAGTAGCGGAAGCTTCAGAGTCGCTGCAAGGTTTCCACCATGGCCCCCGTCAGGCAACTGAGATCATCGGGCTCGATGATGTAGGGGGGCATGGTGTAAACCAGTTTGCCAAAGGGGCGCAGCCAGATTCCGCGCTCGATCAGACTTTCCTGCAGGGTTTTGTTGTCCACTGGCTGCTTCATTTCCACAACGCCAATCGCACCCAGTACGCGCACGTCGGCAACACTGCTGGCGTCTTGCAGTGGTGCCAGTTCTCTCTTCAGTTGCTGCTCGATGTTGTCGACCTGCTGTTGCCAGTCGCGCTTCATCAACAAGTCAATGCTGGCGTTGGCCACGGCACAGGCCATGGGATTACCCATGAACGTGGGGCCATGCATGAACACGCCCGCTTCGCCGCTGCAGATACCATTCGCGACTTTGTCGGTGCACAGCGTCGCGGCAAGGGTCATGGTGCCGCCGGTGAGTGCTTTGCCCAAGGTGAGAATGTCTGGAGAGATGCCCGCATGTTCACAGGCAAACATTTTGCCGCTGCGGCCGAAGCCGGTGGCGATCTCGTCGGCGATTAACAGCAGGTCGTATTGATCGCAGAGTTCGCGTACGCGGGTTAAATATTCGGGGGAATAAAAGCGCATGCCGCCGGCGCCCTGGACGATTGGCTCGAGGATGACGGCGGCCAGTTGCTGGTGATTCTGCTCGATCAGTCGTTGCAGTTCTGCGGTGTCCTGTTCGCTGCACGGTTCGTCGAATTTGGGCGTTGGCGCCGGGGCGAACAGGTGTTGAGTGAGCTGGCTGGCGAACAGGTGGTGCATGCCGGTGACGGGGTCGCAGGTGGCCATGGCGCCGAAGGTGTCGCCGTGGTAGCCGTTGCGCAGTGCCAGCAGTTTATTTTTTTCCGGTTTGCCCTGGGAGTGCCAGTATTGCAGGGCCATTTTGATGGCGACTTCTACGGAGACGGAGCCGGAGTCGGCGAGGAAGACTTTTTGCAATGGCTCGGGGGTGAGGGCGACGAGCTTTTTGCACAGTTCGATGGCGGGCTCGTGGGTGAGGCCGCCGAACATGACGTGACTCATTTTTTCCATCTGGCTTTGCATGGCGGCGTTCAGTTCGGGAACTTTGTAGCCGTGCAGGGTGCTCCACCAGGAACTCATGCCGTCGATCAGTGCGCGGCCGTCTTCCAGATAAATTCTTACACCCTCGGCTCTTTCGATGGGGTAAACCGGGGGAGGGTTAATCAGGGAGGAGTAGGGGTGCCAGATGTGGTCTTTGTCGAACTGTAAATCCATCATTCGGTATTGTGCTTTGGTCTTGTTTGGTGGCGGCAAAGCACCGGGTATGGGGTTTCAGGACCGCTGTAAACCCATCCCTGGGCGCTGCGGCGCAAACATCCTGTTTGCGACGCTCCTGAAACCCCATCCCCGGCGCTCTGCCTTCGCTTCGTACTTTTGTACTTCGTAAGCGGATTTATAAATCGGGTTGTCGCCACTCCGGCGAAGGCCGGAAATCAGGCCAATTCCCGCAGGACTTTCAACGGTGGCTGGCTAACCGCACTGCGACACGCCAGTGTCCCCGCAGTACCGACCAGCAGTGCGCCCGCGAGCGGGCCAAGCAGCCACAGTCCCGGGTGGAAGCTGAACGGCATATCAAACACTTTTTGGGTGAGCACTGTCAGTGTGGCCTCGGTACCAAAGGCCGCAAGCAGTCCCGCCGCAATACCCAGTAATCCGAATTCAATCATCAGGCTGTTGATCAGCAGCTGTCGGCGGCCACCCAGTGTGCGGATGACGGCGGCTTCCTGCAAGCGTTCGGCGATGCTGGCGCGGACGCCGGCGATCAGTACCAGGATGCCGGCGACCAGCATGAGGGCGAGTACGGATTCTACGGCGATGGCGACCTGGCCGATGGTTTCGCGGATGTTTTCGAGGATTTTATCCAGTTCGATGATGCTGACGCTGGGGAAGTTTTTTACCAGTTCATTGACGAATAGTTTGTCTTCCGGCGGCAGGTAGAAGCTCTGGATGTAGGTGGCGGGGAAGGTGTCGAGGCTGCCGGGGGCAAACAGCATGAAGAAGTTGGGGCGCATGCTGTTCCAATCGAGGGTGCGCAGGCTGGTAATGGTGGCTTCGGTTTCCAGGCCGCCGATGGAGAAGCGCAGGACGTCGCCCATGTTGAGGCCTAGGCGTGCGGCGACTTCGACCTCGACCGAAACGCCTTCGTTGAGTTCTTCATTCCACCATTTGCCGGCGACGATTTTGTTGTCGGCGGGGAGGGTGTCGGTCCAGCTGAGGTTGAGCTCGCGGCGGATGGCGCCGTCTTTCTGCTCCCGTTCCTCTACCGGGGTGCCGTTTACGGCGATGAGGCGGCCGCGGACCATGGGGTAGAACTCGGTACCTTCGAGGTTTTTGCCCTCAATCTTCTGTTTGACGCCGTCGAGTTCGTAGGGCGCGATGTTGACGAGGAAGTGGTTGGGGGCGTTTTCCGGTAGTTGCATCTGCCATTCGTCGATCAGCGCGGTGCGCGCGTAGTACATGGCGAGCATGGCGAGCAGGCCGGTGCCGAAGGCGGCGATCAGCAGGGTATTGAAGCCGGCGCGGCGCTGCAGGCTGCCGAGGGCGATGCGCCAGCTGCCGCCGAGGGTGGCGAGGCGGCCGCGTACCAGCAGGCGATTGATCACCGCAGCGCCGGCCACCAGCAGGCCGAGGCCGGCGAGCAGGGCGAGGGTGATGGCAATGCTGCCGGAGAGCCACCAGATCAGCAGCAACATGGACAGCGGGCCGGGGATCAGGCCTAGCCATTCGCGTTTGTCCGGGTTGCTCCAGTCCTGGCGCAGGGTCTGCATGGGGTCGGTCTGGGCCAGGCGGAACAGGGGTGGTAGGGCAAAGCCAATAACACAGGCGATGCCGGTGGCGAGGCCCACCAGCAGCGGCTGCAGGCCACTCGGGGGTGGGGTGACCGGGAAGAAGCCTTGCAGCAGGTTTACCGCCTGAGACTGGATCAATGAGCCGATGGCGAGCCCCAGGGCGGTGGCGATCAGGGCCAGCGCGGTCATCTGGCCGATATAGATACCGAGGATTTTGTTTTTGCCGGCGCCGAGGCTTTTCATGACGGCGACGTAGTTGGCGTGGCGCAGGCCGTAGCGGCGGGCGGCGAGACCGACGGCGACGCTGGCGAGCAGTACTGCGAGGCTGGCGGCCAGAAACAGGAAACTCTCGGCACGATCCAGGGTGCGGGCAACCCGCGGCTGGCCTTCCTCGAGGTCGATCACCCGCTGGTGGTCGGTGAGCTGGGGTTTGAGCCAGTCGAAGTATTGTTTGAGCGCGGCGTCGTCGCCGGCAAACAGATAGCGGTAGGTGACGCGGCTACCGGGCTGCAGAATGTTGGTGGCGGCCAGGTCGGACTGGTGCATCATCAGTCGCGCACCCATGGAGAAGAGGTTGGCGCCGCGGTCCGGCTCGTGGTCGAGAATGCCGGCCACAGTGAAATCGCTGTCACCCAGTTGCAGGCTGTCGCCAATCGCCAGATTCATCAGTGGCAACAGGCGGGCTTCCAGCCATACCTGGCCGGGCGCAGGACCTTGCTGGACCTCGCGGGATTCTTCGCTGGCGTTAGCGCGCATTTCCAGGTGTCCCACCAGGGGGTAACCCGCCGTCACGGCTTTTACCGAGGCAAACTGGAACTCATCCCCGGCGGAGAGCATGGAGGCGAAGGCGGTGGTCTGCGCCTGCTTCAGGCCCAGTTCATCGGCTTTGGTCAACCATACCTGCGGCACTTCCTTGCTGCTTTGCACCACGCGCTCTGCCGCCAGAAAGCTCTGGGACTGGATGTGCATGGCGCGGGTCAGGCGGTCTGAGAAGTGGGCGATGGCAGTTACGCAGCTCACGGCCAGCACCAGAGCGGTGGCGATCAGTGCCAGTTCGCCGCCGCGCCAGTCGCGGCTCAGCAGTTTCAGCGGCAGCATCAGGCGGATACCTCCGGCTGATTTCCGAAGTAGCTGTCGGGGATGTCTGCGGTGGTGATTTCGCCGGCGGCCATCCGCAGGTGGGCACCGCAACGTTCGGCGAGGCGGTGTTCATGGGTCACCAGGACCAGGGTGGTGCCGGTCTCGGCATTGAGGTTGAACAACAGGTCGATGACCTTTTCGCCATTGTTGGCGTCGAGGCTGCCCGTGGGTTCGTCGGCGAACAGAATACCGTTATTTATCGCTGAGCCGCTGCCTGAACCCTGGTTGGCAATGCTGCAAAATGCGCGAGCAATGGCGACCCGTTGCTGCTCGCCGCCGGAGAGCTGGCGCGGGTAGTGGTGCAGGCGATGACCCAGGCCAACGCGCTCGAGGAATTCTTCCGCGCGTTTGCCAGCGTTGCGCTCGCCGCGCAGCTCGCTGGGGAGCATGACGTTTTCCTGGGCGGTGAGGCCGGGCAGCAGCTGGAAGGTCTGGAACACGAAACCAACGCAACGGGCGCGCAGCGCCGCGCGCTGTTCTTCGTCCATGGCGGTGATTTCTTCACCGGCGAGCCAGATTTTGCCCTCGGTGGGGCGGTCGAGGCCCGCCAGCAGGCCGAGGAGTGTGGATTTGCCGGAGCCCGAGGCACCGGTGATGGCGAGGCTCTGGCCTGCGGGCAGCTGCAGTGAGATGTCGTTGAGGAGTGTCAGGGGGCCCTCACTGGTGCTGACCCGATGGTGAAGGTTTTCGGCTTTGAGCATCACTGACATGGCAAGTCCCTGTAATTCCTGCAAAATGTGCGCATTAAGAAGTGGAGAGTATGACATGGCGGCAGTTTTTTTCCGGTATCTCGCCCCCGGTTTTATCGCGCGTGGTTTGCTGTTGATCGTGTTGTTATACGCAGCGGCGCTTAAGGCGGATGAACACAGGGCGGATCAACAGAGTGCGGGTGGGCAGAAGACGCTGCTGGTGCTGGGGGACAGTATCAGTGCGGCTTACGGTATTGATGAGCGCGAGGGCTGGGTTCAGCTGTTGCGCGACCGGCTGGCGGAGCAGGAGCTGGCGGTGAAGGTGGTGAATGCCAGTATCAGTGGGGAGACGTCGGCCGGTGGTCTGGCCCGGTTGCCGCGGCTGTTGAGTGAGCATGGGCCTGACTGGCTGGTGGTGGAGCTGGGTGGTAACGATGGCCTGCGGGGCTATCCGCCGCGGGCGTTGCAGCAGAATCTGGTGCGGATGGTGCAGTTGGCCCGGGAGGGCGGCGCTGAGGTGCTGTTGTTGGGGATGCAGATGCCGCCGAATTACGGCAAGGCGTATACCCGGGCGTTTGCGGCGGTGTATCCGAAGGTGGCTGAGGAGCAGGGGGTGCCGCTGGTGCCTTTCTTCCTGGAGACGGTGGCGCTGGTGGAGGGGGCGATGCAGCGGGATGGGATTCACCCTACGGCGAATGCACAGCCGGCGCTGCTGGATCATGTGTGGCCCTGCCTGGAGACGATATTGAAAGGCAATGTGGACACCCGGTCCGATAGCTTGTGCACTTCTTGAGCGGAAAGCGTACAATCGCCGCCTGAATTTTGGGGTCTCATCTGGTGGTGGGGCTCCGTAGATGGTTCCGGGGCGGCACTGCCACCGGGGAAGCCATTGCGGGACACGCTACGAGTTCATCCCTGAACGCTCGGCTGTGGCCATCCATGGCCACAGACGGTCCCGCAATGGCTTCCCCGGTGCCAGCGCCTTCGCATGGTAGATTTCTCTACTACCTGACCCGCGCGTAATACCTCAAGTTTTTTTCGAGATTTACCCATGTCTGATCTGGAAAACCGCCGCGAGCGGCTGGAATTCAACAAGCTGCAAAAACGTCTGCGCCGCAATGTGGGCAAGGCGATCGCTGACTTCAATATGATTGAAGAGGGCGACAAGGTGATGGTGTGCCTGTCCGGGGGCAAGGATTCCTACGCGATGCTGGAAATCCTGATGAACCTGCAGAAGACCGCTCCGGTGCACTTTGAGCTGGTGGCGGTGAATATGGATCAGAAGCAGCCGGGTTTCCCGGAGCACATTCTGCCGGAGTACCTGCAGTCCATCGGGGTGCCTTATCACATTGTGAATAAGGACACTTACAGTGTGGTGAAGGAGGTGGTGCCAGAGGGTAAGACGACGTGTGGTCTGTGCTCGCGCCTGCGCCGCGGAACCCTGTATGGTTTTGCGGAGGAGATCGGGGCGACCAAGGTGGCGCTGGGCCATCACAAGGATGATATCGTCGAGACGTTATTCCTGAATATGTTTTACGGCGGTCGCCTGAAGGCGATGCCGCCGAAACTGCGTGCGGACGATGGGCGCAATATCGTGATTCGCCCGTTGGCCTATTGCCGCGAGACGGATCTGATTGCGTTTGCGGATCACAAGCAGTTCCCGATTATTCCGTGCAACTTGTGCGGTAGTCAGGAGAACCTGCAGCGGCAGGCGATCAAGGGGATGTTGAACGAGTGGGATCGTAAGTTTCCCGGTCGCAGTGACAATATTTTTGCCGCGCTGACACGGGTGTCACCGTCGCAGTTGGCTGACCGGGATCTGTACGATTTCGAGAGTCTGGAGCTGGATCGTTCTAAACCCGCGCCTGAGGTGGACGCGCGTGCGATCGAGCAGTACGTGGATTCCTGGATTCCGGAAGATGCTCGCGAGGAGGGTCCGGAAGTTGAGGAGAAGGCTGCGCAGCCGATGTATATCGAGGCGCGCAATCTGTAGCCCCGTCATCCCCATCCTCGATCAGTAGCGTGTCGGTGTTCGCACTGCTGACGTCTTTGACAGCCGCGGTTTTTACTGCGGCTGTTTCGTTTTCGGCCGGGGTGTTTTCGAGCGGGTTGATCAGTTTGCAGTAGCTGTCGACAAAGTCCCGCAGCTTGGCACTGGGGCCGTGGTGGAAGTGTTTTTTCCAGAGTTTGGCCATGCGCGGTAGGTCTCCGCTCTCCACTTTCTCTACACCGGCGGCGCGGTAAACCAGCCAGGCGATGGCGGTGGCGTAGCGCAGGTTGGTGGCAAGTTCGGCGTGGGGGTGTTGCAGGAAGTCGCGCTGGCTGGCGAGTCCGCGTACTTTGGAGGCGAGCGGGGGGAAGTTGATGAGGTATTTATCCCAGATCTGTCGGTGGGTACTGGGCAATATCTGGAAGATGCCCATGCCGTGGCGGCGGCCCTGCTTGAGGTGGAATCCCAGTTCGGATTCCTGGGCTGCGGTACCCAGCAGCAGGGCTTCCATCCCCGGTGACCAGGCACGCAATTGCTTTAACGTGGGACGAATCACCAGTACCCGGAGTTCGTCTAAACAAATACCCATAATGTCTCGATATTCCCTTACTGCTTGGTATGGATACGCCGATCCGTGGCATCTTCCAATATCTGTACTCTCACCCTTGGTTTAGTTTGCCGATTGAGCAAACGCCAGCAAATGGGTAGATTTACGCGCAATAAAGACCAATAACGACGGATTCAGCCTATTCTTTCGCCAAAGAGGGCTTTATCTGCCAAATCTGACGGGGAATCCCACATGCCTGGACAATGGCTTGTCGCTCTTACTTTCATCGCCTATCTGGCACTTATTCTGGCGATTGGTGTTTACGCTTACCAGCGCACCAAGAATGCCAGTGATTATTTTCTTGGTGGCCGTTCACTGCCACCGGCGGTTGCGGCGCTGAGTGCCGGCGCCTCTGACATGAGCGGCTGGTTGCTGCTGGGGCTGCCGGGTGCGGCTTATGCGACCGGGTTGTCGTCCGGGTGGATTGCGATTGGCCTATTCAGCGGCATTGTGCTCAGCTGGACTACCATGGCGCGGCGTTTGCGCATTTACACCTATGCGCTGGATGACGCCCTTACCGTGCCGGCCTACCTGCATCGACGGTTTAACCTGGCGCACCCTTATCTGCGCACGGTGTGCGCCATCTTCATTTTGCTGTTCTTCTTGTTCTATGTAGCGTCCGGCCTGATCGCCGGTGGCAAGCTGTTTGAGACGGTATTTGGCTGGGATTACCAGTGGGCAGTTGTTATCGGCGCCATCGCGGTGATTTCCTACACACTGTTTGGGGGCTTTCTTGCGGTTTCCTGGACGGACGTTTTCCAGGGGCTTTTGATGAGTTTGGCGCTGGTCATTGTTCCCGTGATGGTGATTTCCGATGAGGGAGGATTTAGCACCGCCTGGGCCTCCATGGAGCAGCAGCACCCGGAGCTGATGCACTGGATGTCGGACAATACAGGCAAGGCGCTCTCTGTTGCAGCCATTCTCAGTTCCCTGGCGTGGGGGCTTGGCTACTTCGGTCAGCCGCATATCCTGGCGCGCTTCAAAGCACTGCGGCACCCGGATGATATGCCGGCCGCGGCAACGGTTGCTGCGGTCTGGTCTTTGGCGGGCTTTCTTGGCGCCATGGCGGTTGGGCTCTTTGGGCACCTGGAGCTCGCGCAGACGATTCCGGATGGTGAGCGTATTTTCATGGCGCTGGTAGAGGCGCTGTTCCACCCGCTGGTGGCGGGAATTCTGCTGGCGGCCATCCTGTCTGCCATTATGAGTACTGCGGATTCACAGTTGCTGGTGTCGTCCGCTGCCCTGGCGGAGGATATCTATCACGTTTGGTTCGGCCGCGCGGTTTCTTCCGAGAGCCTGGTGCAGGTGGGTCGCTGGGCAGTCGTGGCGCTGTCGCTGATTGCGGTAGGCGTGGCCATGGACCCAGGCTCCAAAGTACTGGATGTGGTGGCCTATGCCTGGGCGGGATTGGGTGCCGCTTTTGGTCCGGCGATTCTGATCAGTCTCTACTGGTCGCGGATGACTGGCGCCGGAGCCATCGCCGGTGTCTTGGTGGGGGGTATAACCGTTGTGATCTGGAAACAGCTGTCAGGTGGCATCTTTGATCTATACGAGCTGTTACCGGGCTTTGTGCTCTCCGCAGCTGCTATTGTTTTAGTAAGTGCTGTGACGCATTGCCCTGAGGAAATATCAACGCGCCACCGTCAGTTGCTGGGGCAAAAGCAGTAGCCTGATCACAGTGCGTGCGCAACGTTGCGCAATTGAACGGTGGTGCCGCGGCTGGAGTAAATAGAGTGATCGAAGTACACCTCGGTGATATCACTCGGTTGCACGTAGATGTAATCGTCAACGCAGCCAACCAAAGGCTCCTGGGCGGTGGTGGTGTAGATGGCGCCATACACCGCGCCGCCGGCCCCGAATTGCTCGAAGCCTGCCGCCAGATCGGCGGCTGCCCCGTAGGAGATGTACGCAGCACTCCTGGATTCCGTTTGCCGGTCAAACGTATCTACCACACCGTTGGTCCGGTGTGGCGAGGCGGCAATCTGGGTGAGCCCGAACTGCTTGCCACTTGCTACCGCCAATGCCTGGCCCTGGCCCGCCGAGAGAATGTTCATTCAATTGCGTTTCCTGCCATCAGTTGCGGCGTCTACGATTACCCCCCTGAACTTGCTGTTGAGATTGCGGTAGAACAGGTGCAGAACCACCTGGATCGCGAAGGCGGCCCCCGACACGTTATTTTCTGTTGTATGGACGAAGACATGGCAGAACTCTACCGGATGCAGCTGGACGCCTGCGTGCGCCGCTAAAGCGTACCAATTAGCGGGTGTCGATCGCGCAGATTTTTATTGGCTGCCCTGAAAAACTGACTGCTAATTGGCACTGCCGTAACAGTCAGCAAGGGCACACCGCGTTTTTCCAGAAAAATTCCCGAATTAACGCAATTCATCACAGCCCTTGGCTTTGCCGGGCTGTGCACTTCTTTTAGAATTTCCCTCTTAAGGATTCACGCCAGTGGTACTCACCGGGCCACGGCGTACTGTGCGTTATGAAAGGGAAAATTCATGCAGATTTACGTTGAGAACCAGCGCGGCGACCGCTATCGGGTAAGTGCTGGTTGGTCCAGTGCGCCGACCATTTTTGAAAACGATCTGTCCGCAGAGCTGCTTGCCTCATTTCCCACCTCCGCGCTCGACCAGATTTTTGAGCAATTTCTGGCGAAAGCCACCCTCAGCCAATCGCTTGATCAGGCATTCTCTGGTCAAGACCTGCTGCACACCCACCAGTACCCCGCCGCGCCCGGGCATTTTAGCGACGAGCACCGGGCGGTATATCTCGCCGTCAAGCAGCACCGACTGCTGATCGAAGAAGCCCCCCACGGCGAGGGTGTACTGGACGAGCGGCAGACAAACCTGCGCGGCCGTATTCGCATGGGGCTGCAGAAAATTATTGCCGAAGAGCGGGCAGAAGCCGCGCGAATTGAAGCGGTACACAGCAAGCGTAGCAGTCTGGAAAAGGCCGGCGCTTATGTGGGGAAATTTGGCAGTGCACTCGGGCAGGGCGCGTGGGACTTGGCGGTGTGGACCAAGGACATTGCCGAAGTGGCAATGCTGGTGAATCCCATTCGCCAGCAGACCCAAATGCTGAGCGCCACCTACGACTATTACGTTCACGACAAAAGCTTCGAACAGTCCTCGAAAGAATATCTCGGCAAAGTTAAAAAAGAGTTGGTGGATGTTCTGGGGTTTGATCCGAGCACCATTACAGCAGAGCAGCTGCAGCAGGCTTTTGAAGTCGCGCATCTGATATACGACGACAGCGCATTGCGCAGTGATATAACCCGCTTTGCCAAAGACTACGTCAAGGCGCAACACAGCCTGGAAATGACTGAATTTGCCGGTGGTGGTGTATTCGAAATCATCCTAACCATCGTCCTGGCCGCCTTCACTGGCGGTGTCGGTGGCGTTACGGCCATGGCGAAGAATGGCCGCTTACTGGCCCGTTTCAAAGACGTTGGCGATTTGATGCTGGATTTTGCCAAATACCAGAAGCGTCGCAATGCGTTGAAGAAGGCGCGTGGTGCCAAGTCGGAAGCGGCATCATTTTCGAAATTTGAAACTATAGAAGTCTCGGCACCTGAAGCACCGATAAACCAGGCGGCTACACAAAGGGCCAGCCCTCCCAGAGGTAGGAGCAGTGATAGTAACGTCCCTAGTAATCCAAAACTTAACCCAAAAACTAGATTGCCTAGAACGAATGGCAGATGGGACGGGGAGCCAGGTAATGGCTTTTGGCATTCAAATATTGATGAGGTTAATGAAATTACTGGCGGCAAGCCCATTGAATTTGCTAATGGGCGACCTGTGTTTACTCCCTGGGCTAAAGGTCAAGTTAAGTTTAAACCAGGCCAATTGGATGGAAGTAAGGCAGATTTTGATGCGGTTTATGAGTATGTCGCTAAGCAAAAGGGCTTATCAAGCCCAAATGCCGCCAAGAATTACTTAAAGGAGGCCGGTTTAACGCCGCATCATTTAGATAACGAAACAATACAGTTTGTGCCTTCAAAGTTACATGGCAATATACCGCACATCGGGTCTGCATCTGACCTTAGAGGAGGTTTTTAATGTTGATAGAAAGTTTAAAAAGCCTTGGGGCGAGGTCTTTAAAAGATGGCTCTCAAGATAAGTTGTCCATTTCTCAGGTTGAATCTGAATTAAATGTTAAGTTTTCGGATAGTTATAGGTCAGTATTAGAGAGTTATGAAAACTCAATAGTTTTTGACCATGGTGCAATATATAAGCCGGTAGAGAAATCACCAGTAGATAATACTGACGGCTTTCAGTCTTTAGAAATGCTGTATGGACTGCAAGGTGATTCAAACCTTGTTAGTCGAAATAAAATGTATAAGGGGCAGATACCCAAGGAGTGCGTTGTTATTGGTGAGTCTGTTGGGGGAAACCAAGTATGTTTATCGCGCGCGTCTGGAAAAGTTTACTTTTGGTTTCACGAAGCGGAAATTGAAGATCATTCTTTGTTTGAGGTTGCGGAGAGCGTTAACAATTTTATCGAAGGACTTCTGCCCGATGATATGCAAAATTCAGATAAAAGAGAAATCGATGAGTCGGGTTCATTTCTGGATTTTTAATACAGATGCCCAGTGTTCCGTGTAACCGCCTTTTTTGCGCTTTTCACAAACTTGGAATAAGGGAATTTACGAGTTTGTGACTGTTTGGTCTGGGCTGGTTCTACTGTACCATCCCAAAAGCCAACCCAATAACAACCAAGGCGAGATCAAACCATGCGAACAGCAGACCAATGGTTCAGTGAATACGGTGAGAGCCACCAGAATTCCACCAACAAGGCCATCCACTGGGTGGCGGTTCCTCTTATTTACCTCACCGTTGTCGGTCTTTTCTGGTCCATTCCCCAGCCCGAGTGGATGGCGTCCTTGCCCTGGCTGAACTGGGCAATTGTTGCGCTGATCCCGACCATCCTGTTCTATATGGTGATGTCCTTCCCACTGGCGCTGGGGATGGTCGCGCTCTCCTTGCTTTGCCTCGGGGCTTGCAGCTGGCTGGAGCGGGCAGGCCAGAGTGTGCTCTGGTGGTCTGTGGGGGTTTTTGTGGTGATGTGGGTGTTCCAGTTTGTTGGTCACCATATCGAGGGCAAAAAGCCTTCGTTTTTTAAAGACCTGCAGTTCCTTTTGATTGGCCCAGCCTGGGTGATCGGCTTCCTGTACCGCAAGCTGGGTATCAAGTACTGAGTTTGCCTGGCGTCTGTATCTGACAGTTTCGCCTGGTCGCTATTCCGCAGCCTTGCCGTGACTGTGCTGAGGATTGTCCCGGGGCGGCTGCGAGCCGGATGATCCTGTCTCTCCCCTGTGTACCTTTTCACGCAGCCCCTGCACGATTTTGAAGAAAATGGGCACCAGCAGTGTGCCCGCGATACAGGCCATGATGGTACCTCCCATCACGGCCGTTCCCAGGGATACGCGGCTGGCGGCGCCGGCACCGGAAGCGATGACTAGCGGAATGGTCCCTACCACGAAGGAGAGGGTGGTCATGATGACGGGGCGGAAGCGCAGTTTTGCTGCGGTCACCGTCGAATCGTGCAGTGACAGCCTCTCCACTTCCCTCTGCGTTTTCCCAAACTCCACAATAAGGATCGCGGTCTTTGCCGCCAAGGCCACCAGCAGCACCAAGCCAATTTGGCCGTACAGGCTGAGGGGTTCCTTTGCGATGAGCAGTGCGGCGATGGCGCCGACGATGGCAATCGGTACCGAGAGGATGATCGCGAACGGCGTCAGAAAGGATTCGTAAAGGGCGGCCAGGAACAGGAAGGTAAATATCAGTGAAAGCACCAGGGCGATGGTGGATGCGTTGCCGGCTTTGCGCTCTTCATAGCTGGAATCGGACCAGTCGTATTTAAAGCCGTCGGGTAGTGTTTCCCTGGCCACGCGTTCGAGCGCATTCATGGCATCGCCGGAGCTGAATCCCCCGGCGGCGTTGGGGCCGCCGCTGATCTTGGCGGCATCATAGGTGTTGTAGCGCTTGAGGGTAACGGCGCCCAGGACCGGTTTGGTACTCAGAATGGCGGGTAGTGGTATCGGTTCGCCTTTGTTGTTGGTGATATAGATTTTTTCCAAGTCGCGTTCCTGTTGCCGGAATCTGGATTCGGCCTGCACCATGACCTTGAAGGTCTTGTTGTACAGATTGAAGTCGTTGACATAGATGGCGCCGAGTTGGGTCTGCAGAGTGAGGAAGATATCGCTGATTTTTACACCCAGGGTCTTGGCTTTTACACGGTCAATATCCAGCCGGATCTGGGGTGAGCCGGCTTTGAATATTGAGAAGGCGCGGGCAATTTCAGGCTGTTCGGTGGCGGCTGCGGAGAAGTCCTGAACTACCTTGAATAGTTCCTGCGCGCCGACGCCCTGGGTGTCTTCCAGCATGAAGGAGAAGCCCGCCATGGTTCCGAGGCCGGGAATGGCGGGTGCGCCGAACACCAGAATCTGTGCTTCGGGCAGCTGGGCGAATTGTGCCTGGTATTTCTGTTGCAGCGCCTGCTGTGAAACATCTGGTGACTTGCGTTCGTGCCAGGGCTTGAGTTTGGCAATCACCATGCCGGCATTCGATTGCAGCATGACATTGAGCAAGCTGAAACCATTCACCGACAGCACTTTGTCGACGGCCGGGTCTTGCATCAGGGTTTCATTAATCTGGTCGATTACGCTCTCGGTGCGCGCCAGTGCCGCCGCTTCGGGCAGCTGGACATCCACCATAAAGTAGCCCTTGTCTTCATCGGGAATGAAGCTTTTGGGTACGGACTGGAATAGTAAAAAGAGGCAGGCGAACAGGCCGGCAATGATGATGAGGCTGAGCAGAATATGGCGCGCGAGCCAGTCCACTATTTTAAGGTAGCCGCTGGCCACTTTCTCAAAGCCCCAGTTGAAGCCGCGGATCACTACGTTGGGTTTGCTGTGGCCTTCCTTCAATACGGTAGAACAGAGCGCCGGGCTCAATGTCAGTGCGTTGATCATGGAGATCAGTACGGCAACGGTAATGGTGGTGCCGAACTGTCCAAACATGCGACCGGTCATGCCGGGCAGCAACATCGTCGGCCCGAATACCGCGAGAAGAACCATCGATGTGGCAACAATGGGGCCTGATACCTCTTGCATGGCTTTGGCCGTGGCGGCGCGCTTGTCCAGGCCTTCTTCGTGCATGATGCGCTCGACATCCTCGACGACAATGATGGCATCGTCGACGACTACCCCAATGGCGAGGATCAGGCCGAACAGGGTGACCGTATTGATGGTCATTCCCATGGCGTAGAGGACGCCAAGGGTGCCGATAATAGACACTGGTACAGCGAGGGTGGGGACCAGGGCGGCGCGTACATTGCCGAGAAAAAGGTAGGTTACGATGATGACCAGGATGATCGTTGCGATCAGGGTGAAAATCGTTTCTTCGAGGGATACCGCGATAAACTCGGTGGTGTCATGACCAATGACCGCTTCAACACCTTCGGGAAAATATTGCGAAAGTTCTTCTACTTTGGCTTTTACGTTCTCGGCAACCTCCAGTGCATTGGCGTCCGACAATTTGTAAATTGCCAATAGCACGCCGGGGCCATTGTTGTATTCACCATAGCCTTTGTAAATCTGTGCGCCCAGCTCCACCCGCGCAATATCCTTCACGCGGATGACGCCACCTCTTTCATCGGCGCGCAGCACGATTTCCCCGAACTCTTCTTCCGAAGTCAGGCGGCCTTTGGTGGTGAGTACATATTGGAACTGGGTGGAGTCGGGCGATGGTGGGGAGCCCAGTTGCCCAACGGCTGCCTGAATATTCTGTTCCCGTATTGCCCCGAGTACTTCCGGTACGGAAATCTCGAGGTTGGCCATTTTCACCGGATCCAGCCAGATCCGCATACCGTAATCCAGCGGGCCGATGATTTTGGCTTCGCCGACACCGGGTACCCGCGCCAGTTCATTGAGCAAATTCAGTGAGGCGAAGTTGGACAGAAAAACGCCGTCAAATCGCTCATCCGGGGAAAACAGGTTCACCACCATCAGCATGTCGGATGAGCGCTTGCGAACCTTGATACCGCGCTTCAACACCTCCGGAGGCAGGGATGGCTCCGCCAGTGCCACCCGGTTTTGTACATCCACCTGCGCCATGTCGTCATCGGTGTTCATGTCAAACGTCATGAACAGCGTGTAGGTGCCATCGCTGCCGGAATTGGAGGTCATGTAGACCATGCCTTCGGCACCGTTCACCTGCTCTTCAATGGGGATGGCAACGGCGTTTTTTACGGTCTCGGCATCGGCACCGGGGTAGGTGGCAACCACGGAAATTTTGGGTGCGGCAATGTCCGGGTACTGATCCACCGGCATGACGATAGCGGCAAGCGCGCCCATAAAGGTGATCAATATGGCGATCACAAAAGCAAAGCGCGGGCGACGGATAAACAGGTGGCTGTCACTGCTCACAGTTTAACGGTCCGCGCTACTTGCCGGTGTCATAGGGGGTGTAGACGTCCCCCGGCTGGTTTTGCTGCCGTATTTCCATGGTCGACCTCTGGTATTCCTGGAAGGCTTCCCGCTCCCTGCGGAGCTGTTCGCGCAGCGAGTGGGGTGCCGGGCGCAGGTTTGGTGGCGTGGGGTCTTCGAGCTGCTCGATTTTGACGGGCGTGACTTCAACGGCATCGCCCGGGCTCACTTTCTGTAGTCCTTCCACCAGTACCCTGTCGCCCACTTTGAGGCCTTTGGGTACCGCCCAGTTGGGGCCGATGCGCATGCCCACTTCAATATTGGCCCGCTTGACCTTGCTGTCTTTATCCAGCAGGTAGACAAAGTGGCCCTGCTGGTCCTGGGAAACCGCCTTCTGTGGAATGACGATGCGTTCCACTTCTTCCAGAAGCTTGCCGTGCAGGGTGACATTTTCTTCGGGCAACAGCAGGCCGTCCGGATTGTGGAACAGGATGCGGGCGGCAACCGTGCCGCGGGTGGCCGCAGCCGTGGCGTCCCAGGAGAAAAATTCCCCTTTGAATGGGTACACGGTGTCGCCCGGCAGCACGATGTAAAGCTCCATGTTCGGGATGGCGCGGCCCTGTTGCTTCAGCTTTTCGATTGCGCCGTAGAACTCGTTGTAGGCTTTCTGGCCAATATGGGCGAGGACATACACCGGGTCGACTTTGACGAGTTGGGTAATCGGCACCGAGTTTGGGAGGATGAAAAAGTCACCCACCGCGTAGTTGGGATGGCCTACGCGCCCGGAAAAGGGCGCGACGATCGAGGTGTGGGACAGGTCCTGCCTGGCCTGTTGTAGTGCGGTCTGGGCGGTGTTGAGCTGGGCTTCTGCCGCCTGCATGGCGGATTTTGCAGTGTCGAAGTCTTTTGCCGAAATGTATCCCTGTGGCCTCAGGTTTCTGGCGCGGTCAAAGTTGGCCTTCGTCTGCTCGTAAGTGGACATGGCTTCCGCGATGCTGGACTCCGCCGTCGCCACTTTGGTTTCGAAGGGGTAGGGGTCGAGCCTTACGAGTTCTTCGCCTTGCTTGAAATACTTCCCCGGTGCGATGTTCTGGTAGAGGATCCTTGAGGCGACCAGGGGGAAAATCTGCGCGGTCTCTATGGCTTCTACCACGGCGGGCACTTCAAAGCTGGGTCTGAAGCGCATGCGCTGGGCTTCAACCACCTCCACTTTTTTCGGTGGCGGTGCCGGTTTGGCAGCTTCTTTTTCCCCGCAGCCAAGCGGCAGCAGGCAGGCTGCGACAACAAGATTCCGCCAGCGAAGAAGGTTACGAAGAGATTGGTACATCATTTCCCGCAACTTGAGTGAATAGACCTATCTTCCTTAATCCTAGAGGGCTGGGTGGCAGCTGGCGAAGGACGGGCCAATTGTTGGCGCGAAATTAATGTAGCTCGTTATATTTGATCCTTTTGAGACTGTTCTTTCCGATGGATTTACCGGTTGTAGTGCACCGGTACCTCAAGGGTTTCTTTCACCTGTTCCATCACCACATAGCTGGTGCATTCCTGTACTTCCGGCAGGGTCAGCAGTGTTTCTCCGTAAAACTTCCGGTAAGCGCTCATATCCGCCACCCGGGCCTTGATCAGGTAGTCGAAACTCCCGGACACCAGATAGCACTCCTGTACCTCTGGCAGTTCCGATACCGCACTGCGGAAGGCTTCAAAAGCGTCCTGTGCCGAGCGGTTGAGTCGAATCTGTACGAACACCACCAACGCGGCATCGAGGTACTCGGGGT
Organism: Microbulbifer sp. ALW1; assembly: GCF_009903625.1. Taxonomy (NCBI): domain Bacteria; kingdom Pseudomonadati; phylum Pseudomonadota; class Gammaproteobacteria; order Cellvibrionales; family Microbulbiferaceae; genus Microbulbifer; species Microbulbifer sp. ALW1. The sequence continues at coordinate 3,536,010 of NZ_CP047569.1, read as the reverse complement.
TGATCAGGGCGGTGTAGCCCTGGATTACCCCGTCGGACTCCATTTTCTTGACTCGCTCGACACAGGGGGTGGCGGTAAGGCCGACCTGGCGAGCGAGCTCGGCGTAGCTGGTGCGACCGTTTTTTTGCAGTACGCGGAGGATATTGCGGTCGATGGTACTGAGTTCGCTGGCGCGTCTTTTCATTGGTTTAACTCACTCCGTGGTCGGTCGGCACTCGGTAATCTGCGGGCGCTGAATGCACCTGCAGATCACCGACTGGGCGGGCTTGACTTGTCCGTGGCACAAAATTTGGTCTCGAATGGCTGAAAAACGTACTCTGCGCCACATTGCTAGTGGATTCCACTAATCATATTTAAAAACATGAAGAAATCCACTTGAAATTGCTGCTTATACTGCTGGAATCCAACAAGAGAAGGGGCGCGAAAAGCTGTGCTCAATACAGCTGCGCTCAATACAGAGTATCGAGGAGAAATCGTTATGTTGATCGGTGTCCCAAAAGAGATTAAGAACCACGAGTACCGCATCGGCCTGACTCCAGCGAGCGTTCGCGAGCTGATTGGTAATGGCCATGACGTAATCGTGCAAAAAGACGGCGGTTCTGCCATTGGCTTTACCGACGAAATGTATGAGCAGGCTGGTGCCAAGATCATCGAGAGTGCCGAAGAAATCTTCGCCACCGCCGATATGATCGTAAAGGTGAAAGAGCCCCAGCCCCACGAATGCGAAATGCTGCGCCCGGGCCAGCTGCTGTACACCTACCTGCACCTGGCGCCCGATCCCAAGCAGACTGAACTGCTGGTGAAATCCGGTGCAACCTGTATCGCTTATGAAACCGTAACCGATCGCTTCGGTGGCCTGCCGCTGCTGGCGCCGATGTCTGAAGTTGCCGGCCGCATGTCTGTACAGTGTGGCGCACACCACCTGGAAAAAGCTCAGGGCGGCCTCGGCGTGCTGCTGGGCGGCGTGCCGGGCGTAGCACCGGCCAAAGTACTGATTATCGGCGGTGGTGTCGTAGGTACCCAAGCGGCCAAGATGGCGCTGGGTATGGGTGCCGACGTGACCATTCTGGATCGCTCCCTGCCGCGTCTGCGTCAGCTGGACGATATCTTCGGTGGCGCTGTGCGCACCGAGTACTCCACCAATGACGCGATTGAATCCCACGCACTGGCGGCAGACCTGGTTGTTGGTGCGGTTCTGATTCCGGGCGCTGCGGCACCGAAGCTGCTGACCCGCGACCATATCAGCCGCATGAAGAAAGGCGCTGTGGTTGTGGACGTTGCGATCGACCAGGGTGGTTGTTTCGAAACCTCCAAGGCGACCACTCACCAGGAGCCTACTTACGTTGTTGACGGTGTAGTGCACTACTGTGTAGCGAACATGCCCGGTGGTGTTGCCCGTACTTCCACTATGGCCCTGAACAACGCCACCCTGCCGTTTGCGGTAGCCCTGGCGAACAAAGGTGCCAAACAGGCTCTGCTGGACGACGCTAACCTGCTGGAAGGTCTGAACGTACACGCCGGTATGGTGACCTACAAAGCCGTTGCCGATGTACTGGGCTACGAGTACGTAGATCCCAAGCTGGCCCTGCAGAAATCCGCAGTGGAATCTGATGTAGCTGCTTAAAAGCCATTGCTTTTGAGTAGCAGAACTGAATTTTATCAGTTCTCTTCCGGGGCTACCCCAAGCCCCGCTCTGTGAGACCCGGCAGTGTCTTCTACTGCCTTTGCAGCCGCGCTTTTTAGCGCGGCTTTTTTGTGGGCGACAGAAATAGGTTTGTGGGCGGCAGAAGTAGTGCTGCCAGTTAGCTTGCCGGAAAAAGCCGGCTGAGCAGCACTGGCAGTGCGGTTTCTACCCGCAGAATTCTCGGCCCAAGGTGTACCGATTCAAAACCAGCTTCCTGCAGTTTTTCTACCTCGTAGGGGATAAAGCCACCTTCGGGGCCCACTGCCAGGGTGGTTTGCTGCCGAATGTCTATCGGGCAGGCGGAGGTGGTTACCGGGTGTGCTACCAGCTTGAGGGAGTCGCGGGCGAGTTCCGGCAGTTCATCTTCGACGAAGGGTTTGAAACGCTTGCGTAATTCAATCTGTGGCATGGCGGTGTCGACGGCCTGTTCCAGTCCCAGCAGGCACTGCTCGCTCAGTTTGTCTTCGGCGAGCCAGGGGCTTTGCCAGTAGGATTTTTCTACCCGGTAGGCGTTGATCAGATACAGTTTTTTTACACCCAGGGCAGTGGCGTGCTGAATGGTTCGCTTGAGCATTTTTGGGCGCGGAAGCGCCAGCAGCAGGGTAAGCGGCAGCCCGGGTGGTGCACTGCGGTACAGGCTTACCTTGAGGGTGATGTGCCGCTCGCCGCGCTCAGTGACCTCGCCATCGCCAATGTCGCCGTTGATCAAGCCGACTTTCATGGTGTCGCCGACTTGGGCGCGGTGGACTTCCGCAATATGTTGAAATCGGCGGTCTTCCAAACGTGCAATAACGGGATCAGTTCCGGGCGTGTTGCTCGGCAACCGCGAGTTGGAGGAAAGGCTACCCAGCGCAAAGTCTGCCGGGCTTAGCAGTATCAGGTTCATGGCAGCTTAGCGTTTGGCACTGGCAACGGCACCCTTGCCAATGCCCTCGTAAGCGCGCACCTGTATGTGTTTGCCGGGGTGATCCGAAGCGAGGACATCGGCGATGTACTGGGCCAGTTGTTCGACAGTGGTGTCGCAATCAAGCAGTTCGCAACGCTCTGCTGGGATGCTGAGTGCAAACTGCCCCTGGCGGGCGCTGTAGGCGAAGCGCAGTAGCTGGCCGTCTTGTGCCAGCAGGTCTTCCCGGGTGCCCAGATAAATATCGGCCCAGCGTGTCGCCCACAGGGATTCCAGTTCACGGCTGCGCTCGCCGTCTACATCAATACGAATACGGGAGCGGTGGCCGTGGGCAATACGTTGGCAGTTGCCGTCGTGTTTTTTCAGGCCGTGGCTGTAGTGGTAAAACGGGGTATCGATGACTTCACTGATGAAGTCGAGACTCAGCTGGTCAACGCTGGTGGGGAAAATGCCGTCCAGTTGCTGCACACACCACTTTGCAACCGACGCCGGGGTGATCTCGTCTGCAGTTACCAGCGCAAAGGCTTGGGAGGGGCCGCTGACCGTAATGGTGTCGCCATTGCCGAGCTTCCAGTCCAGTTCCACCCGGTCGTCACGCTGTTGTAGGGTTAGCCCTGGGGCGAGGGTGGGGACCAGCAGACGGTGATCCAGCTCGGTATCCAGCCAATTGCGCAGGGTCTTTTTGACGATGCCGAAGTCGCACACCATGCCCTGGTGATCCAGGGCGCCGTCCAGTGCTGCATTGGCGAGCCAGGTTTCACCAACGATACCGCGGGTCTGGTGGAGGTAACTGAAGTCCACGTTGGTGAGGCTGTCGACAAACAGGTGCATAGGTTTTCCGGCTAGAAATTGGCTGAAAAGTAAGTGAATGCCCGGATTCGGGCGCGGCACAGTATAGCTTTTTGGCGTTGTAAATTGTGGCCCTGTTACAGGGATTTTGCTGAGGGTTCTTCCCTCAAGTAAATCGAGCAGAAATTGGGGGTGGCACCTGGCGCCTGGAGTCTCTATAATCGCGCCCTCTTCGAGTGCAGCCGGCTTCTCACATTGAGTTGCAGTGCTAATCTGATTGCTCGAAGCGTTGTGGCGGCCCTTCCGGTCTCCTCGCAATGATCAGCTGTGAACCCCGCCAGGCCCGGAAGGGAGCAACGGTAGCAGTGACATCATGTGCCGGGGGTGTGCTGGTTGGGCTGCCTCCAATCTCTTCCTTCCTCTTCTATTTTTATCGCTCTTCCGCTCTTCGTTTGTTTTCCGTTTCCATAAATTTCCGAACGCCGTCTGTTCCTCTGTCGATTTTGTCTGAATTCTGAGCACTCCGTATCTGGGCTGCTTACATCGCTTTGCTTCGGTTTCGAAATTTTTGCCCAAATAAAGCGGGATACGGGGAATATTGTGCCGATGTGCCTGGGGGATCCCCTGCTGCATCTCGGCAGCGGGAAACCATGTGCTATAAATCGCGACAGTTCCTTTTTTCTTTTTGCCCGGTTTCGGGTGCCGCTCACCAGATAATTCGAAAAATTGACCAGAGGATGTCGATGAAAAATCTAGCATGGGTAATTGCCGCCGCCACTTTGGCCCTGGCGGGCTGTGATGGTGGAAACAACCAGTCAGAGTCAGCGAAGGGCGCGGCGCCATCATCTGCCGAAGCAGTTTCCTATGGTGCGGATACCACTGCTGCGGGCACGGTGGCGCAAGCCGACAGCGCCAGCGGCACCCTCGATGCGCAAGACGCCAAGGCATTTCTCGATAGTGCGCAGGCGCGGCTGGAGAAGATTGCCGAAGAGGTGAGCCATGCCAGTTGGCTCGCATCAACCTATATCAATGTTGACTCTCAATATACAGAGGCACTGGCGGTCGAGCGCTATACCTCCCTGGCGGTTGAGCTGGCCCAGCAGGCGGCAAAATTTGACGATGTCAAACTGGACCCGGAAACCCGGCGCATGCTCACCATGTTGAAGCAGGGATTGGTATTTCCTTCGCCGAACGACCCCAAGTTGACGGCGGAACTGGCGCAGATCGGCTCAAAAATGCAGGGAATGTATGGCGCAGGCAAGTATTGTCCGGGCCAGAAAACGGGTGATGATGAGCCGGCCGGTGATGGCGAAGAAACGTGTTACACCCTGACGGAAATGGGCCAGAAGATGGCCAACAGCCGCGATCCCAAGTTGCTGAAAGAACTGTGGGTGGGGTGGCGCAAGGTATCTCCGCCGATGAAGCCACTGTACGAACGCCAGGTCGAGATCGGCAATGCCGGGGCCAAGGAGCTGGGGTATGACAATCTCAGTGTGATGTGGCGCTCCAAATACGATATGCCCGCCGATGCCTTTGCTGCGGATATGGATAACCAGTGGAGCAAGGTAAAACCCCTGTATGAAGCGCTGCACTGTCACGTGCGCGCCAAACTGAACGAGCACTACGGTGATGATGTGGCGCCGGCTTCGGGCAAAATCCCCGCGCACCTCCTCGGTAATATGTGGGCACAGGAGTGGGGCAATATTTACGATATCGTCAAAGACGACGATATGGAGGCACCTTACGACCTCACTCAGCTGGTGGTGGATTCCGGCATGAGTGAGAAGGATATGGTGAAGGTTGGGGAGAAGTTCTTTACTTCCCTGGGCTTCAAGCCGCTGCCGGAAACCTTTTGGGAGCGTTCGCAGTTCGTGCAGCCCCGCGACCGCGATGTGGTCTGCCATGCCAGTGCCTGGAACCTGGATGGTAAAGACGATATCCGCATCAAGATGTGTATCAACAAAACCGGTGAAGACCTGATCACGGTGCATCATGAGTTGGGGCACAATTTTTACCAGCGCATCTATAACAATCAGCCGTTTCTCTACAAAGAAGGGGCCAACGACGGTTTCCACGAAGCGGTTGGCGATACCATTGCGCTTTCCATCACCCCGAAATACCTGAAAGAAATCGGGCTGATGGATGAAATTCCCGGTGAAGAAAAAGACCTGGGTTACCTGATGCAACAGGCGCTGGACAAGATTGCCTTCCTGCCATTTGGCCTGCTGGTAGATAAGTGGCGCTGGCAGGTGTTTAACGGTGAAGTAGCGCCGGGGGATTACAACAAAGCCTGGTGGAAGCTGCGGGAGGAATACCAGGGAATTCAGGCGCCGGTTGAGCGTTCCGAGGCCAACTTCGATCCGGGTGCCAAATACCATATCCCCGGCAATACCCCGTACGCGCGCTATTTCCTGGCCCGTATCCAGCAGTTCCAGTTCCATCGCGCGCTGTGTGACGCAGCGGGCGAAACAGGACCGCTACACCGTTGTTCCATCTTCAAGAATCAGGCCGCCGGCAAAAAACTGCGTGACATGCTGGCGATGGGTGCGAGCAAACCCTGGCCGGATGCCATGGAAGCCCTGACCGGCCAGCGCGAACTGGATGCCTCGGCCATCGTGGATTATTTCCAGCCCCTGATGGTGTACCTGCAGGAGCAGAACAAGGATCGCGAGTGTGGCTGGTAGGTGGTACTGATAGGCGGTACTTGGTAAGCGGCACCTGGTTAGCGGCACTCGGGAAGCTGTCAGGCGCGGCCAGTTGATTGGTTTTGACTATGGCTTGGATATGTAAGGGCAATTTTGAATTGCCCTGCGTGAGCTTATCATGACGATCAGTGGCCGTTTTATCGATGCCGTAAAACACAGTATTTTTTTACGGTAACCCTTGAAAAGTTAGGATAAAGCGGCATTAAAGGATCTGAACCCTAGCCAAAAGAGGTTGCAAATGAGCGATATTGATATCGGTATTGGTGCCAAGGACCGCGAAACGGTCGCCAAAAGTCTGAAGAAGCTGTTGGCAGATTCCTACACCCTGTATTTGCAAACGCACAACTTTCACTGGAATGTGACCGGGCGACTGTTTCGGGAATTGCACCTGATGTTTGAAGAGCAATACACCGAGCTGGCGACCGCCGTGGACGATATTGCCGAGCGAATCCGCACCCTGGATGTTGTCGCCCCGGGTACCTACAAAGCCTTTGCTGAGCTGAGCTCCATCAAAGAGGTAGAGGACGTTCCGGCTGCTGAGGAAATGGTGCGTATCCTGACCCAGGGGCACGAGGCGGTAGTGAAAACTTGCCGTGAAGCGCTCAAGGCCGCTCAGGAAGCCGATGACGAATCCTCGGTGGCGCTGGTGTCGGACCGTATGCGGGTCCATGAGAAAACCGCCTGGATGCTGCGGGCCACTACCCAGTAATAACGTATCTGACCGCGAATAAAACCGGCCCTAGGCCGGTTTTATTTTGCCCTTAGCTTTCGTTTTCTGTCCTTCCCTGTTTACCTCCTGACTCTTTACCTCCTGACTCTTTACCTCCTGACTCTTTACCTCCTGACTCTTTACCTTCTGACTCTCTTCTTCCTGACTCTCTTGATCCTGGCTCTATTCCGCATTTCTTCCATTGTTCCCCCGTTATTTTCTGTGCCAGATTGACGCCTTTCGTTCGTTGCGGCTTGCAAATAGTTACTGTGTGCTGCACAGTAACTACTGTGTGTGGCACAGTATGCGTATCAGCTTGGGGCGTAGATGACAAAAGCACCGGAAAAACTCGACAGGCTGGTAATGGAAGTGCGGCGAGGGGCCCTGACCCTCGCGGTGCTGCTGGCATTGCGGGAGCCGCACTATGGCTACTCCCTGCGCAAGGGTTTGCTTGCAAAGGGACTGGAAATTGATGAAGGCACTCTCTATCCACTGCTGCGGCGGCTGGAAGATCAGGGGCTATTGCGCAGTGAGTGGCAGCAGGAAGATGGGCGCAAGCGACGCTTTTATCAGATCGATGCCGGGGGGGAAATCGCCCTCGCGGAAATGCAAAGTGAATGGCAAAGCCTGAATGATGTAATCGGACAACTCACGGAGAAAGACTGATGGATTGGTTGCAGCGCTACGTGGAAAACGTCAAAACCTATTTGCCGGCTCGACTGCGGGAGGATGTGGGCAGCGAATTGTATTCGGGGCTGCAGGACCAGTGCGATGAGCTGGCGGATCGCCTGGGGCGTGCGCCTACCGAGCAGGAAGTCCTGGCACTGCTGCAGGAGCGCGGGCATCCGATGGCGGTGGCGGCGGCTTATCAACCTCGGCGCACCCTGGTCAGTGAGCCGTTGTTTCCCCTGTACCTGCTGGTGTTGAAATGGACTTTGCTGATACTTGCCGTGATGAGCGCGGTGGGAGTGGTGGCTTCCCTGCATGGCCAGGAAAGCCCCAGTTTACTCACGGCGGTCATTGGTTGGCTGGCCGGTGTTTACGAAGGGGGGATTCACGCTTTCGCCTGGGTGACTCTGGTGTTTTACCTTGCTGGCGAAGGACTTGGTTATCGCAAAGTCTTTGCCCGCTGGAACCCGCGCTCGCTGCCGAGAATTGTAAACACCGGTAACCGGGTTCCGCGCTTTGATTCTGCGGTGGAGTTTGTTGTCACCTTGTTGGCGATGGCGTGGTTGAACGACCTGTGGCGATTGCCCGGCGCAGACGGTGGGTCGTCACTGGTTTTGTCGCCAGCACTGGGTGCCATGTTGCCCTGGCTGAATATTGCCCTTGGCCTGAGTGTGGTTACATCGCTAGTCAAATTGTTCGCGCCTTATTGGACGTGCAACCGTCTGCTGATTGACGCGGCGCTGAATAGTTACTGGTTATTGCTGCTGGCGATGCTGTTGCGGGTCTATCCGCCGTTCTCCATCGAGTGGCGCAGTGGCGATTTCTGGCAGCCGGAGCAGGGTACCTGGCAGGTTTCGGTGGGTATCGTGATTGCCATTACTGCCTGGGATTTATTGGGTAATCTGCGGGGGTTAATTCGCGCGCGTATAGCGAGTTAAGCGCCGGTGGCGGCGGTTGCCGTTGTGGTGGTTGTTCTAGTCGGCGCTATCGATGGATTTACCCGTGGACAGCGCCAGGAAAGCCTGAGCCGGGGCCGAGAGGGCGCCGATACTTTTGGTCAAAACGCCCACTTCGTGCTCCACGATGGGTGCTGATAACGGGCGGCAGATCAGCCCGTAAGATTCCATCTGTGCCCTGCATAAACTGGGGACTGCACTGACACCGAGACCGGACTGCACCAATCTCCCGATGGTGCTGAGCTGATTGGCTTCACACAATAGCCGCGGTTTGGCCCCCGGGTCCTGGGCCTGAGCAAACGCGGCATCGGTCCAGCGCCGTACTGCGGAACCGCGGTTCATGGCGATAAACGGTTCCGTCCCCAGTTCCTGCCAGCGCACCTCCTTGCGCTTACCCTGTTTGTGCCCGGCCGGAAGCACTGCAACAAAGCGGTCTTTGGCGATAGGGTGAAATACCAGGTTGCCGAGATCATCTGGCCGAAAGCTGAACCCCAACTCCGCGCGTCCCTCCTGTACTGCATTTACTACCCGTTCCATCACGATATCTTCCAACACGATATTGATGGCGGGGTGCTGACGGTGAAAATAACGCAGTAAATCGGGCAGCGGATTCATGGCGAAGGCGGGGATGGCGGCCAGAGAAAGCTGTCCCTGTTGCAGCTGGAAGCGCTGCTGCACAGCATCCAGGGTGTTGTCCCAGTTGTGGAGTAGCTGTTGTGCTCGGTCCACAAACTGCGCGCCTTCCGGCGTCAGAACCAGCTGGCGGCCGTCGCGACTGAACAGGGCGCCCCCGAGAGACTCTTCCAGGCTGCGGACAGCAATGGAGATGGCGGGCTGGGAGACGTGCAGCTGGGCACTGGCCTCCGCCAGACTCTGGGTTCTGGCGACCGCGACAAAGGCGCGCAACTGCTTGACGGTGGTGCTCATGTGCGGGGACTGGCTCTTGATGAATGTTAAGTAAAATTTAATATTGGTTAATAAGTTTAAAATAGTCTTAAGTGTTAGACCAAGGCATGATTGTTCGCAGTGCGTTAAGGCCAATAATGGCTAGTATCCAAAATAAATGGCAAAGCACCGCTCGTAGAGAGTTCTGGTAAAGAGTTACAGACGGTGCCTTAAGCAGAGAGAGTCAGTATCCATGAGCAATCCCGCGCAGCCCCTGTGGCAACCCAGCCCCGAAGCGATCGCCGCTACTCAGGTGGACCAGTTCCGCCGTCTGGTCAATGAGAATCACCAGCAGACGCTGGCGGACTATCCGGCGCTGTATCAGTGGTCTGTTGAAAACCGGGAGGCCTTCTGGGGGCAGCTGTGGGATTTCGGAAAAGTGATTGCCAGTGAGCGTGGCGAACGCGTGCTGGGTAAGGATGTGATGCCGGGCGCCGAATGGTTTCCCGATGCACGCCTGAACTTTGCGGAAAACCTGCTGCGCTATCGCGACGACAAGATCGCCTTGGTGGAGCGGCTGGAAAATGGTCGCCGTCGACAGCTCAGTTATGCTGAGCTGTTCGCAAAAACCGAGCAGCTGGCGTCGGCGCTGGCTGGTGCCGGTGTGGGTAAAGGCGACCGGGTTGCGGGCTTTATGCCCAATGTCATGGATACCGTGGTGGCCATGCTGGCAACCGCCAGCCTTGGCGCCGTGTGGACTTCCTGCTCTCCGGACTTTGGTATCAATGGTGTGCTGGACCGCTTTGGGCAGGTGGAGCCGAAAGTGCTGTTTGCCTGCGAGGGCTACTTTTACAACGGCAAGACCATCGATTCGCTGCCGAGACTACAGCAGATCGTTGAGCAGATAAGCTCTATTTCCCAACTGGTAGTGGTGCCCGTTGCGCGGAGTGCCGAGCAGACCGCGGACGATATTGTCGGGCTGGATCGCGCAGTCACGCTGGACGCGTTTGTGGGCGCGGCACCGGAGCGGGCGCTCACCTTTGAGCAAGCGGAATTCAATCACCCCCTCTATATCATGTACTCCTCCGGCACCACTGGCGTGCCCAAGTGCATCGTGCATGGTGTTGGCGGCACCCTGTTGCAACACCTGAAAGAGCATCGCCTGCATACGGATATTTCCCGCGACGATACCCTGTTTTACTTCACCACCTGTGGCTGGATGATGTGGAACTGGCTGGTGAGTGGTCTCGCCTGTGGTGCCACCCTGGTGCTTTACGATGGCTCACCGTTTTATCCGGCGGCCCAGTGCCTGTGGGATATGGCGGACGAAGAGGAAATCAGTGTTTTTGGCACCAGTGCTAAATACATTGCCGCGCTGGAAAAAGCGGGCTGCAAACCGCGGGAAAGCCACAAGCTCGACCGTCTGCGCGCGGTGCTGTCCACCGGCTCCCCCCTGGCCCATGAAGGTTTCCGCTATGTGTACCGGGATGTGAAGGCCGATGTCTGTCTGTCGTCCATTTCTGGAGGCACGGATATCATTTCCTGCTTTGCCTTGGGTAACCCTGCACTACCGGTATATCCCGGTGAGTTGCAGTGCCGCGGCTTGGGAATGGCGGTGGAAGTGTGGAATGACGACGGCAAGCCGGTGCAAGAGGAAAAAGGCGAGCTGGTCTGCGCCAGCTCCTTCCCGTGCATGCCGATCGGCTTCTGGAATGATCCTGACGGCAGCAAATACCAGGGGGCTTATTTCGACAGTTGGCCCGGTGTCTGGGCCCACGGCGATTACGCAGAAATCACAGAGCACGGCGGGGTGATCATCTATGGTCGTTCCGATGCCGTACTGAACCCGGGCGGTGTGCGTATCGGCACTGCGGAAATCTATCGCCAGGTGGAGAAGGTCGAGGAAGTGCTGGACAGCATCTGTATCGGGCAGGATTGGCGGGATGACGTCCGGGTGGTGTTGTTTGTGGTGCTGCGTGAGGGCGTGACACTTGACGACGAACTGACCCAGAAGATTCGCACCACAATTCGCGCCAATACCACGCCGCGTCATGTTCCCGCCAAAGTGATCCAGGTACGGGATATCCCGCGTACCATCAGCGGTAAGATTGTCGAGTTGGCGGTGCGCAATGTGGTGCACGGCAAGCCGGTGAAGAATCAGGAGGCCCTGGCCAATCCGGAGGCGCTGAGGTTGTTCGAAAACCTGCCGGAGCTGTCCGGCGAGTGACTTTGTGACGGCGCTGCATTGTCGGCGCTGCATTGTCGGCGCTGCATAGTAAGCGCTGTATTGAAGCTCCACAGGTAACCATTCATCGACCCTGGGGGCAGCACGCTGAAGGCCGGAGCGAGTGATCGCCCGGCCTTTTATCCGCTTCCCCTGGCTAGTCGCTTTTGCTAGCCATCTGTTCTCCGCAGTCTATTGTGCGGCGTTCAGTTGGCCTCCACGTATCTACTGGCTCAGCCGAGCCTGCTCTTCATCCATTTTGCGCAATGCCATTCGGGTAAAGTAACCGCCCATCAGGCATACAAAGCCAATGATGCCCAGGCTGAGCAGGCCGGAAAAACTGGTGAAAAGGTCGATCATTGCATCCATGGTTGCCTCCGGGCTTTGTCTGCAGCGGGCACCTGAGTGGGTCCCGAGGGTTTGTCATTTACGGTTGTCTTTCACTGAGCTCAGTGTAAAGTGGCGCGCCCTGGGACCCTTGATCCAGATCAAGGGTGGCGACGAATGATGCGCTATGCCGCGCCAGCCAATCTGCGCTACCCTGTGGGTAATAAGATTTCTCAGTTCCTGTTTTAAACCGACGGCCGCAAACCAATAATTTCTAACCAATAACGTCACGGAAGATCAGCATGATTACATATCTGTATTGGGCCGCAGTCATTGCGCTGGTGGTGTTATGCCTGTTCGCCGGCAGCCGGCTGGGCAGTCTGGGCAAAGGCGCGATTGTCGCTGCCATCATCTTTCTCGCCGGTTGGCTCGCCTATTACTTCCACTTTGAACAGGTGTTCGTAAAACGCTTTGGCGGTGTGATGCGAATCTCGGTGCCAGAGGGGCATAGGCACCTGGGATCTACCTGGAAGGACGACAATCTCTGGGTTGAAAACTACGATCCGCGGACGAATGAGTGCATCTTCAGTGAGTATTCCAAGGGCAACCTGCTTGAAGGTCGGGTGATTATCAAGAATTGCAATCCGCTGATGGAGCGGGCTGGTAACCCGGCGGTGCCGCCACGCTAGTGATTGATGGGTGGCAGCCCTTGTGATTCGTCAGTAAATCACCGGTGTGGGCAGGGCAGAGCACCGTTTTTAAGTGTTGGGTGTAAAGACGGGTAAAGTTCACACTCCCCCGGCAACTTTCACCGATGTTCAGCATCGCAGTAGTGAAGATTGGCAAACGGATTTTGGTCTTGCACGATTCTCGTTTCGCTCCCAGAGCAAAATTTTTCTCCTTACTTATCGTCGCATTGCTGGCAGTGCCTGTGCTGCTGTGGCCGCAATCCGGCTTCGCGCTGCCGTTTTTTGACAAACTGCCCAAGTTCAAAGTACGAGTCTCCGAAAGCAAGGAGCTGCAGAATTGGCTGCGGGACAAGCTCGGTGAACAGCGTAAATCCAGCAGTGTGTTGAAGTCCTACGACGATCCTCTCGATGTTGCCCGCTATGAGCGCGGCACCTTGGAGAAACTGCTCCGTTCTCGCGGTTATTACGACGGCCGGGTGCGCCAGTCGGTCACCGATGGCGAGATTGAATACAGGGTGGTACCCGGCCCTGTTTATCGCATCAAGGCGCTGGATGTGAATATGCCACCGCGGGTGAAAGGTGGCTTTCCCGGGGTGGGGCTGAAGGTCGGGGATCCGTTGGAGGCCGAGAAGGTCACCGAGGGCGTCAAGCGCATTGAAAGCTACCTGGCGGACAACGCCTGCTTGCTGAATGTCGATGTGGATTACCAGGCAACGGTCATTCACAGCGAGCAGGCGGCCAAGCTGGAATACCGGGTAGCGAATAGTCCGGAAGTGCACATCGGGCAGGTCCACGTGCAGGGCCTGTCGACGGTGGATGAAGACTTTCTGCGCAAGCGACTGAAAATACAATCCGGGGACTGCTTTAACCGCAGCAAACTGGATGCGGCCAAGCTGCGACTGTTGCGCACCAACCTGATTGCCGGCGCTAATGCCGACGTGTCGGACCCTGAGTCGGGTATTGTCGATATCACTTTCACGGTCATCGAACGCAAGCATCGCACCATCCGCCTCGGGGTTGGTTACACCTCCGATGATGGCGGCGGTATTGCCGCAGGCTGGGAGCACCGCAATATTCTCGGTCGTGGTGAAAAAATCGAAGTCGAGACTCGGGTGTACGAGGCGAAGCAGTCCCTGAAGGGCGAACTGCGTGTGCCGAGATTCTTTCGCGATGATCAGGAATTTTCCGCCACAGCGGAAGCCTCCAATGAAGAGCGCGACGCCTACGATGCGGACTCGGTGACCATTGGTGGCACCATTTCCCGGCACCACACCAAGCACCGGACATTCAGTGTCGGCAGTGAGCTGAAGTTCAGTAAGGTGCAGGAAGAGGGTGAGGAGAGTGAAAACTATAACCTGTTGTCCTTTCCCCTCGGCATCAAGATCGATACCACCGACAACCTGCTGGATGCCCGGCGCGGCGCGACCGTTGCGATGGAAGTGAAGCCGTACTTTGACCTGCGCAGCAGTGGCACCCAGTTCACCAAAAATACCCTGGTAATGACCGGTTACCATACCTTCGATGAGGTTCGTTTCGACCCGACCCTGGCGCTGCGTATTAAAGCGGGTGTAATCAGCGGCGCGGACAACCTGGAAATTCCTGCGGACGAGCGATATTACGCCGGCGGTGGCGGTTCTGTGCGTGGTTATGCCTATCAGGCACTCGGGCCCCGACGCCTGATTCCGTCGACCGTCGCCGGTGAGCCGCCCACCCTGTCGGACCCCATCGGCGGGCGCGGCTTGAGTGAAATTTCGCTTGAGGGGCGTTTCCGCTTTACCGAATCCTGGGGCGGTGTGTTGTTTGTCGATGGCGGTAATGCCTATGCCGACCCACAGCCCAGTTTTGACGACTTGTATTGGGGGGCAGGTTTCGGGGTGCGTTATATCACCTCGTTTGCCCCGGTGCGGTTCGATATCGGTTTCCCGCTGGAAAGGCGTGAAGACGTCAATGACAGCGCCTATCAGATTTATGTGAGCCTGGGGCAGGCGTTCTGATATGCAGCATGAGTCACCAGCCAACCCTTCTCATCCGGATACCGGGCCTCTCAAGCGCCGGCGCAGACTCCGTGCGCCTCGCCTGGCCCTGTACGCCGTAATCCTGCTGTTGCCATTATTACTGGCAATTTTTCTGCTGGGGTCCGAGAGCGGCCGCGAGGCCTTGACCCGCGGTGGACTTTCCATTGCCCGGCATTATTTGCCGGATCTGGACATCACCGCGGAAGGGCTGCGCAGTCCCGAACTCGGGCGCTGGTATTTCGAGTTGTTGCGGGTGCGCTACAAGGAGCAGCCCCTGGCAGAAGCGCGCAAGCTCACTATCCATGTGGATTTGCAGCGTCTGTGGCGCAACCAGATCCATATTCCTGAGCTGAGTGCCGATTCGCTGCTGTTTGATAACACCGTGCTGGGGGAATACCTCCAGGCGCATGTAACCGAAGAAGAAGTGGAAGATGCCGCGGAAGAAGTCGACGATGCCACCATGCCGGCCATTTGGATCGAGCGTTTATCCGTTGGCCAACTTACGGTAATCGACCAGGGATTGAAAAATTTTCCTCAGGTTTCGGTAAATGGCTATGGCAGCTATCGCTGGCCGGACCGGGAATCGGAATTGTCGCTGAAGGTCGCTGAAGTGCAGGGCAAGCAGCTGCGCATACAGCTGGATGGCAGCATGCTGGATCAGGACAATTACCGGCTGACCCTCTCTGCCGATGAGCAGCCCGGTGGCTTCCTCGGCAAGATGCTGCAGTTGCCGGAAGGCGAGCGCCTGGATGCGGACGGCCAGCTGTTGGTCAAACTGTCTGGCGAGAACCAGTTACACCTTGCGGTTGAGCGATTCACCCTGCCACTGGTGCACCACAGCTTCGGTCTCACCGGCCGTGCGGATGTGGTGCTATCTCCCTGGTCCGTGGCAACGGACGACCTGGTGCTGACGGTGGACGATAGCCGCAATACCGTCAGCGGCAACATCAATGGCGAGGAAATGGCATTGCAGCTGCAGCTGAATAAACTGCCGCTCGCCATTTCCCAGCCCTGGCAGGACTACCTGCAGGGTGGTTGGCTGTCGGCGGATCTGGATATCCAGGGGCCACTGAAACAGCCCAGTGCCAACGGTAGCCTGGAACTGCGGTCCAGCTACCAGCAGCAACCACTTCACCTTACCGGGGAAGTGGAAACGCTCGCCGATGATATTCATATCCGCACCGCGCGACTGAAACTGGCCGACACACAGCTGGATGTCAGCGGCAGTGTGGATATCGGTGGTGAGTCTATTGACCTCAAAGGGCTTGTAGAACAGCTGTCGCTGGCGGAAATCCGAAAAATTCTCGTCGCCCTGGAAGAAACCCGAGAAGTGGAGATACCCGCAGAGCTGGATGGCACCATTGAGCGGTTGCAGGTTACCGCGGCTGGCCCTTGGGCTAATCCGAAGCTGACCGTACAGCTGGCCAGTGATGTGCAATATCAGGAGCTGGAAACCCGGCTCGAAGGGCAGGCTGCGGGTGACCTGAAGAAGTTTGCCATCAGCCATCTACTGCTAGAGGGGGAGAACCTGAGAGTTGGTGGTAGCGGCGAAATCAATATCGAGGGCAAAGCCCTGCAGTTTCAATTGGATGTCGCCGCGCGGGGATTCGAGCCGGAGCAGTTCGGGGTACCAGTGGATCCCGGCACTACGGTAGATCTGGATGCTGTGGTTTCGGTCAAGGGACCCTGGGATAACCCGAAAATGTCCGCGCGCCTGTCTTCGGATGGTCACTACCGCGAGTACCGCTATCGCCTGCGTGGTGGTGCCGCTGGTAACGCCGAGCAATTGACCTTCGATCGCCTGCGGCTGGATCTGTACACCGGTACCGCAACCGCAGCCGAGGCGGCGCCAGAGGGGGACCGCTCACTGGTTCCCGATGAAGTCGTTGATCCCGGCCAGGATTACCCGCTGGCGCAGTCCCGCGAACGCGTGACCGGAACCGGAGCCCTGGCGCTCGACGCTGAGCAGGCCCGCGAGCGCGGCAACGCCTGGTTGGAACTGAATGGTGTGGTTGAACCAAAGGCACAGCGCGCCAATGGCAGTGTCGCCGCGCGCAATATTCCCATCCGCATGGCAAAACTGGCCGGGGTGTCGCTGCCGCCGTCGCTGATGGGGGAAATCAGTATCGACGGCCAATTCTCCGGCCCGTTCAAATCGCCGCAAGCCAGTGCCAATATCCTGGGGAGCGGCGAATTCCGCGGCGAACCCTGGCACGTGCAGGGCGACGTGAGTTACGGCAGTGCGCAAGTGATGCTGTCGGAGGTCAAACTGCTGTGGGCCAACCGCAACCAGCTGACCGCCGACGGCAGCCTGAGTGAACAGGCGCTGGACCTGGAGGTGCGGGCGCAAGCGGTACTGGCGGACTTTGAGGAATGGATCAACGCCGATATCAGCGACAGTGGCGAGCTCAGTTTGTGGGCCACCGCCAAGGGAACGCCCCGGGAACCTGACCTGGCCGGGGAACTGAAAGTTCTGGGCCGGGCCCCGGCGCTGCGCGACGATGCACTGGTGCAATCTCCACTGACGTTGTTGCTCGAGTGGCAAACCCGCGCTGGAAGTTTGGAGGCCAATCTGGATGCCAGCCACGGTAGCCGCAGTGCGGCGGATGCCCGGGCGACCCTGGCAATTGCACCCATTCTGGAGCAGCTGTTCCGGGAAAAACCAGAAGGGGAGGAATTGCCGCCGCTGCCCGTGGATCTCGACGCGAACGGCACCGCGGACCTGGCGGCGCTGGGTGCCTTTTTTGATCCGGAAATACACACCATGCGCGGGCGTCTGGATTTCAACTTGTCTGCAGATGGAACCAGTATCGCCCCCAATGCCCGCGGCAAGATTCAGTTACAAGAGGGCTACTACGAGCACCGTCCCAGCAACACCCGTTTGCGCAAAGTGGTGTTTGTGGGGGAACTGACGCCAGATGCCTGGCGTATCGTGGAAGCGAGTGCCAGAGACGGAGATCGCGGAAGGGTGGACCTTGAAGGCGCGGTTACTTTCAATGCGCCGCAGCCGCCCAGCCTGAACTTCTCTCTTAACGCGAAGAAGGCGCACCTGTTGAATATGCCCGGCGCCAAGGGGGCATTCAGCGGTGAAATTCGTCTTACCGGTACCACCGACGACGCCCTGCTTGCCGGCTCGCTCAACTTGCGCCCGCTGGCGGTGCAGGTTGAGCATTTTATTGGCAGCAGCGTGCCGGAAATCGACGTGATAGAGGTGGAGATGGACAGCGGTGAGCGAGATATGGGACCGCCATTGATGGAACATATTCGCCTGGCGCTGGAAGTCGTACTGGATCAGCAATCTTACGTGCGCGGGCTGGGGCTCGATTCAGAGCTCAAGGGCAAGGTGGAGATTGCCGGCACCGCAGCCGATCCCCAGGCCTCCGGAACCTTGACCATCGTGCGTGGCAAATTCGACCTGTTGGGTAAAAAGTTCGACCTGCAGGACGGGCAGGTGCAGTTCGAGAACAACGTAGCGGCCATCTACGTGAAGGGGGTGCACACCTATGCCGAGGGGGAGATTACCGCGGAGATTTCCGGCACGACCGACGACCCCAAAATTGAGTTCAGTTCCAACCCCGCCGCCGCCCAGGATGAAATTTTCGCCCAGCTGCTGTTCGGCAAATCCCTGACGGATATTTCCCCGTTACAGGCGGTGCGCCTGGTCAGCGTGGTGCGCACCCTGCAAACTGGCAATACCGGGTTTGATCCGCTGGCCAGCACCCGCGACCTAGTCGGGCTGGATACGCTTGACTTTGAGTCTGAGGCCACCGATGAAGGAGACCAATATTCTCTCAGCCTGGGGAAATACATCACCAGCCGTATCTACCTGGAGCTGCAGCGTAGTACAGACCCTCTGAACCCCTGGCAGGCGGAGATGCAGATAGAGTTACGTAAAAATTTGCGCCTCGATATCAAATCGTCTGAGAACAACGAAAGCGGCGGCGGAAGTGTCGAATTGCAGTGGAAGAAGGATTATTGACCGACTATAAAAACTGAACACTATTAAAAATGATGGGAGCAATCGAAATGGAATATTCAATTGTGATTCTGGCCGCTGGTTACTCTCATCGATTTGGCAGCGATAAACGCCTGGCCAGTATCCAGGGCGAACCCATGTTGCTGCGCACACTCCAGACCGCCCTGGAAGCCGCGTCCAGTCTTGAAGATACCCAGGTCCAAGTAGTATTGCGTGCCCGTGACCCGGTCATCGGCAACGGTCTCAGCAAATTTCCCGTACAAGTCCTGCACGCACCGGTCTGGCCTGTTGGAATTGGCGCCAGCCTGGCATCGTCCGTGGAACAGATGCAGCGACAGGGTGCCAATCCCAAAGCGGTGCTGGTCTGCCTGGGTGATATGCCCTTTGTCGAACCTGAAACACTGGTGACCCTACTGCAGTCCGCGGAAGAAGATCGCATCTGTGTGCCGGTCTGTGCCGGAACCCGCGGTTACCCGATCGCCATAGGGCGGCGTTTCCTGTCAGCGCTCTCGCGCCTGCGCAGAACCGGGGTGGAAAAGGTGCTGCGCATCTACAGCGATGCAGTCATCGATGTTGAAGTGGCGGATCCTGCGATCAATTGCGATATCAACCGCCCGGACGACTTCCACGCAGCAGTGCGGCAGGATCTGTTCGGTAAAATTTTTGCATCTCCCGATACAGTACCGGGTGAGCCGCTTCCATCGCCGTTGGAATAACAAAATAGGCCTCCGTCGCCACCGCAAAAAACTCTGCCGGGGACTGGGCACCATAGGTATCCAAAACCGAGGGCTTCTCAACGGAAAGCGCGTCTGTAGCTGGTGAACTCGCTGTTTCACCGTGCAGGGCGTGAATCCTCTGCCGCAACTCCGCAAATGCCTCCCGCATCACCGGAGCCCAATTCTTCCCATCCGCACTGTTTTCAAATGGCGGTCGCCCGTCCACATAGCCGTCCTCTTCATCCAGCTTGTGCGCAAATTCGTGAATCGCCACATTGTGCCCCTGCTCGGGATGGGCGAGCCCCTGTCGAATGTCATCCCAGGAAAGTACTACCGGACCGCGGTAATGGGCCTCGCCGGCACGGGCGCTCAGGTGCGTGGATTGCACATGCCCCTGGTGGCGGGTTTCCTGCGCGACATAGGCATCGGGGTAGACCAGCACCGTTTGTAGTTCGGGATAGCAATTGTTGTCCCGTTGTAACAGCAGCTGGCAGGCGTGAGCGGCAATCACCACCCGGATCTCTTCGGTAATGACCTGCCCATTGCAGCCGACAAACTCCTTGTCCCGCAGAAACAGGCTGATGTTCTGTGCCAGCTCCTGTTGCTGCTCCTTGGGCAGATAGGAATAGAGGGCCAGCCGGGATTTAAGGATGGAGTACTGTTCCGCGGTCAGCTGGCGGCTGCGCAAATACTGCCGTCGCCAGCGTTGCCACAAAATAGGGACTACCCAAACCAGAACCGCGAGCAGGATCACGGCGAGAAAAGTCTTCAATACGATATTCCTTGTTTGCTACCAGGGTTTGCTTATATGCCGCGATATCACGATTACACGATTTTGCCTGACACTGCCGGACTTTTAGTTTTGCATGGTAGAGACTCGAGGTCGCCCAGTGTAGTGCCAATGTTGACGTCGAGTCAGATTCTGCGACCATATTCGCCGCGCCCGTCAGGCGGGACTCAATAAAAATGACTGTGGCTGAACTATTTTCGGCCGTTTTTGGAATGGTTTTTGGGATAGTTTTTGGGATTGTTTTTGGGAATAGGGACGGGGTATGGATACATCGGCGGCGACGCGGCAACTGGACGCAGACGAAACACACGGGACGAGCACCGGGCTCAGCAACTCGGTGGCGTCGGGCGCGGTTTGTGACAACGATTTTATGCTTGTACCACATGGGTTCGATGGCGCGCGTCACGCGCAGGTGTGGCTGGGAGCATTTGTTGAATCGTTACCCGAGAGGCTTTGGCTGCGCTGTGAGCCGTTACTCGATAATGGCGGCGACCTGCTCGCGCACGAGTCCGTCTGCCGTGATATCCCGGTTACATTGGGGCAGCAGGTATCGGGGCTCCACTATGGGGTGATATCCATTCCAACCCTGCCGGCTTGTCGTTACCGGCTCTCACTTTGGCAAACGGGGACCGATCCGCACGGTAATGCCCGCCCAATCAAATTGGCCGAGGCGGATCTTCGCGGGCAGCCAGACGGCCTGGGCGATGGCTTCAATGTCTGGTATGGCACCTGTTTTTATCGCCACGGGGATCACGGCGCGCTGGCAGAAGCACTGGATGCGTTGCCGCAAGCACATCGCCCGGATGTTTCTTTTCTCGGCGGGGATCAGGTCTACCTGGATACCGCGTTTTCCAATACCGGTTTCACCCTGGTACCCGGTTTCAGTACCCGCAACTTCTCGCTGATGGCGCTGCGCTCTCGCAAGCGAATTCGCCGCACTTTGAATGGCATTTTCAGCAAGGAATATCGCGCGACCTGGCGCGGCGGGCTGCGTCGCTTGCTGGCGAGCGGTAATCACTATTTCCTCGCGGGTGATCACGAGTTCTGGAACGATTACCCCAATCCTCCGGGCTTTTTACCAGTGCTCTGGTCGCGCAAAGTTCGCGATATTTGGAAGGATACTGCGCGTAGCCTGTTCGATGCCTATCAGTTGCCCCAGGGGCAGCCCTCCAGTCAGTTTGATATTGGTTCGGATCTCAGCTTCTTTGTACTGGACACTCGACTGCAGCGGGAACCTGGTCGGGATGGCCGCTTTACCGACAACAAAACGTTTACCCGTATGCAGCAGTGGCTGGAGGGGCTTCGGACGCCCGGAGTTCTGGTTCTGCCGGCCCCCATTCTCACCCGCTGGCAATTCCAGACTCCCGGTCGCGGCAAAGCCTTGAAAGTGGCACTGGGGTTCGGCGATCACTCCCTCGCTGACACTGGCCAATACCAGGACCTAGTGCGCGCACTGAATGCCTGCAGTCAGGATGTGTTGGTGCTGGCGGGGGATGTGCATTTCAGCCGATTGGCGCAGTTTGAACTGAACGGCAAACAGGTGGTGGAGGTCGTATCGTCGCCCCTGTCCTGCCTGCCCAGCGCTGCGGCGGTGCCCGATCAGGAGCCGGGACATTTTCCGCATCGACCCACCGACGACATTCGTGCACAAGTACGCTACCGGCATTCCGGTAGCACGCGCAACGAAAGACAGGGCGAAATCAGCAATAACAATTTCGTAACCGTGCGATTTACTTCGGTCGATGATGGTGTCAGTGCAGAAGTGCTGTGCTGGGATTTCAAAGCCCGGGATGCACAGGGTGCACCGAAAATTGATTGGGAAGAACGGCACATTTTATTGCGGCAGCGTTCAGTAGAGTCAACCTCCCTAGCTTGAACATTATTTTCACTAATTGGAGAGTCTTGTGCATTCCGCCTCACCCCCGGTCGCTCTGATTCCCGGCTTTATGCTGGATGCGACACTCTGGAATGAGTTCAAAAATTACCTGCCGGAAGACTGGTCCATCGTTGATGCCCCCCTCGGCGACGGGCCGACCATTCGCGATATGGCTCGCCAAATTGCCGAAAACCTTCCGCAGCGGTTTGTCTTGATCGGCTTTTCTCTCGGTGGCTATATCGCAAGACAGCTGGCTGCGGATTACCCGGAGCGTGTGGAAGCGCTGATCATTGTCGCCAGCTCGCTTCGCGAAGACACCGCGCAGCAGAAGAAAGCGAAAATGCAGGCGGTACAGGCGTTGACCCCGGAGAGGTTTCGGGGCCTGAGCAATAGCACCATTGCCCATTCGCTGCACCCGGACAATGCTGCGGATAAGGCGCTGGTTGCTTATATCAAGGAAATGAGTCGCCGGCTGGGATACCAAGCGCTGGCGACGCAATCGGCTCTGGATCGCTCCCAGGTCCCGGCGGCGACCATCGACTGCCCGACGCTGGTGATCGCGAGTCCGAACGACGCCTTGCGCTCACTGGAAGAAGCAGAAGAACTGGCGGCGGCGATTCCCAATGCCGTGCTGCGGCTGATTGAAGACTGCGGCCACATGATCCCGTTAGAACAGCCGCAGGCACTCGCGGAATCCATCGTGTGCTGGCTGGAGCAGCTCCGATAGCGAATTAGCTTTTGACCGCGGTTGCTTTTCCACTAAACAGTCCGGTGACAATGGAAATCAGCGCACTGATCCCCAGTAACCAGCAGTAGTGGATACTGCCCGCTAAAGCCAGCGGGGAAACTTTTGCCAGCGACGATGCCAGAAGTATCTGTGCGCCGTAAGGCAGCAGTCCCTGGACTGTGCAGGAGTAAATATCCAGTAGGCTGGCGCTGCGCCGCGGGTCCACGCCGTAACGTTCCGCCATATCTTTGGCCAGTTGCCCGGTAAGCAGGATCGCAACGGTATTGTTGGCCGTGCAAACGTTGGTCAGCGCTACCGCGGTGCTGATCCCCAGCTCGCCGGTTTTGCACCCGGGCTGGCCGCGGCTGCCGATCTGGCTGATGCGGTCGATCTGCTGCCCCAGCCAGGCCAGTCCGCCACCGGCGCGCATCAGGGCGCCGAGGCCGCCGATCATCAGCGACAGAATCAGAATCTCCTGCATGCCGGTGTAGCCTGCATAAATATCCTTGGACAAGTCCGCGATGGCGTAATCCGGCTGCAGGCCCAGCCCGATCGCGCCGGCGAGAAGAATGCCGATAAACAGCACCAGCAAAACATTCACGCCGCTCACCGCCAATACCAGCACCATGATATAGGGCAGCACCCGAATCAGCTCGTAGTCGCCGGGTGCGCTGACCTGTGCGGTAGTGCCGGAGAAATACAGCCAGATCAACGCAATGACAGCGGCGGGCAGGGCAATGAGCAGGTTCATGCGGAACTTGTCCCGCATTTTTACTCCCTGAGTGCGGGTGGCAGCGATGGTGGTGTCGGAAATGATCGACAGGTTGTCGCCGAACATGGCCCCACCCACCACGGTGCCGATGGTGAGTAGCATCGGTAATTCCGTCGCATCGCTGAGGCCCACCGCGATGGGGGCGATAGCGGCGATCGTACCCATGGAGGTACCCATTGCGGTTGCCACAAAGGCGGTGATCAAAAACAGTCCGGGTAATACCAGTGTCGGAGGTATCACACTAAGGCCGAGATTGACTGTTGCATCCACGCCGCCAACGGCCTTGGCGACACTGGCGAAGGCGCCTGCGAGCAGGTAGATCATCACCATGGTGATGATGGTTGGATCCCCAGCCCCGTGTATGAAGGTCTCAATACGCCGGCTGAGTGGGCCATGGGCAAGTAGAATAGCCAGGGCGATAGCGGGCAGAATCGCGACCGGAGCCGATACCTGGTAAAAGGCCATGTCCTTGCCCTGGGATTGATACCACAGGCCAGCGCCTACAAAGAGCGCGAGAAACAAAAGCAGGGGGAGAAGGGCGCGCGCTGAGGGCGCAGGGGATTGTTGTGCCATGGATACTACTGGACCGTACAATTCGCTTTCAGTTGCCGACAGCAAACGCCGGCAAATTTTGAAGGGCGCGGATTCTAAAGAGTATAGGTAACACTGGCTAATAATTTGTTGTGCGCATCGGGGATGTCGTC
This sequence comes from Microbulbifer sp. ALW1, assembly GCF_009903625.1. Lineage (NCBI taxonomy): Bacteria > Pseudomonadati > Pseudomonadota > Gammaproteobacteria > Cellvibrionales > Microbulbiferaceae > Microbulbifer > Microbulbifer sp. ALW1. The sequence continues at coordinate 3,511,893 of NZ_CP047569.1, read as the reverse complement.
GTTATATCTGCAATACGGCTGGAAAATGGCCGAATAGTTGCAGGTATTATGAAAATTCGTCACGGCCGCCTATCATCGGGCGCAGTCATGAGTGTGGAGAATAAAAATAAATGTTGAACCGGCGTTCCTTTATTGTTGTGGGACCATTGTTGTCATTGCTGTTTTACGGGCTGCTTAGTCATCTGGGGATGGCCTACCTGCCGGCGGTGACTGCCGCAATTACGTTGTTGACCGTAATCTGGTGGATTACCGAAGCGCTGCCCATTCCCGCAACCTCCATAGTCCCCTTTGTATTGCTACCGCTTTTCGGAGTGGGGGACCACAAGCTGGTGGCGTCCTCCCTGGGCAGTCATGTGATTCTGCTGTTGATGGGGGCGTTCATGCTCTCCAAGGCACTGGAAAAAAGTGGCGCGCACGAGCGGCTTGCGCTCTACATGCTTAAGCTGGTGGGAGTTTCCAGCGGGCGCCGACTGGTTCTTGGGTTCATGCTTGCGGCAGGGCTGCTCAGTATGTGGATCTCCAACACCGCGACGACACTGATGATGCTGCCCATCGCTCTGGCGATTCTGTCCCGGGCGGATAACCATCGCCTGACCATTGCGTTGATTCTGGGGATAGCCTATGCCGCCAGTCTCGGCGGCGTGGGCAGCCCATTGGGTACGCCGCCCAACGTGATTTTCATGGGTATTTATGAAGAGGTCACCGGGCGCGAGTTCAGCTTCCTGAGCTGGATGAAGATCGGTCTGCCTGTAGTTTTGCTTACCCTGCCATTAATGGCGTTGTGGCTGACGCGCAGTATCCAGCTGCAGAAGCCACTGGAATCACCGGCAGTGGGGGACTGGCGGCCAGAAGAGGTCAGGACCCTGGCAGTCTTTGGGCTGGCGATTGTGTTCTGGGTAACCCGCAATGAGCCCTTTGGTGGCTGGAGCCAGTGGCTGAACGTGCCGGGCGCCGGTGACAGTACGGTTGCGCTGGCGGCGGTGGTACTGATGTTTATGGTGCCCAATGGCAAGGGCGGGCGACTGCTGGACTGGCCCACGGCAGAAAGCATTCCCTGGGGCATGTTATTGCTATTTGCCGGTGGTATCGCCATCGCCAAGGGATGTGTGGAATCCGGTCTCAGCGACATGATGGGGCAGGCACTGACGTTCCTGACCGCGATGCCCCTGTGGGTGATGTTGGTACTGCTGTGCCTGTCCGTTACGTTTCTCACCGAAATTACCAGCAATACCGCGACGGCTACTCTGCTGATGCCGATTCTGGCCGTTGTCGCGACCAGTGCCGGCTTCGACCCCATGGTGCTGATGATCCCGGCGGCCATGTGTGCAAGTTGCGCCTTTATGCTGCCCGTAGCGACCGCGCCCAATGCGATTGCCTACGGTACCGGTAAGGTGCGAATTCAGGAGATGGTACGAGAGGGGGCGGTACTCAGCGTGCTGGCTTCTCTCGTTATTGCCGCCGTCTGCTGGGTGATGCTGGTGTAGTCAGGTAGTTGGCAGCTTAATGATCTTTTAAGCTGCCATTTTGTGGTCAAATATATCGAAAATTGCGTCAGTATCCACCGAATGCTTCTCTCTGTTGTGGCAGGGCGCTATTCCTTGATCTGCTCCACTGAATTGGGTTTCCTATGGGGTTTCCATTCAAGCCGGAGGCAACCCAATAATGAAGAAAATATCCCTGCTCGCAGTGGCCAGCGTACTGGCGGCCTGCTCGGGAGAATCCCCGGAGACGACCAAATCCATGAGTGAAGCCGAGACGGTGAAACCCGCGGTATCGCAACAAGCCGCGGCGCTGACCTATCCGCAGACCCGCAAAGATTCCGTGGTAGATACCTACTTCGGTACCGAGATTACCGACCCTTACCGCTGGCTCGAAGATGATCGCAGCGCGGAAACGGAAGCCTGGGTGAAAGCCCAGAACAAGGTGACCTTCAATTATCTGGACCAGATCGGTTACCGCGATACCCTGAAGCAGCGCCTGGAAGCCCTGTGGAACTACGAAAAAGTCGGTTCTCCTTTCAAAGAGGGTGACTACACCTACTTCTATCGCAACGATGGCCTGCAGAACCAGTACGTCGTCTGGCGCAAGAAAGGGGACGGCGAAGCCGAGATTTTCCTGGATCCGAATAACTTCAGCGAAGATGGCACTACCTCACTGGCGAGCCTGAAGTTTTCTAAAGACGGTTCCATTGCGGCTTACTCCATTTCTGAAGGTGGCAGCGACTGGCGCAAGATCTTCATTATCAATGCCGAGACCAAAGAAGTACTGGAGGAACCGCTGGTCGACGTTAAGTTTTCCGGTATTTCCTGGAAAGGAAACGAGGGCTTCTACTATTCCAGCTACGACAAGCCGGAAGGCAGCGAGCTCTCTGCCAAGACCGATCAGCACAAGCTCTATTACCACAAGCTGGGCCAGGCACAGTCTGAAGACCAGCTGATTTTTGGTGGCACTGCGGAAGAGAAACGTCGCTACGTTTCCGGTTATGTGACCGAAGACGATCGCTTCCTGGTAATTTCCGGCGCGACCTCCACTTCCGGTAACGACCTCTTTATTCAGGATCTCACCAAAGCGGATGCACCGTTGGTGCCAGTACTGACCGATTTCGATTCCGATACCAGCGTGATTGATACCCAGGGCAACAAACTGTTCCTTGCGACCAACCGCGATGCGCCGAACAAGAAAGTGGTTACCGTGGATGCGGCCAAGCCGACCCCGGAAAACTGGCAGGACTTTATTCCGGAAACGGAAAACGTGCTCACCGTATCCACCGGCGGTGGCTATATCTTTGCGGAGTATATGGTCGATGCCCTGTCCAAGGTGTATCAGTACGATTACCAGGGCAAACGCGTGCGCGAAATTGCGTTGCCAGGTCCGGGCAGTGCTTCTTCACTCGGCGGCAAGTACGACGATGAAACCCTGTACTATTCCTTCACCAACTACAAAACGCCTTCCACTATTTTCGCATTCGATGTGAAAAAGGGTGAATCCAGTGTGTATCGCGAGTCCGGTGCGGAGTTTGATCCTGCGGGCTACGAGTCCAAGCAGGTGTTCTACACCTCCAAGGATGGCACCAAGGTGCCAATGATGATCACCTACAAAAAAGGCCTGAAGCTGAACGGTAAAAACCCGACCATTCTCTATGGCTACGGTGGCTTCAATATCAGCCTGACGCCTTCTTTCAGTATCGCCAATGCGGTATGGCTGGAGCTTGGTGGCGTTTACGCGGTGCCCAATCTGCGCGGTGGCGGCGAGTACGGTAAAAGCTGGCACGATGCCGGTACCAAACTGCAGAAGCAGAATGTGTTTGACGACTTTATCGCCGCCGGCGAGTACCTGACGGAACAGGGCTACACCTCCAGTGATTACCTGGCCATCCGCGGCGGTTCCAACGGCGGTCTGCTGGTGGGCGCGGTGATGACCCAGCGCCCGGATCTGGTGAAGGTGGCGCTGCCGGCGGTTGGCGTGATGGACATGCTCCGTTACCACACCTTCACTGCGGGCGCGGGTTGGGCCTACGACTACGGTACCGCCGAGCAGAGCGAGGAGATGTTCGAGTATCTGAAAGGCTATTCGCCGGTACATAACGTCAAAGTGGGCGTGAACTATCCGGCAACCCTGGTCACTACCGCCGATCATGACGATCGCGTGGTACCGGCGCACTCCTTCAAGTTTGCGGCCGAGCTGCAGTCCAAACAGCAGGGTGCCGCGCCCACCCTGATCCGTATTGAAACCAATGCGGGCCACGGCGCAGGTACGCCGGTGTCCAAGACCATCGAGCAGTACGCGGATATTTTCGGTTTCACCCTGTACAACATGGGAATTACCGAATTGCCGCAGAGCTAATCGGATTCAGATCTGGTACAGATCTGGCACTTTGGATTCGTTCAAACAAAACCCGGCAATCGCCGGGTTTTGTCATTTTATCGGCATCATTGGAATGGAGAATTCTCCGGGATGCAGGGCTACCTGCTTGTCGCCATTCGAACTATTATGCGGAACCTAATTTTACCCATGCTCAGGATTGCCACTGCCTCTGGTGCAGCACAGAAGCCTATGCCGTTACAGATTGAACTCGATTCGCGCCCGGCGATACTGCCGCTTTATTTTCGCGCCCTTACGGCCCGCAAATCCGGCTGCCCGGGACCCGCACAGGAGTCGGTGCTTGCCAGCGTCAGTCTGTGCGATCAGGCCATCGACCCCCAGCACTTGAATGCCTACCGTGAAGTCTGTGGCTTCGCCCCCGGCCACCAGGTGCCGGCGACTTACCCTTTTGTACTGGCGATGCCTTTGCAGTTGAAATTACTGGTATCCGAGGCTTTCCCCTTCCCGGTGCTGGGGGTGGTGCATACACGCAATCGCATAGTGCAGCACCGCCCAATACTGGAGAGCGAACGTCTGGATATCCGTTGTGAACTGGGTGCCCCGGTTCCCGTCAAGCGAGGCTACGAGTTTGAGCTGGTGACCAGGGTGCATGTTGGAGAGGCACTTGTTTGGGAATGTATCAGCACCTTGCTGAGTCGGGTTAAGCATCCGGACGGAAAAAAAGCGCGTCCGCCTGGAGAAGAGAAGGGTGCCAATCGCTCATTGAATTTCAATGAGGACACCGCGGAAAAGTGGCTGATACCCGCAGATACTGGTCGTCGCTATGGACGTATATCCGGCGACCGCAATCCCATTCACTTGAGCGCACCTACCGCAAAAATATTCGGTTTTCCCCGCGCCATTGCGCACGGCATGTGGACCAAGGCGCGATGCCTGGCCGGGCTGGAGCAGGGCACCTATGCCGGAAAACTGCCGGATCAGTTCACTCTGGATGTGAAGTTCATCAAGCCGGTATTTCTGCCCGCAGAGGTGCATTTCCAGTGGGCAGCGGGTGACGATGTCACCGGGTTTGCCGTCAGCAGCAGTGCGGGTAAGCGGGTGCATCTGTCCGGCCAGATAGCGTGCGGCTAAACTTTTGTTCTGTGCCGGGGGGAACTGTCTGAAAAATGAGCTTTGGTGTGGAAAATTTCCGGTCACCTGGAATTTTTTTGTGATCCAGGTTTGGCGCTCAGGAATAAGTTCCCAACTTGAGCCGTTGCTTTATTCAGTAATTGCCAGTCATCAAGAGGCTACACATAATCGCCCGTTAACAAAAAAATAAGTTAGTCCGGGGGATTTATGAGGCTGGTTAAATTTAGTGCAATTTTGCTGTCGAGCGTGATTGTTACTGCCTGCGGTGGCGGAGGTGGGGGGGATGGCGCTGGGTCCTCCAGCAGTAGTTCTTCCAGTAGCAGCTCGTCCAGCAGCTCTTCTTCCAGTTCGTCATCCAGTAGTTCGTCGAGCAGTTCCTCATCCAGCAGTTCTTCTGGTGGTAGCTCTTCCAGCAGCTCATCCGGCAGCAGTTCTTCCAGTAGTTCATCCGGCGGCAGTGAAAACCCGGTCGTGCAATTTACCCTGACCACCGAAGTGGGTGAGGGCGGCAGCATCGAGCCGACAGAACTGCTCGTTGACAGTGGGGCTACAGGCGTCTTTACCCTGACAGCCGACGAAGGCTATGTGATTGATTCCGTTTCCGGCTGTGACGGTGCGCTGGAGGAGGATCAGTATGAAACCGGCGCGATTGCTGGTGACTGTATCGTCAGTGCTAGCTTCAAGATCGCGGATGCGGGGGCGGATGCAGAAGCACCTGTGGCAAGTATCCTCTTCCCCTGGAAAGTCTCCCGCACCGAGGAAGGCAGTGTTCTGGTCAAGGGCGTAGCCTCGGATAAGAACGGCATTACATCAATCAAGGTGAATGGGGTTGAAGCAAATATTTTACCCCTATCTTCCGAGGTTTCTCCGCTGGAAGTTCATCGCTCGGCGCCTGCCGCATTCACTTCCTATAGCGGCATGGAAAGTGAAGTAACAGAAAGTGAAGTAATGGAAGAGGACAGCACAGCAGAGGCCGAGTCGGAAGTAACCTGGGAGGTTACCCTGCCTCTGGAAGATGCCGACAGTACGCTGCTGGTGGTGAGCACTGAAGACGATCAGGGCAACGTTGAGGAATCCGCCAGTGTTGCCGAGGTAATCTCGAGAAAAGTGCCTACCCGGTTTGTGGTGGACGCGACGAATCGCCGTTTGCTCGGCCAGGCATCACTCGACCAGCTGATTGCCTTTGGGTTGGACGATGCGAGTTACAGCCCGCTCAGTGTCTCGGGTCTGGGTTACTGTGATGGTCTTGCCTATCGCGCCAGCAGCAACAGTGTGCTCTGCGGCCAGCTCAGTGACAACTGGGTAAGGTTGACCAGTGTGGACATGGCTTCCGGCGGAAAAACCCAGCTCAAATTCCAGAACCTGAATTTGGACACCGACAAATGGCTGTATGCCCATCTCTATGGCGCACAGCTGACCGCGGATGAAGCCTCTCTGTATTTGCTGTTCAAATATTTCTCGGTCGATGGTTATGACTTCAGTAAAACCGTGGTACAGCGCTACGACTTTGTCGGTGACAGTATCACCACCGTGATCGATGGCGAAACCGCCGATGGCCAGGTAATTAAGTCTGATAGCTTCGCGTTGGCGGCCGATGGGCTGTTACTGTTTAGCGACTATTGGGGTAATGAAAATGCCGATGGTGTGCGCAAGGTTTCCCTTGATGGCGCCACCGCAACGGATCTTTTGCCGGTTTCCGACCTTTTATTGGCCGGGATTGCGGTGAATGCGGCGAATACAACTGCTTATTTGGCGGGCTACGAAGGCATTGTTAAAGGTGACCTTGCATCGGGTGAGATAACTACACTGTCGCTGGAATCAGAGGAGGCGTTGTACAACATTGCCCAGGTTCGTTCGGTAGGGCTGGATGAAGCCAATAGCCGTATCCTGGTGGCAGATTCCAGCTTCGAATATGTGATGGCGATTGATACTGAATCCGGAGCACGCTCCGAATTTGCCGGCAATGGCGTGGGTAGTGGCAAACGGATGGTAGCTCCCCGCGGTGTCGCGCTGGATGAGACGGCAAATAAAGCGTATCTGCTGGATGATGGCGGTAATGCTGCGGAGTATCTGATCGAAGTCGATTTGGAGAGTGGCGACCGCACTGTGGTGACCGGTTTTGACTTTGAATGTAATCACACGGCCCAGGACCTGCTGCTGGATTCCGCCAACAATCGTCTTTATGCGGTGTTCCCAAATGCTATTTTCAGTATCAATCCTACCGATGGCAGCTGGTCGAAACTCGTAGATGGAACACCTTCCGGTTATGACTGTGGCTCAGGTATTTTTAGCTTTGTCGGCGCGACACTGGATACTGTCAATAAACAGCTGCTGGTAACCGATACCGAATTGAACGGGGTCTGGTCGGTCGATCTGGCAACCGGGGCGTTAGATGCACTGGTACAGTCTGAAGAACTTTTTGATGTGCCCGTGGATGTTGAGCTGGATGCCGAAAAGGGCTTGTTGTATATCCTGACGCAGGCGGCAGATGGCCTGTATAGCTACGATATGGCAACGGGTGAAACCACGGGTCTTTTACAAAACTGCACTACTGCGCCCATCAACAATGCACTCAACCCTGAGTTCGAAGCTGTCAGGAGCCTGAAACTGGATCCCGAACGGGGTTCTATGTGGGTGGCTGGTGGTGTGATGGCAAAGGTCGATATGAATGCCGATGCCTGCGCTGCAGAAGTGAAGCACAATGCACCGGTATTTAATATGGTACTGACCAGCAAGCAGCAACTGCTAGGTACGACGTTCAATCAGCTGATGCAGCTGGACTTCGAAAGTGGTAAGCATGTGATCATTTCTAAATAATGATTCTGCCAAAAAAAGAGGCCGCAATTGCGGCCTCTTTTTTTTGTGTGTAACGGACTGGTAGTGGTCGCGTTATTTTGCCGGCGTCACTGGTTGGCGCTGTTGCCCAAAGAGCCGCGAACCGAGCCAGGATTTAACCTGGCCAGTCGCTGTCGCAATATCCAGTCCAATGGAGTAGAGCGCCGGTACCAGTAGCAGGGTGACAAAGAAGGCCACAAACACCCCGAACGCCAGTGCCACAACAATGGGTTGCAAGAAGGCCGCCTGGATACTGCGCTCCAGCATCATCGGTACCAGGCCGACAATGGTGGTGACGGTGGTCAGCAGGATCGGGCGGAAGCGGGAGACACCGGCTTCCACGATGGCTTTGATGGGCTCCATGCCCTGATCCCGCAGCCGGTTACAGCGGTCCATCAACACCAGGTTGTCATTCACCACCACCCCCGCGGCCGCGGCAATGCCGAAGTAACTGAAGATGGCCATGGTCATGCCCATCACACCGTGGCCGAAAATGGCTCCGACGAAGGCGAAGGGAATGGCGACCAGAATCAGGATCGGCTGGGAGTAGCTGCGGAAGGCCACGGCCAGCAGGCTGTACATGCCGAAGAAGGCCATGATGTAGAGCCCCAGTACTTCCTGGATAAAGCGCTTCTCTCCCTCGGCCTGACCCACGGCGCCGCGAATAATGCCGGGGTAACGTTTTTCCCATTCGGGGAAAAAGTTTTCGTTCAGGTCCTTCATGATGTCGCCGCGCACATCGTCTTTCAGGTCTGCCATTACCCGCGCTGCGCGATTGCCGTTCCAGCGCTGGATACGCTTGATACCCGGCGCGTATTCCAGGTCTGCGACCGCCAGCAGGGGGACCTCACGGCCGTCACTGGTGCGCACACGGAAGTCTTTCAGGCTCTCGATGGAGCGACGGGACTCCAGCGGGTAGCGCACCATGACTTTGACATCCTGTCCGGCACGGGGCAGCCGCTGCACTTCTTCACCGAAATAGGCCTGACGCACCTGGCGGTTTACGTCGGCCAGGGTCAGCCCCAGCTTGGTGGCGCCGGGCTTGAGGTCGATACGGATTTCTTCCGAGGCGCCTTCGAGGTTGTTGCGCACGTCATACAGGCTTTCATAACTGCGCAGCTGGGTTTCCAGATCGGCGGTGGCAGCGCGCAGAATATCCAGGTCCGGGTGGCGAATGGAGAGCTCGAATCCCGGGCCGTTATTGTTGAGGGAGTACTGTACGGACACCTCTTTTGCGTCCGGCACATCACCGAGCAGCTCCCGTAGACGCAGTGCCGCGTCCTTGGCTGACATGTCGCGGGTTTCCGGTGGCGCCAGTTGCACAATGGCCATAACGCTGTCGCGACGGGAGCGGGTATACCAGTTTTCGATCAGCACGCCTTCGCCATTGGTGCGCTGGTTTACTTCTTCTTCCAGCTGCTTTTCCGCATCCTGTAACTGCGCCAGTACTTCCAGTGCGCGGCTGTAAGGGGCGCCCTCCGGCATAATGACGTTGACGATGACCTGATCGGATTCAATATCCGGCATAAAGCCTTTCTTTACCCAGCCACTGCCAAACAGGCCGAAACCGATCATGATGACAGCAATAAAAATACTCAGGGTCAGGTAGCGCCGATCCACGGCCCACTGGCCGATACGGCGATAGTGGTTCTGGGCGAAGTAAATGATGCTGTCGGCGATGCGCTGTTGCACGCGTCCGAAGCGACCGGGTTCGGTGATCGGTTTCAGCTTGCTGAGGTGGGCCGGCAGAATGAACAGGGACTCAATCAGCGAGAAGAGCAGGGCGAGAATTACCACCCAGGTGATGTGACGGGTGAACTCACTGGTGGAACCGCTGATAAAAATCCAGGGTAAAAAAGCCAGGATAGTGGTCACTACCGCAAAGATCACTGGCTTGGCCACCAGCTGGGTGCCGAGGACCGCTGCGTTCAGGCCGCCACCGGGATGCTGGTTTTCCGGGTTGTGGGATTCCGAGTGAATGGATTCCCCAACCACAATGGCGTCGTCCACCACGATGCCCAGTACCAGCAGGAAGGCAAAGGTGGAGAGCATATTCAGGGATACCCCCACGCTCGGCAACAGTACAAAGGCACCGGCGTAGGCAGTGGCGATACCGGTTGCCACCCAAAAGGCTACTTTCGGGCGCAGGCTGAAGACCAGCACAAGTAGCACCAGCAGCAAACCCTGGAACGCAGAGCTGCTGATGGTTTCCATGCGGCCTTTGAAATCCTCAGCGTTGTCGGTCCACAGGGTGAGCTTGGCACCGGCGGGCAGGGTTTTGCTGCGCTCGTCGATCCATTTGCGGATGGCGTCTGAAGCGGTGACGATATCCATGGTTTCCGTGCTCATGACCTGCAGCAACACGGCCGGTTCGCCGTTCAGGGTGGCCAGGATTTCGTTGTCTTCAAAACCGTCGATGACCTCGGCCACATCGCCCACACGAATGGTGCCGCCGTCGGCGGTCTGGCGCACGATGATATTGGCAAATTCCTGCTCGCTGTCGGCCTGGTTGCGCACCTTCAGCTGATAGGCGCCCACTTCGGTGCGCACGGTACCGGCTGACTGGTTGATCGAGCTGTTGCGGATGGCATCTGCCAGTTCCTGAAAGGTCATGCCGTAGCGGCGCAGGGCCTGTTCGCTGACCTCGATGGAAACCTCTTCCATGCGGGTGCCGAACAGCTCCACCACGGAAATTGCCGGCAGGGTGGTGGCCTCGCGGCGCAACTGCTCTGCCAGTCGTTTGAGTTCCCGCTCGCTCAGGTCACCGTGCACGGCCACGCGGATAAATTCCTGGCGGTTGACCCACTGGTGTACCTGCGGCGGTTCTATGTCGCGGGGGAAAGACGAGATGCCGTCCACGCGGATCTTCACGTCGTTCATAAAACGGGCAAAATCCACGGTGGTTTCCGCGAGGATGTAAACTTCGCCCTGACCTTCGGAAGAGGTTGAGCGCACCCAATCGATGTTGTCGAGGTCACTGACCGCCTCCTCGATGCGGGAGACGACTTGTTCTTCCACTTCCTGTGGGGCGGCGCCGGGCCAGTTCACCCGGATCTCCAGACCGGGGAAGCGCACCTGGGGATCCATTTCCCGTTCCATACTGGAAAAACCGATCAGACCGGCGACAAAAATACCGATCATCGCGAGATTGGCGGCGACGCTGTTGCGCGCCCACCAGGCAATCAGACTATTCATGTGCGCGCTCCGTTAGTTCTGCGAAAGGTTACGAGCCAGGTGGGTAATAGGCTGTACCGCCATGCCGTCGACCGCATTGGCCACGGTGGAGGTCACTACCCGCTCGCCATCGCGGATGCCGGAGGCAATCACCACGCGGTTCTCGGAGGTCGACAGTACATTCACAGTGCGGATGCTGAGGCGGTCGTTTTCATCGACTACATACACCTTGTCGGCGTTGCGCAGGGCTTCCCGTGGCATGACCACCGCCTGGCGCTCCTGCACACCTTCCGCTTCGGCAGATACGAATAATCCGACCGCCAGTGGCGTAGCGCTGTCGCCAACGCGGCTGGCGCCTTTGCCGTAGGGGTCATTGACCTCTGCCACGGCGTAGATCAGGCGGGTTTGCTGGTCGATGTTTGCCTGGGTGCGCACAATGCGCCCCTGCCACTGGTGTTCCTGGCTGCCGACCAAAGCAGACAGGGTGACCTCTGGGCCGCGGTGATTCGCGGTGGCGACAAAGCCCATGGGCAGACCCAATTCCTGCAGCTGTGAATCGGTCAGGGGAAGGCGTACTTCCACCCGATCGGTGGCAAATACACGGCCGAGCGCGGTGCTGGGCGTTACATACTGGCCAACACCGACATTGCGCGCCATCACACGACCGCGGAAGGGCAAATTGATCTTGGTGCGGGAGAGGTTCAGTTTGGCATCCGCCAGTTCGGCCTGGGCCGAACGCAATTTGCTTTCCGCCTCTGCGACCTGGGGCTGGTTGACCTGCAGGGGGGTGGGTTCTTTATTCGGGTTCAGGTTGAGCCACTGCTGTCGCTTCACCGTCGCTGCCGCTTTGGCCTGCAGTAGCAGCACCTCCGCCTGTGCGACGCCGGCTTCTGCCTGCGCGACCGCCAGCTGGTAGTCCGCATCGTCCAATTGAATCAGCGTTTCCCCGGACTCAAAACCGGCGCCCTCGGCAAAGCGGTCGGCAATGGCGACAATGCGGCCGGAGATTTGTGGTGTCAGGTCGATTTCCGTATGGGCGCGTACTTCACCCTGGGTGGACACCGACAGGTGTACGGCTTCTTCTCTGGCCTCGGAGTAGACCAGTGAAACCAGGCGCTGTTCCTCTTCCTTCTTTTCCGGCTCTGGCTTCGCCGCCGACATGAGTTGTACCGCCCCAAATGCGACCGCCAGCACCGCGACCGGTGCTGCCGCTTTCCAGTATTTGTTATTCATGTTTCCCATTTGCCTGTAATTTTTCCGTGTTCGCCTGGCCAAGTTAGCGCCAGGGGCGGCCTCCGTAGTGGAACACTCCGATAACATCACGAAAGGCCAAGGTTTGCCTATCCACCGGAAGCCGGGATGAGCTGGATTGTCGGTGAATGCCTGTAAAGTTCTTTTTTATGACTGCTTGGAGTGGCCGTTTGGATGCGGGCGCAAAAAAAATAGTTGGGGAGGGCGAAGGTGGCGGGTTAGATGTCGAGCGAGCTGCCGAAGAGGCGAAGTATTTGGAATATTCAGGTGGGTGGTTGTTAAACGCTTGTCCTTTAATGGGTTGCTCGGGGGAATGGCCAGCGCGAATCCCTGCGCTGGGTAACCGGGGTCTTTCTGCGAGTTCTTTCCGCGGGTTCTTTCTGCGGGCTAAATGCGGACTAAAAGGGGCGAGTGATGCAGGTCACGCCTGCAACAGTTCGGAAAGTGTTGTGACCTCATAGCCGGCATCGCGCAGTCGCGAGCTGATAATTGGCAATGCCCTGAGTACCGGATCGTGCGTAGTGGTTAGAGGGCGCAGCAGTAGTACTGCACCGGGAGAGGCATTTTCTAATACGAAATCGGCAATTTCCGCAGGGTCTTCCTCATGCTGCTGGTGTGACAACAAGTCCCAGTGAGGTATCGCATTGGTGGTGGATTTTCCCGGGATATCGGGCAGCGCCATATTGAAATCCATTGGTTGTCGGCGTTTCAGGTTGGCGAGTAGTTGTTGGGCTCGGCTAACGTGCTGGAACGTTTGCAGAGAGGCGCGCTTGCTAAGCGGCGGACGCTCGGGCTGGATCAGCGTTGCTTTAAGGTCGAGTTCTTCCAGGGCATTTTGTAGTAACTCGGAGGCACCCGGAGACAGGGTGTCATCCAGAGCCAGGACAATACGACGGTCGTCACTACAAAGAACTTCCATCGGCAGGCTGAGTAGGGCGATGGCCATGGTGCGACGCAACAGGATACGAAGGGATTTTATGGTCGACATACCGGTAAGGGGGCTTTCCTGGTGGTTCTTAAAATGGGGTTCTTTAGGTGGCTTTCTAACAGGATTTCTAACAGGGTTTCGAAATGGATTTTGAGAAGGTTTCTGGTGGGGCACTTAATGGCGTCTGGGAGTTTGTGGAGCCCCTGAAACGAAAAAAGCCGTCTGGACCAGACGGCTTTTTAAATCTGTAGCGGTGTTTCAGCGCTCAAGCAATTCCAGTTTGCCCGTTTTGCCATCCCACTCTGCTGCGTCCGGTAGCGGATCTTTTTTTTCGGTGATGTTTGGCCACACTTCGGCAAGCTCGGCATTCAGCTCGATATATTCTTGCTGATCATCCGGCACTTCGTCTTCCGAGAAGATGGCGTTAGCCGGACACTCAGGCTCGCACAGGGCGCAGTCGATGCACTCGTCGGGGTGGATCACCAGGAAATTGGGGCCTTCGTAGAAGCAGTCTACCGGGCACACTTCCACACAGTCGGTGTACTTGCACTTGATGCAGTTTTCCCCAATTACGAATGTCATTTTTGTCCCTCGATGATGCTATGGCGTGGCCGCTGCCCGGCCAGCTCCCCGCAAGAAGCTGTGCCTAATTCTGAAAGCAGCGGATTTTAGCAAGTAATGGCGCGAATTGTAGTGGCTTTTGAGTCGAATTGGTTGGGTGCTTATAACAATTTGCGCAGGGCGTAGAGTTGTTCCAGCGCCTGGCGCGGGGTCAGGTCGTCCGGATCCAGGGACTTCAGTGCCTCAACCGCCGGGTGCGGGGCGCTGCCAAACAGGTCGACCTGTGCGGGGGCGGCGGGCTTTGCTGGCGCAGCGGGGGATTTTGCCGCTTGTGATGGCGTTGGCGCCGGCTCTGGTGCTGCTGGTTGCACGGCTTTCTGCGCTGGTGCGCCGGGGCCAGAGTCGCGGGTGGTGTGGCCTGCTTCCAGGGCGGCGAGCCGCGCCTTGGCTTCGTCCAGTACTTCCTGCGGAATACCAGCCAGCTTGGCAACCTGCAATCCGTAGCTCTTGGACGCGGGGCCCTCCTGAATGCGGTGCAGAAACACGATGGAATCCCCGTGCTCGGTGGCGTTCAGGTGGATGTTGGCCGCCTCCGAGCACTGCTGCGGCAGTTCGGTCAGCTCGAAATAGTGGGTGGCGAACAGGGTAAAGGCGCGCACCCGGTCGGCCAGAAACTGGGCGCAGGCCCAGGCCAGCGACAGCCCGTCGTAGGTACTGGTGCCACGGCCGATCTCGTCCATCAGGATCAGGCTGTGTTCACTGGCGTTGCGCAGGATATTCGCCGTTTCGGTCATCTCCACCATGAATGTGGAGCGTCCACCGGCGAGGTCGTCGGCACTGCCGATACGGGTAAATATGCGGTCCAGCAGACCGATGCGGGCGCTGTCGGCGGGCACGAAACTGCCGCAGTGGGCGAGCAGGGCGATCAGCGCGGTCTGGCGCATATAGGTCGACTTACCACCCATGTTGGGGCCGGTGATTACCAGCATGCGGCGGGATGCGTGCAGGTCGATGTCGTTGGCCACAAACGGGTCGTCGAGTACCTGTTCCACCACCGGGTGACGACCGCCCTCGACATGGATACCCGGTTTTTCCGACAGCTCCGGTTGGGTCAAACGCAGCTGGTCCGCGCGCTCGGCCATATTGGCGAGGACGTCCAGCTGGGAGACTGCCGCGGCCGCGGTCTGAAGCTCAGCGAGGTGTTCGTTCAGAATGGTGATCAGTTCCTCGTACAGGAACTTTTCTCGGGCAAGAGCGCGGCTCTTGGCCGACAGTGCCTTGTCTTCAAACTCCTTCAGCTCGGGCGTGATAAAGCGCTCGGCATTTTTCAGGGTCTGGCGCCGGATATAGTCCGCGGGGGCTTTGTCACTCTGGCCGCGGCTGATTTCGATAAAGTAGCCGTGTACCCGGTTGTATCCCACTTTTAACGTCGGGATACCGGTGCGCTCTTTCTCGCGCACTTCCAGCTGCACCAAATAGTCACCGGCGTTTTCGCTGATGCCGCGCAGCTCGTCCAGATCCTCGTCATAGCCGTCGGCGATCACGCCGCCCTCGCGGATGACTACTGGCGGGTTCTCCACCAACGCGCGCTGCAGCAACTCGACCGTTTGTGGCCACTCACCCATCTCCCGGCTCAACTGACCGAGTAATGGTGCATCGGTCTCACTGAGCTGGCTCTGCAGCTCGGGAAACTGGGCCAGGGACATACCCAGGCGCGACAGGTCGCGGGGGCGGGCGGAGCGCAGGGCCAGGCGGCCGAGTATGCGTTCCATATCGCCAATGGGTTTGAGCGCATCGCGCAGTGGCTCGAAGCGGTAGTCGCCAATCAGCGCGGCAATCGCCTGTTGGCGTTGCTGCAGCGTGGAGAGGTTGCGCAGGGGGTTGTTGAGCCAGCGGCGCAACAGGCGACTGCCCATGGCGGTTTTACACGCATCGAAAACTGACAGCAGGGTATTGTCATCGCCGCCGTTAAGGTTGCTGTCGATTTCCAGGTTGCGGCGGCTGGCGGGGTCCAGGGCCACGGTGTCTTCACTGCGTTCAGTGCGCAGGGTGCGAATGTGGGGCAGTTCGGTGCGCTGGGTATCGCGCGCGTATTGTAGCAGGCAACCCGCGGCACACAGGGCCGCATGCATTTGGCTGCAGCCGAAGGCCTCGAGGTCCATGGTGCCGAACTGGCGGTTCAGCAGACGCAGGGCGCTTTCCAGGTCGAATTCCCAGGGCGCGCGGCGGCGCATACCCGGACGGCGCTCTATCTCCGCGGGCAGGGTCAGGTCTTCAGAGACCAGCAACTCGGTGGGGCTGTAGCGCTGTACCTGTTCGGTTAACGCTTCCAGGGATTCCACTTCCTGCACCGCAAAATGTCCGGTGCCCACGTCCAGTAGCGCCAGGCCAAATTTGTCGCCCAACAGCACGGTCGCGGCCAGCAGGTTGTCCCGGCGTTCGTTCAGCAGCGCCTCGTCGGTCACGGTGCCCGGGGTAACGATGCGCACTACCTTGCGCTCCACCGGTCCTTTTGTCGTGGCCGGGTCGCCAAACTGCTCGGCAATGGCCACCGACACACCGGCTTTGATCAACCGTGCCAGGTAGCCCTCCGCCGCATGGTAGGGAATTCCTGCCATGGGAATCGGCTGACCCCCGGACTTGCCGCGGGCGGTAAGGGTCACATCCAACAGTTCCGCCGCCCGCTTGGCGTCGTCGTAGAACAGCTCGTAGAAGTCACCCATGCGGTAAAACACCAGCTCCTGGGGGTGCTCGGCCTTGATCCGCAAATACTGGACCATCATTGGCGTATGTTCGGGTTTCTGGTTCTTATTGGCAGCGGCAGTTGCGGGCATTGGATTTGATAATTCTTTTAAAATCAGGGAGTTGTGGTGTTGACTGGGAGGCGCACCGAACGGGTATCGGCACTGCTCAAGCTGGCGCAGAGGATACCAAACGTGGGGGTAAACCACTATTGGCGCGTGAGTGTGGCGGGTATAGCGGGTGGGTAAGGGTGGCGAAGAAGGTTACGGAAAAGGGACCGTTGGGTCGGGATGAGGAGCATCCGTATAATGGTGGACTTTCCACATCCTCAGGAATCGCAATCAGCATATGAAATATATCTTAGGTGCCTACGCCACAGCTCCCGTTTCGGACAGCTGGCAACCGGAGTTGCAGGAGTCCTATCTGAATGGCATCAAGCAGATAGAGAATATCCGGGGTATCGAGCATCCGTTTACTGGCCAGTTGCATGCCCACGATGACGAATGGTTCCTCCGCAATATTGATCCCGACTGGAGCTTTGTGTTCACCGGCGTCCCGGGCGTCATGGAGCGGCTGGCTAAGGACGGCACCTTTGGTATCGCCTCTGATGTCGAGTCAGGGCGTACTGCCGGAATCGATTTTTACCGGCAAATGCATGCCGCGGTGATCAAACTCAATGGCCACCTGGGGCGAAAAGCCGTTGAAACTATCCAGTTGCATACCAGCCCCAACCGCACAGCGTCCCCATCGTCCTCCGATGCTCTCAAGCGCTCTCTGGAAGAAATTGTATCCTGGGACTGGGATGGCGCCGGCTTGGTGATTGAGCATTGCGATGCGTTTGTTGAAGGCTTGAAACCTGAAAAGGGCTTTTTGACGCTTGAGGAAGAAATAGAATCCATTCTTGCGGTTAATCAACAGTGCGGCAGTAACTTGGGGCTTTCTATTAACTGGGGGCGCTCGGCCCTGGAAACGCGCAGCATCGAGGGCCCGCTGGAGCATCTTCGTATTGCGCGAGAGGCCGGGCTACTGCGTGGTCTGATGTTCTCAGGGATTTCTGATTGTGATACACCCTACGGTGTCTGGCGTGATACCCATATGCCACCGGCCGAAATTTTTCCCGGTGGGCATTTTGCAAATGGATCATTACTCACTCGTGATCAAATAGCTTTGAGTCTGGAAGTTGCAGAGTGGCAAAGGCTCGATTTTATTGGAGCGAAAATCGGCGTGCGCCCGCAAGCGTTGGATGGGCCCACCCGGGTAGCCTACAACCGGGACTGCCTGGCCGCGCTGGATTTACTGATATCTGGGCGGTGATGTACAGGGCCGGCCATTGACCGGCCTTTTTTTTGCGTTTTTGATCGCGCTTCAGGTTGAAGTACCCAGTGCTATTTGCTGGCTTTCCGTTTCCCGTCTTTACAGTAATTAACCGCTTTTCCGCCCTCCGTCGCTTTAGCTTACAAATGAGATGCATTATCATCTCGTTCTTTGACTATTCAGACTCGGGAACAGGAATCCGGCATCCGTGGCAATTTCTTTCGGAACCGTGCGTCAGTGGCACTGGATCAGCTCTGCGGTGTGCCTGGTCGGGATACTGCTGTTTGCCATTACTGGCATCACCCTCAATCACGCAGGCGAGATACCGGCCACACCAAAGCTGGTGAGCCACGAGCTGGTTGTGCCCGAGGCGCTGATTCAGGATTGGCGGCCTGCCGAACTCGTGGAACCGCATTTGCCCGCTGATTTGATCGAGTGGCTGGCTGAGGAACATCGCATCCTCGTCCCTCGTCGGCATCGTGGTGACTGGGATGACGGTGAATTTTATATTGCCATGCCGAAACCCGGCGGCGATGCCTGGCTGTCGCTGGTTCCCGAGACTGGCGAGCTGATTTTTGAAAGCACTGATCGCGGTTGGATCGCGTATTTCAATGACCTGCACAAGGGCCGGGATACCGGCAGCGCCTGGCGCTGGTACCTGGATGTCTTTGCGGTCGCCTGCGTAGTCTTCTGTTTGACGGGCTTCTGGCTGCTTTGGCAGCAGTCTAGCAGAAGGGTTTCCACCTGGCCGATTACGGCATTGGGGGTGTTGATTCCGCTGGTGATTGCCCTCGTATTTATTCACTAACTCTATCGACGATCGGGAAAAGACATGGAAATGAAGTTGTTCAAAAAGCTGGTGGCCGTTGCGCTGTTTGGCCTGTGTGCGGCGAGCGCTGTTCAGGCTGAGAGCCTGAAAGTAAGCATCGAAATCCCGCGCCTCAATGTGGCGGAATACCACAACCCCTATGTGGCGGTATGGCTGGAGGATGAATCCCGCAAAGCGACCCAGATTGCCGTGTGGTATGACCTGGAGATGCGCAACAACGAAGGCGAAAAATGGCTCAAGGATTTGCGCCAGTGGTGGCGCCGTGGCGGGCGCGGACTGGATGTTCCGGTGGACGGTATCACCTCCGCCACCTATGGCCCCGGTGAACACGCGCTGGAAGTGGCTATCGCCGACAGCGATCTCGCCAAGTTGGCGCCGGGCAAATATCGCCTGCGTATTGAGGCAGCACGGGAAGTGGGCGGTCGTGAGCTGATCGAAATCCCCCTTACCTGGCCACTGGAAAAATCCAGCTTGCCACTGTCTGCCAAAGGAAAAGAAGAGCTGGGCAGCATTCAGGTTGCTCTGCTGCCCTAACGAGTTACTCGATAGTTTCTCGATAGTTATTTGCCCGACCGCCAATCTATATAAAGAAAGGACATTCTGATGAAACACTCCTCCCTCGGTAAAGTTTTACTGGCCGGCCTCATGACTGCCGGCGTCGCCATGCAGGCGCAAGCACACCGCGCCTGGATTCTGCCCAGCTCCACGGTACTTTCTGGTGAGGCGCCCTACGTTACGTTTGATGCGGCCGTATCCAATACGATTTTCTTCCCGGATCACGTTGCCATGGGAATTGAGTCTGTGACCGCAATTGCGCCCAATGGCGAATCGGTTGCACTGGAAAATGGCGCCAGAGGCAAATACCGCAGTACGTTTGATCTGCAGTTGAAAGGTGAGGGTACCTACCGGGTTGGACTGGCTTCTTCCGGTCTCCGCGCTGTGTGGAAAGATGAAGAGGGCAAGCGCCATATGTGGCCGGGCCGCGGTCAACAGGCGAACGATGCGGACTTCGCAACGGCCGTGCCCAAAAATGCCAAAGAGCTGCGGGTTACCCAGAGCTCCCGCCGTATTGAAACGTTCGTTACCTTGGGCGCGCCTTCGGACTCGGTACTTAAGCCCCTGGGTGTTGGCCTGGAACTGGTGCCGGTGACGCATCCGAACGACCTCTACGCCGGAGAGAGCGCAAACTTCAAACTGTTGATTGATGGCGAACCGGCAAAAAATGCCGAAGTCATGTTGATCCCCGGTGGCAGCCGTTACCGTGACAGCCAGGATGAAATCAAGGTGAAGGCGGATGCCGCTGGCCTGTTCAGCGTCACCTGGCCGAGTGCGGGGCAGTACTTTATGGAAGCAGAATACGAAGACGGTAAAGCCAAGGCACCGGCGACCAGTCGCCGCGGTTCCTACACCGCAACCTTCGAAGTGCTGCCACTGTAACCATTGAAAATCCGTCGTAAATCGGGAGTCAGCGGGTGACAGAATTCCAGCGCCTGGCGATCGCACTGAGCTGCACCTTGCTCTGGCTCCTGTGGGTCCTGATTCTTGTAGTGCGCCACCGCCACACGCTGGAGGCGACCCGTCGCCTCCAGCTGTCGCAAAAGGCCGGCGGTGTACTCATCGCCTATGCCAGCCAGAGCGGTACTGCCGCTACGCTGGCTCGCCAGAGCGCAGCCCACCTGGAGCCTTCGCAGGCGGTTACGGTGCTGCCGTTGAGCCAGGTATCTTCTGAGGCACTACAAGCCGCGAAAAAAGCCCTGTTTGTAGTTGCCACATATGGGGAAGGGGAGGCGCCGGATAACGGTCAGCGCTTCGCCAGAAATTACCTCAGTGGCGGCAGCGCTGCCGGACTGGACCTCTCCCACCTTTCTTATGCCGTTGTCGCCCTGGGTGACAGTACCTACGAGCGCTTCTGTGCCTTTGGGCAACTGCTGTTCGATGGCATGGCGCAGCTGGGTGCGAAAGCGCTGGAGCCAATACACAAGGTCGACGGTGCCCGCGGTGATACCAGCGGCGTTGCCAGTGCCATGCCAGCCTGGTTCAGCGCGCCTGAGCCTGAGGAGGTCGGCAATGCAATCAGCAGGTCCAGTATCTGGTGGCGACTGGCTGGGCGGCGTTTGCTTAACCCCGGCAGTCCAGGGGCGCCTCTATTTGAGTTGACGCTGCGGGCGGTGAACGACTGGCCCAAGTGGCGCGCGGGCGATGTGTTTGTTCTGCAGCCCCGCCAGGAGCGGGCGCAGGTGTCCCACTGGCTTGCGCGGCAACAATTGGATGGCAGCCAGTGGATTGCCGTCGGCGGTCGCGGCCAGACGCTACAGGCCTGGTTGCGCGATCGCGCACTGCCGGAAGCGGAGTTTGACCGGGACAAGCTGCTGCGGGGGGACTTTTCCGAGTTCCCGCTGTTGCCCGCGCGCGAGTATTCCGTGGCTTCCTGCCGTGAAGAGGGCGCTGTGAAACTGATCGTGCGGCAGCAATGTAGCAAGGATGGGCAACTGGGGCTGGGTTCCGGCTGGTTGACGGAGTTCTGCGAAACCGGCGAGCTGTTTGCCGGCAGCCTGCGGGAAAACGGTAATTGCCACACCCCGGATCACCAGCGTCCCATACTGTTGATCGGTGCCGGTAGTGGCCTTGCCGGGCTGCGGGCGCAGCTGGCAGAGCGCGCCGCACAGGTAAATCCGGGGCCAGCCTGGCTGCTGTTTGGCGAGCGCTGCCCGGAAGCTGACCGGCCACTGGCTGCGGAGCTGGAGGCCTGGCACAAGCGTGGAACCCTGGTCCGCTGTGACCGGGTCTTTTCCCGCGGCGGGAAATCCGAATATCGCTATGTACAGGAATTTCTCGCGGCACAAGAAGAATCATTGCGCGCCTTTATTGCTCTCGGCGCGGACATCTATGTGTGTGGCAATCGCGCCGGTATGGGTGAGGGTGTGCACAAAGTGCTCCAGCAATTACTGGGCGAGCGGGAGCTTGAAGCACTGCTGGAATCCGGGCGCTACCGGCGAGACCTGTACTGAATCCGGCTTTTCCTTTAGGGTCTTAAAACTAGGGTCTGGAAAAACCAATAACAGGAGTGGGCCATGTGTGACGAGCTGAACAGTAAGGATGCGGAAACCTATTTTCTGCAGCGTGGACTCGGTAAGGGCGTGAGTCGCCGGGGTTTCGGGCGTTTGGGCGTCGGCGCTGGCCTGTTGGCCATCTTGCCCTGGTCTGTTTCTGCGCAAAGCGGGGCAGAGAGCGGGGTTAAGGTAACTGAGGGCAAGGTAATGGTGCCCACCCCGGATGGCGAGGCCGACTGTTATTTTGTGCACCCCGCGGAAGGGCACCACCCCGCCGTCATTCTATGGCCAGATATTTTCGGCATGCGCCGCGCCTTCCGTGACATGGGCAAGCGCCTGGCTCAGTCCGGGTACGCGGTGCTGGTGGTAAACCCCTATTACCGAACTATGAAGGGCCAGCTGGTACCGGACGATGCCAAAATTATCGGGCCGGAATTGCGCAAAACCATCTTCCCGAAAGGCCGCGAGCTGGCGGGCACCTTGTCCCCGGAAACCTGCGTGACGGACGGAAAAGCATTTGTTGCCTGGCTCGACAAGCAGGCAGCGGTAGACCCTGCGAAGAAGGTCGGTACTGCCGGATACTGCATGACGGGTTCCTATACGTTCCGCCTGGCTGCGGCCATGCCGGAGCGCATTGGTGCCGGTGCCTCTTTTCATGGCGGTGGCCTGGTTACCGAGGCCAGCGACAGCCCCCATCGGCTGGTGCCGAAGATACAAGCGGGGTTTCTGGTGGCCATTGCCGAAAACGATGACGAGCGCCAGCCGGAAGCAAAGGATGCGCTGCGTGAAGCCTTCGAGGCCACTGGGCTGGATGCCACTGTGGAAGTCTACGAGGGCGCGATGCATGGCTGGTGCCCACCGGATTCTATGGCCTATAACCAGGCGCAGGCAGAGCGCGCCTGGCTGGGAATGCTTAAGCTATTCGGCCAACGCCTTGCCTGATATTTTCGTTGAGGCGGGTGCGTTGCGCGATTGTAGCGTTCCTGAAAGCCCTGTAATTTTTCATTACTGAAATATTGTTTTTCGGATGTTGGCCGCCCTGAAAAGGGCGGCTTTTTTACGCTCAAACAGGGGCCTTCAATAATATTTCTTGCGGTAGGCGTAGGGGGTATAGCCGGTCCATTTGCGAAAGGCACGAATAAACGTACTGGATTCCGCAAAGCCGGTGAGAAGGGCCACCTGCTCAACGGACATGTCCGGGTTGGCCAGATGCTGCATGGCAACGTCCCGCCGCAATTGTTCCTTCAGCTCCCCATAACCAATACCTTCGTCGCTCAATTGCTGGCGCAGTTTTTTCGGGCTGCTGCCGAGGGCTTCGGCAACGCCGACCAGGGTGGGCATCTCAATCATATTCTGACGCAACAGCGAGCGGGTTCTACCGATCCAGCTTTGCAGGTTGTAATTGCCGAGCAACAGATTCCGCTGCGGGTTGCGCAGAAAGGTGTCCAGGGTTTCCTGAGTCTGCCTTACCGGTTTTTGCAGCAGATCCCGCTTGAATTGCAGTTCACAATGATCGGCGGAAAACTGAATCGGCGTGCCGAGAAAAATCGCGCGGTATTCCCGCGCGTGCTCAGGTTCGTCGTAGTTCAGGGTTACCAGGTTGATTCTCAAGTTGTGGCGGGTCAGCCAGGAGGCGAAGCGATGCAGCCCAAACATGACCAGCTCAAAGGCGTAGGGCTCCGGTTGTGGCTGATTACCCCAAAGGGAGAAACGCAGTATCGCCTGGTCGCCATCGAGCAGCAGTTGAGGTTTCAGGCCGCGCTCGATCATGCCGTAAAAATGGCAGTAACGTTTGAGTGCCTGGCCCAGGTTACGGGTGTGAATCATCCAGTGGGAGAGGGCTGCGCCGGTGCCGAGTTTCATTGGCGGTTGGGTGTAGCCGAGGATCTCGTCACCCATTTCGCGCATGGCGAGGGTCTGCAGGTCGGCGTACTGCCGTGCGCTGACGCGGGCCGTTTCGTCCTGCAATATTTTGGGGGGGATACCGCAACGCTGTAGCAGTCGGCTTACGCTGAGCCCCTGTTCGGGCGCGTAGCGCAACACGGCGTGTAGAAACGAAACCGGGATGGAGAAATCCTGCATCGGGCACCTTCAATGTGGCTTCCCGCCATTTTGTGTAATGGGAACAAAATGTCAATTTTTGGGGTTTGATGTTCTTGTTGGAACAGGTTTGGCCACACCATAATGGATAAAAGGTTCATATTTAATCGAGTGTTGGCCTAAGCCGGCGGTATCGGGCAGCAGGCATTCGCCATTTTGAGATCAGGTTAGAACAACAGGATTCAGCGATGACTCACACAGCCTATATCTACGATGCGATCCGCACCCCGCGGGGCAAGGGCAAAAAGGATGGCTCACTGCACGAGGTAAAACCGGTGGCGCTGGGGGCGGGGCTGCTGCGGGAGCTGCAGAGCCGTTACGACCTGGACACCAGCCGTGTGGACGATGTGGTGATGGGGTGTGTCTCTCCGGTCGGCGAACAGGGGGGCGACATCGCCAAGACCATAGTGCAGTTCGCAGACTGGGATGAAAGCGTGGCCGGGGTTCAATTGGACCGTTTCTGTGCCTCCGGTCTGGAAGCCGTCAATATCGCAGCGATGAAAATTGCTTCCGGCTGGGAAGATCTGGTGGTTGCCGGCGGAGTTGAATCCATGTCGCGGGTGCCCATGGGAGTTGCCGGAGGTGCCTGGCTGAACGACCCGGAAGTGAATGTACACGACGGCACCGTTCCTCAGGGAATCGGTGCCGATACCATCGCCACCATTGAAGGTTGGGATCGCACTGCCGTAGACAGTTACGCACTGGCGTCACAGCAGCGCGCGGCAAAGGCCCAGAGCGAAGGTTATTTCGACCGCTCCGTGGTGCCGGTAAAAGACCTGAATGGCATGACTATTCTCGCTCGGGATGAATTCATCAAGCCCAACACTACCCTCGAGGTGCTCGGCCAATTAAAACCTTCTTTCGCACCCATGGGCAGTATCGGGTTTGACGATCTGATGTTGCGCAAGTACCCCCATTTGCCCGCCGTGAATCACGTGCACACACCGGGCAATTCCTCCGGCATTGTGGACGGTGCCTCCGCGGTGTTGATCGGCAGTGAAAAAGCCGGTAACGACCTCGGCCTTCAACCCCGCGGTCGAATTGTGGCCACTGGGGTGCTGGCCACCGATCCCACCATCATGCTGGTAGGTCCGGGGCCTGCGGCGAAAAAAGCTCTGGCAAAAGCGGGTATGACGACCAAAGACATAGACCTGTTTGAAATCAATGAAGCCTTTGCTGCAGTGGCGCTACGCTTTATGAAAGATCTGGATATCTCTCACGAAATCACCAACGTTAACGGTGGCGCCATCGCCCTGGGGCACCCATTGGGCGCCACTGGGGCCATGCTGGTGGGCACCATGCTAGACGAGCTGGAACGCCGCAATCTCAAGCGCGGCCTGGTGGCCCTCTGCGTCGGCGGTGGTCAGGGTATTGCCACCATCATCGAGCGGGTTTGACTTGCACGCAAATACGGGTGAGCGGAGAACAAATTCAGAACAGGGCTAAGACAATGGCTGATAAATACCACGGCTTCATCTACGAAAAAGACAGCAACGGCATAGTGACGGTTACCATGAATATGGATGGCCCGGTCAATGCCATGAACAAGCAGTACCGCACCGCGATGGCGGAAACCCTCGATCGCCTGGAAAAAGAGACGGAACTGACCGGGGTTGTTATCGCCTCCGGCAAAAGCACCTTCTTTGCTGGCGGCGATCTCAAGGCGCTTTCCAGTGTTGCGCCCGGCGGTGAGCCGGAACAGTTTGAAATGATCGAGTCGGGCATCAAGGCACCCCTGCGCCGCCTGGAAAAATTGCCGGTGCCAGTGGTGGCGGCAATCAATGGCGCAGCCCTCGGCGGCGGACTGGAAATCTGTCTCGCGTGCAATCATCGCATTGCCTGGAATTCTCCCAAGGTTTCCATTGGTCTGCCTGAAGTCACCCTGGGGTTGCTACCCGGCGGCGGCGGTGTAGTGCGTTCCATTCATATGCTGGGTTTGGAAAAAGCGTTGCCAATTTTGCTGGAAGGCAAGCATATGAAGGCCGGTGATGCGCATAAGGCGGGGCTGGTAGATCAGTTAATCGAGGTGGCCGAAGATCTGGTCAGTGCTGCGAAATCCTGGATTGCAGAAAATCCACAGGCCGCGGTTCAGCCTTGGGACCACAAGGGCCACAAGGTACCCGGTGGCGATATCTGGAGCCCCAAGATCAACGCCATTCTCTCCAGTGCCCCGGCGATGCTCTTCAAGAAAACTCGCGGCCTGTTGCCTGCACCGGAAAAAATTCTCGATGTGGCGGCCCAGGCGGTAACGGTAGATATCGATACCGCCCTGCGCTATGAGTCCCGCGCGCTGGCCTATCTGATTACCACACCCGAGGCGGTGAATTTGATCACCACCGGCTTTTTCCAGATGAACAGTGTCAAGAGCGGAGCCAGCCGACCGAAGAAAATTGAAAAGACCACGGTTAAAAAAGTCGGCATTCTCGGTGCCGGCATGATGGGGCAGGGCATCGCCTATGCATCCGCCCGCAGTGGTATCGAGGTGGTACTGAAAGACATCAGTGTGGTGGCGGCGGAAAAAGGCAAATCCTATTCTGCGAAGCTGATGGACAAACAGATAGAGCGCGGCCGTGCCTCTGAACAGGATAAGCAGCAGTTATTGAACCTGATTAAGGCGACGGATCAATACGAGGATCTGCAGGGCTGTGATCTGATTGTGGAAGCGGTGTTCGAGAATATTGAACTCAAGAGCAAGGTCACTCGGGAGGCTGAACCTTATCTCACTGAGACTGGGGTGTTTGGCTCCAATACTTCGACCTTGCCGATCAGCCAGTTGGCTGAGGTGAGTAAAAGACCGGAAAACTTTATCGGTATCCACTTTTTCTCGCCCGTGGATAAAATGCCCCTGATTGAAATTATCTGTGGTGAACAGACCAGCGACGAGGCCCTGGCCAAAGCGTTTGACTACGCCCAGCAGATCGGCAAAACCCCCATTGTGGTGAATGACTCCCTCGGCTTTTTCACCTCGCGGGTGTTCAGTACCTTCCTCGACGAAGGCGCGCGCTTGCTGGTAGAGGGGTTAGATCCGGTGCTGATTGATGCCATGGGCAAACAGGTGGGGATGCCGGTGGGGCCGCTCACTATTCAGGATGAAGTCAGCCAGGAGCTGACCCGCAAGGTTGCGGAAACCCATCGCGAGATGGGTGTGTTGGGGGCCAAGGGTGACAATAGCTGTAACATCGAAGTGTGTGAGCGCCTGATCAGCGAATTTGACCGCGGTGGCCGCTATCACGGTGGTGGCTATTACGAGTATGGCGAAGATGGCAGCAAGTCCGTCTGGCCAAAACTGTACGAGCTGTACATGCGGGAAGACGTAAATCTGCCCAATGATGATATCAAGGACCGGCTTTTGTTCCGTCAGGTTATTGAAAGCCTCAAGTGCCTGCAGGAAGGGGTATTGCGCAGCGTGGCTGATGGCAATGTGGGATCGCTGCTGGGAATCGGCGCACCCATGTGGACCGGCGGCTTTATCCAGTTCGTCAATACTTACGGCCTGCGACGATTTATCAATCGCGCCAATGCGCTGGCTGTGCAGTATGGTGATCGCTTCCTGCCGCCGACTATCGTGGCGGAAACCCTGGCGAAAGGTGAAAGCTTCAAGTGATCTTCGCATAGACGAGGGGCGCCTGGTTCCGCAACCCGGGCGCGCTATCGCCAACGGTACCAATGTCGCAATTTTTGACCTGAATGACACCAGAGGTGTTGCAGTGGCCGAGTCGCTCGGTGAGCGGGCCATCTTTTGCAAGGTCAATGTGGTCGATGAAACCTCGGTGGTTGAGGCCATGACCCGGGTGATTGGGATCCTCGGTCTGAATGGAGGCGGTTATGGGTGTACTGAGCGGATTTAAAGTCATTGAATTGGTGGGTATGGGACCTTGCCCCATGGCGGGTATGCTGCTTGCGGATATGGGGGCAGAGGTGATCTGTGTGGATCGCACTCTTAAGCCTGATCCCATGTATGCCAAGGATATGAGTCGACGCGGTAAAAAATCGGTCGTGCTTGATCTCAAGAGTGACAGCGGTCGCGAGATTTTTCTCAAACTGGTGGCCACCGCGGATGTGCTCATCGAAGGCTTCCGTCCGGGGGTGATGGAAAAACTGGGTATCGGCCCGGATGAATGCCACAGGATAAACCCGGAACTGATTTACGGGCGCATGACTGGCTGGGGCCAGCAGGGGCCTCTGGCACGGAATGCCGGGCACGATATCAATTACATTGCGCTCACCGGCGCACTGCATGCCATCGGCCGCAAAGGGGAGAAGCCGGTAGTGCCGCTAAACTTGGTGGGTGATTTTGGCGGCGGCACCCTGTTTCTGGTTATGGGCATTCTCGGTGCGCTGCTGGAAACCGGTCGCTCTGGCAAAGGGCAGGTAGTGGATGCGGCCATGGTGGACGGTGTAGCGAATCTGATGTGGATGTGTCACAGCTTCCACGCGGCGGGCCTGTGGAATCTGGAAGAGCGGGAAAGCAATATCCTCGATGGTGCTGCATTTTTTTATGATACCTACGAGACCGCTGACGGAAAATATCTGGCACTGGGAGCCATAGAGCCGCACTTTTTTACCGAATTTGTAGAGTTGATGGGGCTGGACAAGACCACCTTTAACAATGCCGCGCAGAATGAGCCAGGCCAGTGGCGCACCCTGAAAAATGTATTGGCGGAACGTTTTCGCCAGAAGACCCGCGACGACTGGTGTGCGCTACTTGAAAACACCGATGCTTGCGTTTCTCCGGTGCTGAGTGCTGACGAGGCTCCGCAACATTCACACAACAGTGCTCGCAACAGCTATATCCCCATTGATGGATATCTGCAGCCGGCGCCGGCGCCGCGGTTCAGCCGCACTCCGTCAAGCGTGTTACACGGTCGACGTCGGGCGGGCGCAGATACGCGCGCGGTTCTCGCGGGGCTGGGGTTTCGCGCGGAGGAATTAGATCAACTGGAACAACAGGGAATCGCGGCCAGTACCAGCTCTCGGGAATCTGTGTGACGGGAGCCTGGGCAATGAAGTTATTTGAAACGTTTTTTACCGAGTGAGCGATCGCATAGCCATCATTACCCTGTTTCAAAGGTGGCGTCTGGAATTGCGCTAGGCGGTGGGCAAGTCCAGTAATGACGATGGTGTGCGGGAGACGATTGAATCGGTGGCGCGAATGGTTCTGTGATTGGCGGCCCGGGCTTTGCTGGGTTACTTTCTCCCAGGAACTTTAGAATGAATCGGATTACACAATAGTGAGAAACGCCATGCAAAAACTCACCTGGGTTGTCGCCTGCCTGATGCTGGTTAGCGTTTGTGCAGACGCGCAAAAGCCGGAGACACCAACCTTTGCCATCGCCATTCACGGTGGCGCCGGCACCATTGAAAAATCGAAAATGACACCGGAAAAGGAACGCGACTACCGCGCCAAATTGGAGGAGGCAATCAATGCCGGCTACGGCGTGCTGGAAAAGGGCGGCTCTAGCCTGGACGCGGTAGTGGCGGCGATCAACATTCTTGAAGATTCACCCCTGTTCAATGCGGGCAAAGGGGCAGTATTTACCTATGAAGGCACCCACGAACTGGATGCCTCCATTATGGACGGTCGCGACCGCCAGGCAGGCGCCGTTGCCGGAGTACAGCACATCGCCAACCCCATCAACCTTGCGCGGATGGTGATGGAGGACTCGCCGTTTGTGATGCTTTCGGGGGAGGGGGCAGAAGCATTTGCCAAAAGTCGCGGTGTGCCTATGGTCGACAACCGGGATTTTGATACCCCGCAACGGCGGGAGCAGTTGGAGCGTGCCAGGGAAAAACTGAAAAAAGAAAACAAGCAGGACAAGGATTACCAAGCGGCGGTAGAGGCGTTACCGGCAGCGTTCAAAATGGGTACCGTGGGTGCGGTGGCGCTGGACAAACACGGGAACCTGGCTGCCGGTACTTCCACCGGCGGAATGACCGCCAAGCGTTACGGGCGTATCGGCGACTCCCCGGTAATCGGCGCCGGCACCTTCGCAGACAATAACTCCTGTGCCGTTTCTGCCACTGGCCACGGCGAGTACTTTATCCGCTACAACGTGGCGGCGGACATCTGTACCCGTGTTGCCTACCAGAACAAGTCCGTCGCGCAGGCGGCGGATGAAGTGATCAACCAGGTGTTGCTTCCGGTGGGGGGCACTGGCGGTGTCATCGTGCTGGATGCCAAGGGCAATATCGCATTGACCTTCAACACGTCGGGTATGTATCGGGGAAGCCGGGTGGCCGGACAGGCCGCCGAGGTGGCGATCTTCGGCAGCGACTGAGCACTGCATTGGTGCGGCTTGAAGGATGGCGTCCCCGGCCCGACTCGAACGGGCAGTCCGGACTTAGGAGGTCCGTGGTTTATCCGGTTAACCGACGGGGACGTGCTGCCCGAGTGGGCAGGGCGGCCATTCTAGCGCTTGGCGCGCCAGCTGTCATGGGCGCAAATCCAGACCCCACTCTTTGCTTTCAATCTCACCACTACTGCCAACTCCATCGGCTCGCCCAATATTGTGTAACCAGCGGTAACGCCGGAACAGTTTTGGTTACCGCAGTGCTCCGCTGACTGCCGGTGCTCTCCGGGATCATTCTGGGGAAAAACTGTCGCGAACTGGTAACAAATTGCAGGTATTTTTGCGCCAGTTGCGGTGCTTGTATGGAGACCTTTTCGCCGGTCCCTGATGCCTTTCCGGGGAACTATGTAACCCTGAGAAATGCCCCGTTTCCGCAACAAAAAAGTTGCTTGACCGGAAAAGCGATAGCTGGCTAATCTGCGATTGCACAACAAAAACAGACAAAGTGTTTCTGCCCTGGCAGATCGAGATTGTGGAGTTTTCTATGAGCGGCAACGTTATCGAAAATGACATGGATTTTGATGAATCCGAATCTTCTTTGGCAGAAGATGTTCTGCTGATTCCCAACAGTCCCAGGGATGCCCGCCGGATGGTCGAAGACAAGCTGGAGGAAATGCGTCTCAGAAGGGAGCTGATGGATTTTCAGTACGACTTCTAAGCCGGGTGGTTTTTTAATCAGGTCAATTTACACGCACCGGGTCCGGCCCGGGTACAGATGAAATTCTGTCGGGTAGCCTTCGGTAATACCACGACAGGTAGAAAAGGGTGCCATTGGCACCCTTTTCCAATTTGGGGGTTCTAATTTGGGGTGGAGGAGAGACTCTGCAACGGTGGTTGAATGTCCCCTGGGGTTCCACCCAAAGGACCGGTTTGCAGGTGTACCAGCGAGGTGTATATTGGTCGGGCCGATAACGGATTTCCGCATCGGTCGTCAACTGGATGAATTGGGAAGGGGCAGAAAAAGGACCTTCAGATGGTGGTTTCCGAGAGGTTTGAAAACCGGGTTACTTCGGAAGTTTCTGACAGCGGGGAAGCGCTGGTTATCCGTGTGGTCGGTAACTTTGACTTTAACTTGCACCGGGAATTTCAGCGGGCCTATCGCAATGTGGCACCGCCTCCCAAAGTTTTTCTGGTAGACCTTTCCGCAACCGATCATCTCGACAGTGCTGCCCTGGGTATGCTTCTGTTATTGCGTGACTACTGTGTGGAAATGGGTCGAGAAGGCTTTCAGCCCAGGGTTGAGCTGATGAATGCCAATGCCCATGTCTCCCACATTCTATCGGTGTCCAATTTCGACCGAATTTTTAGCATTCGCTGATCCCTTCCTACATGTCTGCGTTCCAGGTTCTCATAGTCGAAAGCGATGCCCGCGAGGGGGCAGCGCTGCGCCAGATCATCCACAACTGGCAATACACCAGCGCCAGCGGCAGCGCACTTCCAGCGTCGGTGCAGCTTGTCCCGGGTAGCATCGAGGCGCTGGAGATCTATGAAGAGTTTGCGCCCAATTTACTGATTTTTGGGCCGCGGGCAGCCAGAAATACCAGCAGTGACGAAATCCGGCAGTTGCGCCAGTGCACGGGGATTGAGCCGGTACCGATTCTCTTCGTTCTGGAGGAATCGGATGTCGGAGCCGAGGTAACCTTTTTACAGGATTGCGACGACATCCTCACCAAGCCATACAGCCCGGCGCTGGTGGAGCTCAAGCTGGCCTCCATTCGCCGGTTCTGCGAGTTCAGCCGCTCTCTGATGGCGCAGCGGGACCGGTTGCGTCGTCACCACGCCGACTTCCTTCAGGAGCAGGCCAACGCGCGGGAAATTTTCGGTAACCTCGGTAATGAGAGCTGCCTGGATGACACGCCCGCAATTCGCTATCACCTTTCTCCCCGCGCGGTTCTTAACGGCGATTTGCTGGCGGCCACACATGCGCCGGATGGCAAATTGGTGCTGATGTTGGGAGATTTTGCGGGTCACGGCCTTGCGGCAGCGGTGGGGGCGGTGCCCCTCACGTCAATTTTCTATTCGATGGTGCCGCGCGGCTTCTCCATGGCGCGGGTTCTGCGGGAGATCAACCGCAAACTCTACGGCATCCTGCCGCGGCAGATGTTCTGCTGCCTGGTCATGCTGGAACTGGATCCCCGACGCCAGCACTTGCGGATTTTGAATGCGGGCATGCCGAGCCCCTGCCTGAAGCGCCAAAGTGGTGAATTGCACCTGCTGGAGTCCCGCCACCTGCCATTTGGCGTGCTTTCTAGCGATCAGATCGATGCGGCAGTGGTCAACCTGCGGGTCCTTCCCGGTGACCGGCTGTACCTTTGGAGTGACGGCATTCACGAGGCACGCAACAGTAAAGGGGAGCACTTCGGTGAGTCGCGGTTGTTGCAGCTGCTGCAGGCCGATGGCGGGAATGGCTCTCAGGCATTCGATCAAATTCTGGTGGCGGTGAACGCGCATGCTGCTGAGCAGCATGACGATCTTTCCCTGGTCGAACTGGATCTGACGGATGCCTCCCTGCGGAGACGGGGTTACTCGGCAATGGATCCCTCTGGGGATCGCCGTGGCGGGCGTGTTGGACAGTGGTCGCTCAATTTCAGGCTCTCGCAGGAGGAGCTGCGCGCGGCCGATCCGCTGCCGCATCTTTTGAGTGTGGTCGGGCAGATGCCTGGCGCAGCCCGGTTTCAGGAGGACCTCGCCATTGCGTTGGGCGAGTTGTTCCGCAATGCACTGGAGCACGGCGTATTGGAGCTGGATTCCTCCATCAAGAGCACCGATGACGGTTTTATTCGCTATTACGACTTGCTGGCAGAGCGCCGCAGCCGCCTGAGTGACGGATGGGTGAGTATTTCGGTGCACTGTAGTGAGCACAAAACCGGCGGCCTCCTGACCTTGACGGTGGAAGACAGCGGCACGGGTTTTCCGGAGGTTCGTGCGCCGAGGGGCATCTATTCCGGGCGCGGTCTGGACTTATTGCAGACTGTTTGTCGTCAAGTGCACTACGCGCCGGGAAGCAGCCGGGTTGAGGCCGAGATCGCCTGGGGTGACGGTGATGGCAGTGCCAGTGACGACGGGAAAACCATGCAAAGCCCGTCAGTGCCGGTATAATACCGATTAGTTTTTCATCAGTTGCGGTGGGCAATGGCCTCAGAATCCCGAGAATACCCTGGTGGTTGTTGTCCCGCCGGGCAGTCGTTGATTGCGCGCGATCTCTCTTGCGAGCGGGACGGACGCCTGCTGTTTGCTGACCTCAATTTCACCCTGGCGCCGGGCACCGCCCTGCAGGTAGAGGGTGCCAATGGTGCCGGCAAAAGCACCCTGATCCGTACCTTGATCGGCAGCGCTAGCGACTTCCGGGGCGAAATTTGCTGGGGTGAACAAGCTTACCCGCGCGCGCTGACTGCCATGCGCGCCTCTCTTCTGTATATCGGGCACAACGCCGGCGTCCGCCGCGGACTCACGCCACTGGAAAACCTGGCCTGGTACGGTGCGACCCACGGTGATGCAATGGCGGCGCTCGAGCAGGTCGGGCTTTACGGCTTTGAAGATCTTCTCTGTCAGCAGCTGTCTGCCGGGCAAAACCGGCGGGTGGCTTTGGCGCGCTTGTATCTGCCAGGTGCTCAACCCCTGTGGATTCTGGATGAGCCACTGGCGGCGCTCGATGTTGCGGGTGTTGCCAGTCTGGAAGCGCAGATGAATCGACACCTTGAGCAGGGCGGGAGCCTGTTGCTGACATCGCACCAGCCGGTCGGGATTGCGCCACTGGCAAAGGTCAACCTGGCGGATTTCCAGCCCCAACAGAGCGATCTGGAGGTGGCCTATGGAGACTGAGCAGCTGGCGACGCCTTTATCGGCTTCCAAATCCTCTTCCACATCCAACCCTGCAGACACTGGGGCGTCCGGGATCAATTTGTCTTCCGCGAAATCAATACCGGTGGCGAATCCGGTACACGTTCCGGGGTTCCATACCCTGTTTCGAACCGAACTGACACTGGCGGTGCGGCGCCGCTCGGAAATCGTCAATCCGCTGCTGTTCTTCGTGACCGTTCTGGCGATGATGCCCCTGGGGATAGGGCCTGAGCCGGAAATGCTGGCGCGCATGGCGGCGGGGTTGATCTGGGTAATGGCTTTGCTGGCGACCCTGTTATCGCAGGAGTCACTATTTCGCGGTGATTATGAAGACGGTTCACTGGAGCAGTTGGCCCTGCAGGCTCAGCCGCTGTATTTCCCGGTACTGGCCAAGGTGCTGGTGCACTGGATGGTGACCGGTTTGCCGTTGGCGGTTCTGTCGCCGTTGCTGGGAATGATGTTGAACCTGGACGCCGCAGGTTACTGGCCCCTGATGGTCTCCCTGGCCCTGGGCACCGCCAGCCTCAGCCTGATTGGTGCCGTGGGCGCGGCACTCACGGTGGCATTGCGGCGGCCGGGCCTGTTGCTGGCGTTGATCATTATGCCCCTTTATGTGCCCGTGTTAATCTTTGGCACTGGAACAGTGCAGGCGGCGCTGGATGGCTACAGCTACGGCCCGCAACTGGCCATTCTCGGGGCCATACTGACCGCTGCGGCAGCACTGGCACCACTGGCTGCTGCGGGTGCTATCCGCATCAGCTTGGAAAACTGATTCTTTTCCGCACTTTATGGCGCCATGCGGTGCGCCATTTGGGTGAGAAAAGGACATAGGAGAAAGAAATTGTCCTGGCAATGGTTTCACAGATTAGGATCGCCGCGCTGGTTTTATCAGAAAACCAGTGCCTGGCTGCCGTGGTTGGGTGCTGTCAGCCTGCTATTACTGGCCGTAGGCTGCGTCTGGGGGCTCGGGTTTGCGCCGCAAGACGCTAAGCAGGGCAACAGCTACCGCATCATCTATATCCATGTGCCGGCGGCGTTCCTCGCCCTGGCCGGCTATTACATCATGGCAATCTGCGGTGCCATCGGCCTGATCTGGAAAATGAAGCTGTCGTTTGTGGTCATGCGTGCGGCGGCGCCTATCGGAGCGGCGCTGACCTTCATCTCGCTGTTCACCGGTGCCGTGTGGGGCAAGCCCACCTGGGGCACTTACTGGGTATGGGATGCGCGCATTACCTCCATGTTGCTGCTGTTCTTCCTCTACCTGGGGGTGATGGCCCTGTCCGGTGCTTTCAGCCGTGAGCAATCTGGCGATAAGGCCAGTGCACTGTTGGCACTGGTGGGCACGGTGAATATCCCGATCATTTACAAGTCTGTTGACTGGTGGTTCACCTTGCACCAGCCCGCCACCCTCAAGCTCACCGAAGCCAGCACCATCGATCCGAGTATGTTCTACCCGTTGATCACCATGATCGCCGGGTTTTACCTTTTTTATGCCTGGGTGCTGACCCTGCACACCCGCACCCTGATCCTGCAGCGCGAGTGGCGGACCCAGTGGGTGCGTGAGCTCATGGGGCAGCCCGCAGCGCAATCCAGCAGCGCAGCCAGGGCCTGAGGACGCAACCATGCAATTTCAATTTGATGGTTTGGCCAGTTTCCTGGCCATGAACGGACACGGCCCCTATGTCTGGGCCTCCTACGGAGTGGCCATTCTGGTACTGGGCACCCTGGCCGTCGCGCCTCTGCTGCGCCAGCGCAAGATGCGGCAGGAATTTGCCCGCCAGCTGCGCCAGGAAGAAGCCCGCCGCAGAGCCAAGGCGAGCCGCGAACAGCAGCCACAACCGGAACCGGCGGGCTGAACCCTTCCGCCAACCGAACTTTATTGATTAAGCAGGACAAGCATGCATCCAGCCCGTAAACAGCGCCTGATTCTGGTGCTCCTCCTGGTGGCACTCTCCAGTGCCGCTATTGGTTTTGTGACCTACGCCATGCGCTCGAACATGGACTATTTCTATGCGCCCAGCGCCTTTGCTGCCGGCGAAGTGCCATTTGAAAAGCGCATCCGGGCCGGTGGCTGCGTGGTACCCGGCAGTATCGTGCGCGACGGCAATTCACTCGATGTGAAATTTGCCATCACCGATGGCGAAGCCGAGCTGGAAGTGGTGTTCGACAAAATCCTGCCGGACCTTTTTGCCGAAGGTGAGGCTGCGGTTGTGACCGGCAAGCTTGAGCAGGGCGGTTATGTGCGCGCGGATCAGGTACTGGCGAAGCACGATGAGTCCTATACGCCACCGGAAGTGGCTGAGTCCATGCGCGGCGAAGTGACCTGTCAAGGGGGCGCCAAGATATGAGTCCTGAGCTGGGGCACTTCGCCCTGATTGTCGGCCTGTTGCTATCGGTGGCGCTGTCGTTAGTGCCAATCCTGGGCACCTATACCGGCCGGGTTTTGTGGATGGATACCGCTCGCCCCCTGTCATTGGGGGTGTTGACGTTTACCGCGCTGGCGTTTGTATGCCTGACGGTCGCCTTTGTGAACAGCGATTTTACCGTTGCCTACGTCGCCCAGAATTCCAACAGCATTCTGCCGATGGTGTACAAGGTGACGGCGGTCTGGGGTGGCCACGAGGGGTCAATCCTGCTGTGGTTGCTGATGCTCGCAGGCTGGACGGCGGCGGTGGCCCTGTTCAGCCGGCAGTTACCGGCGGTGCTGGTGGCTCGAGTGCTCTCGGTGCTGGGAATGCTGCTGATCGGTTTTTTCCTGTTCATCCTGCTTACATCCAATCCCTTTGACCGCATCCTGCCATTTCCGCCGGCGGATGGGGGCGACCTCAACCCGCTGCTGCAGGACCCGGGGATGATCATTCACCCGCCGCTTCTGTATATGGGGTATGTGGGTTTCTCGGTGGCTTTTGCCTTTGCCATCGCGGCACTGCTGGAGGGCAAACTCGATGCCGCCTGGGCCCGTTGGGCGCGCCCATGGACCGCGGTTGCCTGGTCTTTCCTCACCCTCGGTATCGCGTTGGGTAGCTGGTGGGCCTACTACGAGCTGGGTTGGGGCGGCTGGTGGTTCTGGGATCCAGTGGAGAATGCCTCCTTTATGCCCTGGCTGGTGGGCACCGCATTACTGCACTCACTGGCGGTTACCGAGAAGCGCGGACTCTTCCGCAGCTGGACCATTCTGCTGTCTATTTTTGCGTTCAGCCTGAGCCTGCTGGGAACCTTCCTGGTGCGCTCCGGTGTGCTGACCTCGGTGCACGCGTTTGCTACTGACCCGCTGCGCGGTGGTTTTATCCTGGCGTTCCTGGCCATCGTGGTGGGGGCTTCGCTACTTCTCTTTGCCCTGCGTGCACCCGCAGTAAGTGCCGGCAGCGTTTTTTCTTTCCGCGCGCGGGAGACTTTCCTGCTGGGTAATAACCTGGTGCTGGTGCTGATCATGGGGATGGTGCTCACGGGCACGCTCTACCCTCTGCTGGCGGACGCGCTTGGCTGGGGCAAAATCAGTGTTGGGCCGCCGTTCTTCAATCTGTTTTTTGTACCTCTGATGCTGGTGCTCTGCGTTTTGCTGGGCATGGGTATCCATGCAAACTGGAAAGACAGCCAGCTGCCCAAACTGGTGAAAGCCTGGAGTTTGCCGGCACTGGTCGCCGCAATCGGCGCTCCGCTGCTCACGCTGCTGGCCGGGGATTTTCACTGGGGCGCCATGCTCGGGTTGTTTGCCGGTTTGTGGGTCATTGCTGCCAGCGTGGCCGATATCCTGGCTAAGTCTCGCAATGCCGACTCCCTGTGGTCGGGCTTGAAGCGCCAGCGGGCCAGCTATTACGGTATGCATCTTGGCCATATTGGCCTCGCGCTTTCCGTGCTGGGCGTTGCGCTGACTTCCGTCTACAGCATTGAGAAAGACTTGCGGATGTCACCGGGGCAGAGCGCGGAAATGTCCGGTTTCGAATTCACCTTTGAGGGTGTGCGTCAGGTGAGGGGCCCCAATTACCGCGCTTCCGAAGGTGTGGTTGTGGTTCGCCGGAACGGTAAGGTTACCGCCGAGTTGCACCCGCAAAAACGCCAGTACCTGTCGGGTGGCAATGTGATGACCGAGGCAGCCATCGACACTACGCTGTTCCGCGACCTCTATGTCGCTCTGGGCGATCCGCTGGATAAAAGCCATATCGGTGGCGACTGGGCGGTGCGCCTGCAGTACAAAGCTTTCGTTGTCTGGATCTGGTTGGGTGCAGCGTTGATGGCTCTGGGTGGGGCAATCGCCGTTGCCGACAAGCGGTACCGCAAAGTGAAAGTAGCGCAGGCCAGCAAGGCGTCTGCGGTGGGCGGCCGCTCTCTCGCGGGAACTTGAGTCGCAGCAAGTCTGCGGCGTCTTATTCTGTCGGCTGCGCAGGCTTGCGTGGGTGTGGCCGGGAAGGCCGAAAAGAAGTAACTGGGAACACAAACCTGATGGCAAGGTTGAAACTTTTTTTACCGCTGATCATCTTCGCTGCGCTGGCAGTACTTTTCTGGCGTGGCCTGTCCCTGAACCCTCAGGATATGCCGTCGGCACTACTGAACAAGCCGGTGCCGGAGTTTGCGCTGCTGGATGTGGAGTCCAATCGTGAGCTGAAGAAGTCGGACCTCCCGCAAAAGCCGTTGCTGTTGAATGTGTGGGCGACCTGGTGTGTTTCCTGCCGGGTGGAGCATCCGTACCTGAACAAGCTGGCGGAAGAGGGGGTGCCGATCGTCGGTATCAATCTCAAAGACGAAAACGAAGCTGCGCAGAAATGGCTGGAAAAATTCCACAACCCCTACCTGTTTTCCGTGTCTGATGAGGAAGGGCGCCTGGCCATGGATCTCGGTGTTTTTGGCGCGCCGGAGACTTTCCTGGTGGACGCCGGCGGCACCATTCGCTGTAAACATGTGGGTGTAGTCGATGACCGCATCTGGCAGACCAAGCTACAGCCGTTGTACGAGCGCTTACAAACACAAGCCTGGGATGAGTTTTCCGGTGAGCTATCAGATTCCCTGCTCTCCCGTTGTCACTGAAACCGAAGAAAAGAAGAGCCGCTTTATCTGCTGGTTGGGGCCAGTAACCGATAAAGCGGCTTTTTTGCGTGTGCTGGAAAAAGTCCGCAGTGAGTATCCGGACGCCTCCCATCACTGTACCGCGCTGGTCATCGGTAATCCTTCCAACCCCGATACTATGCAGGCCGATGACGATGGTGAGCCCGGCGGAAGTGCCGGTCGGCCAATGCTGGAGCTATTGCTGAAGCAGGGGGTTGGCAATGTGGGCGCGATAGTGACTCGCTACTTTGGCGGCACCAAGCTAGGAGTAGGGGGCTTGATGCGGGCCTACCGCGGAGCGGTCGGCGCAGCCCTGCAGCAGGCGGAATTGAAAACATTTATCCCGTTGATCAATGCAGAGGTCTGTTGCGATTTTTCGGAAGAGTCGCGAGTGCGTTTTCTCACCTCTCAGCACCTGGGCAGCTGTAACGACGCCGCTTACAGTGACAAAGTGCAGTTGCCGATCCAGTTGCCCGCCGATCAGTGGCCCGCGCTCAAGGCACAGCTGCAGGCCGAAGGCATTGCGTGCAAGACGCTGGAGCCCCACTAGAAACCAGGCTGCCAGTAGCGATTCAGGCTGAAGTCTGGGTTGCTGTCGCCGATGCAATAATGTCTTCCGGTTTTACCCCTTCACTCAGTAATCTCGCGCCCCCCGGCAGCACCAGTGCTGATCCGGTGGCCATTGCCACCCGTTTGCCTTCTGCGTTCAGGATTTCGCAGGAGGAAACCCGCAGCTGCCGACCGCGGTGATGTACTTTGCCTGTCAGTGTTAATGGGCCCGAGTCAATATTGGCCGGGCGGGTAAAGCGAATATGCATGTCCAGGTTCGCGAAAATATCCCCGGCAGGCAGGGTCGAATAGACCGCAGCACCCATGGTGAAATCTGCCGCCCAGGCCAGCAGCCCGCCATTGATCGAGAAACTCCCGTTGGAAAACCAGGGTGACGAGGGGAGTGTTGATTGGCATACCCCATCATCAATTTGTGTGGCGCGATAGCCAGTGAAGTTCCAGATGGGATGTGAGCGCCCCTCGCGAATGGTCGCGCGCTGCAGTTCAATCGGGATGGCGTCCCCGAATTCACTCAAGGTACAGAAGTCCGATGGAGGCACGGGGCGGAGATAAGGGTCCTGCGGGTTGGTTGGTCCTAAATCTGGCGGCGGAAATTGTTCACTTTGATCCACCGGGAAGTCTGCAATCAGGCAGCGGGAACTTCCGAAGGCGAGGGTACGCCCCAGGTGGTCACTGATGCGCACCGTAGACAGGCCCACCTGGCTCCCCGAGTGCACGGTTTCTGCATGGCCAATAATGCTTGAGGTCTGCTCCGTTAGTGGACGCACATAACTGATATTGAGCTCCGATGTGGTCAATACCTTGGCGGGAGGAAGTGTGGTCCAGATCGCAGAGGCCAGCGGTGAATCCGCAAACAGTGCGTAAATTCCGCCCCAGTAAACCCCGGTGCCGTCCGCCAGCCAGGGGGTTACGGGCATGGAAAAAGTGGCCTTTCCCAGCCCGGCCTCGGTGGGGTGCATGCCGGTGATTCGCCAGATTGGTGGTAGGGGAAGGTCACCGTGTATGTAGCGCCTGAAGGTATCCAGCCCCGGTTGCTGCAGAGCCCGCAGATCGGCGATAGCGCCGCGGTAAGGTTCGTCGGTGATGTTCGCCATTACCATCTCCTTGAGTGACAACCTGATGTTAGGGTCCGCGATGCGCGGGCTCTACGCAAAATCCGGTGCCTTGCCTGCCACCGCACTGGCGTCCAATTTGTGCTCCTTTTGTGCGGCAGTGCATTCTCCGCAGATTTCTCGAAATTCCTGTCGCCAATCCCCTCTCCGTTGATTGACAGCGTTGTCAGCTCGGCGCAATTTTGACAGCGCTGTCGACCACGAGTTGAGAGTGTTATCTGTGCAATACGCCTCCAGAAGAGGCGACCGCCTCCGCTCCATCGAGCAAATTCTTTGCAGTACTGAATTCCCTAATCGGGGCCGGGTGGTGCACCCGGCTCTCCTCCGACTCTTCGACTGGGAGAAGAAGACAAGATGCAACAAACAACAATAAAAAGGATGTTGAAATCGGGCGCGCTGCTGTGTGGCTTGCTGGCCAGCACGGCGGTGGCGGCCTACGACTGCAGTCAAATTCCGGAATATCAGGACGGCGCCAGTTACAGCACTGGCAGCCAGGTGCAAAGTGAAGACACCGCTTACCAGTGTGATGTGGGCGGCTGGTGCAGCCAGGGCAGTGCTTATGCACCGGGAAGCGGTTGGGCCTGGAATCACGCCTGGAGTGACCTTGGTGCTTGTGACGCACCGGGCTCCAGCAGCAGTTCCAGCTCGGGAGGGACTGCGAGTAGTTCAGGTTCCAGTTCCGGCACCAGTAGCAGCTCGGGTAGCTCTTCCGGTGGAGGTGACTGTCCGCAGTATATAGCGGGTGCGGCCTACGCTGCCGGCGATGTGGTGGCGAATGCCAGCGGCTTCTATGCCTGCTCCGTCGCCGGTTGGTGTTCGTCCGGAAACAGTGCCTATGAGCCCGGAGTCGGCTGGGCCTGGGCGCAGGCGTGGAGCGCAACGACAGCAGAAGCCTGCGCCGGAGGCAGTAGTAGCGGTGGCGGCAGTGGTGGTGGCACAGTGCCGGACGCCTATTTCTGCGCGCCGGAATGGCAGACGGGCACCCTGTATACCGCCGGTAGTGTGGTTGCCTATCAGGGCGTCGCTTATCGCGCACTGGTGGATACTCACTCCATCGCCCCGGATAACACCGCCTACCCGGGTCAGTGGGAAACCGCGGGATACCCGGATGAAGCGCTTTGCCCGGTTCCGATTCCCAACACCATTGATTACGGTGAGCCACAGCCGGTTGAGGGCAACCTGAATGCCGGCGTGGTGAATGACACCGGATCCATTGCGGCAGCCCGTATTGCAGACAGTCAATCTACCCTCACGGGTACCCGGGGAGGGGTAAATCCATCCACCGACAATGGCGGCGATCATGGCGGCCTGGATGTCGACAACGGTGCGCGCGGTTCCAAGCTGGTTCCCGGTAACCTTGAGCTACAACACAATACCTACGACCTCAGTGCGGGAACCGAAATCGTTACCTATATCGGTGATTGGGCCATTTACGGTCGCCAGTACGATTTCACCAGGCTGCCCGCATCCAACCTCCACCGTATTGTGTACGGCTTTGCCGGTATCTGTTATCCCGATGCTAAAAATGAGCAGGACGGTGGATTCCCCACTTCGGCACCGGCCGCAGTCATGCGCACCTGCAACCAGAGCGGCCTGCCCGATGGTGCTGTGGCGGTAGCGGATTTTGAAGCTGCATTCCTGCGGGATGTCGGTGTCGCGCCCAATGGAGTGGTCGGCACCGAGAGCATGTACGAGCTCGACAAAGACAAGGTAGGTGGTGTTTTCGGTGTGCTTTATCAGCTGCGCCGGGAGAATCCGCAATT
Source organism: Microbulbifer sp. ALW1 (assembly GCF_009903625.1). NCBI lineage: Bacteria > Pseudomonadati > Pseudomonadota > Gammaproteobacteria > Cellvibrionales > Microbulbiferaceae > Microbulbifer > Microbulbifer sp. ALW1. The sequence continues at coordinate 3,469,481 of NZ_CP047569.1, read as the reverse complement.
GAAGCTGGATCTTTCTGTGGGTGGCTGGACCCTGTCGGAAGGTTTTCCGTGGATGGCGCACGACCCGGAAAGACGCAAAGTGTTTGTGGATTCCGTGGTGCACTTCCTTGAGCGTTTTGATTTCGACGGCGTCGATATCGATTGGGAGTACCCCGGAAGTGATGGCGCCGTGGTCGGTATGGCGCGGGAGGACGACGGTGAAAATTACGTGACGCTTATTCGTGAGTTGCGCGCGGGCATGGACTGGCTGTCAGAAAAAACCGGTAAATCCTACCGCCTGTCTTCTGCTATTCCCGCAGGCCTCGGCCGTCTCGAAAAGATCGACTGGCCGCAGGTGCACCCCTATATGGATCGGCTATACGCCATGACCTACGACCTCACCGGTGCCTGGGAGCGGGAGCTGTCTCACCATACTCCGTTGTATACCAACCCGATGGCGGTCGGCTCGTCTGCAGGCACCTCTGCGGACTGGACGCTGAACTACCTGAAGAGCCTGGGCGTGCCCGCGAACAAATTGATGATCGGCGCCGCCAATTATCATCGCTCCAAAGCCACCAATCCCGGGGATATTTCCGAATACACCTACGGGCTGACGGGCTCCAGCAGTTACGGCGACAGCAACTGGACAGGGGCGGAGCTGATTCTTGGTGTGGCCGGTCTGGGCTCCTGGGAGGCCGGTGTAATCGAGGGATATGACCTCTACCAGAATTATCTGGATCGCACTATGGCGCCCCGCAATGGTTACTGGCTGTATACCGACAAAGAAGCCAATGCTGATTACCTGTTCAATGACAGTATCGGTGCGTTTATTTCGGTGGAAACGCCACGCACCGTTGCACTCAAGGCGCAGTACGCAAAAGACAATGGCCTCGCCGGTATCTTCTTCTGGATGGCAGAGCAAGACAATGGCTACAACCTGAATACGGTTAACCATGTGCTGAGCAATCCGCTGATCAGTAACAGCGCTGACGGCAACCCTGCGGACCAGATAGCGGTTTGCGGGCGTAATCTCACCGTGGCGGAATGTGAATCCCTGATCGCGCCACTCCAATAACAACCTCGTATTGATCAGGCACTGCGAAGATATTTTCGCAGTGCCTGGTTATTTTCATTGAATAAAAATAATGGTGAAGCTATGAAAACGGTTTTTACGACAGCCGCCCTTCGTTGGGGGTTGGGAATATTACTCTCCGCACTTGCCAGTGTTGCATCGGCAGTCGATTGCTCTGGTTTGTCTGCCTGGAACAGCGCGGATGCCTACGGCGGTGGCGCTCAGGTGCAGCATGATGGCATAGCCTATCAGTCGAACTGGTGGAGTCAGGGGAAAAATCCAGCGCAGTATTCCGGGCAGTGGCAGGAGTGGAGTGTTACCGGACAGTGCGATGGTGGCAGCTCATCCTCCAGTTCCTCATCCAGTTCTTCTTCAAGCTCTTCGTCGAGCTCTTCATCCAGTTCGTCATCTTCTTCCGGGTCCTCGTCTGGCGGTTCGTCCGGCGCCGGTAGTTGCACTGCGCCGGAATATGTCGCCGGCACTGCCTACGTGGCCGGGGAGCGGGTGCGGAATCTTGGCAATGAATATCAGTGTGATATTGCCGGCTGGTGCTCGTCGGCATCGGCCTGGGCCTATGCACCGGGAGAGGGAACCTATTGGGAGCACGCCTGGACCCAGGTGGCGAGCTGCGATGGTACGTCTAGTAGTTCATCCAGCAGTTCATCGGGTAGCTCTTCATCATCCGGTTCTTCGTCCGGTAGTTCTTCGGGAGGATCCAGCGGTGGTAATAGTGATCGGATCATCTCGGGTTACTGGCACAACTTTGACAATGGTTCTGGTGTGATTCCCATTGCCGAGGTGTCCGATGCCTTTGATGCAATCAATGTGTCATTTGCGGAGCCTACCGGTGCTGCGCCTGGCGAAATCGGCTTCACGCTGGATCCGCTGTTTGATGAGCAGCAGTTCAGGGCGGGGGTTCAGTCCAAGCAAGCGGCGGGCAAAAAAATCATTATTAGTATTGGCGGTGCCAATGGTCAGGTGCGACTGGAAACGGCTCAGGCGCGAGACAATTTTGTCCGCTCGATGATTGAAATCATCGATCGTTACGGATTTGATGGCCTGGACGTGGACTTTGAGGGGCATTCCCTTGAGTTGAATGCAGGTGATGTCGATTTCCGCAATCCGACAACGCCGGTGATCGTGCATTTGATCGAAGCACTTCAGGCATTGAAATCCCATTACGGTGAAGCATTCATGCTTACCATGGCTCCGGAAACCTTTTTCGTGCAGCTGGGCTACAGCTTTTATGGCGGCTCTTGTTCGGGCTGTGATCGGCGCGCGGGTGCATACCTGCCGGTGATTCACGCCATGCGCGATGATCTGGATTGGCTACAGGTGCAGCACTACAACTCCGGTGCCATCATCGGTCTTGATGATCAGTATCACACCATGGGCGTAGCGGATTTTCATATTGCCATGGCAGATATGGTGTTGACGGGCTTTAACGTCGGCGGCGATCCGAATTATTTCTTCCCGCCGCTGCGGCAAGATCAGGTTCTAATCGGGTTGCCGGCGAATGTGAACGCGGGTGGGGGATTTACCTCGGTGAGTGAAGTGCACATTGCACTCAATTGTTTGGTGAAGCTGCAGGGGTGCACCACCTACACACCGCATACCAGTACCGGTTGGACCGGACTGCGGGGGCTGATGACCTGGTCAATCAACTGGGATAAATTCAATAGCTTTGAATTTTCGACAGAGCACCGGGCGTATCTGGATTCGCTTTGAGTAAAGCATCCGTGTAAATGCAGTGTCCGCGTAAATATAAAAAGCTCACACCCCGGTGTGAGCTTTTTCTTGCTGCTCTGAGGCAGGAAGCACATACAAAAAAGGCCCACACTTTCGTGTGAGCCTTTTCTGTATGTGGCGGACCGGACGTCCGTCGAAAGGGGTATACCAATCCTTATAAATCCCTGCAAATCCCTGCAAGCTTGTCGCCATTTTACACTTCAAATATAGGCACGCTGCGGCCTTCAACCCTGCAAATCATTGCGCGGACCCTGCCAACCCCCTATATTCCCAGTCAACGCAATCGAGGTATACCCACAGGTATACCGGAAAGTACCAGCAAGGGGGAATCGTGGCCTACACAACCGACGCGCAGCGCAAGCAACTTTTGAAAGACGGCAAGCCGGGCATGTATAGCTTCGGGCAGAAACTTTTCCTGAAAGTATCCGGTGAAGGCAAAGGCAGTTGGGTATACCGATACCAGAAGGACGGCAAGCGCAAAAATCTGGGGTTAGGCGCCGCGGCACAGATCACGCTGGCGAAGGCCCGGGAACTGGTTGAGCAGTCAGCCGCCAAGGTAGCCGCCGGCACCGACATTGCCGCTGAACGAAAAGCGACCAGAGACGAAGAGAAGAAACAGCGGGCACTCGCCAGCGAACCCCCGTTCGAGAAACTGTATCTTGCGCACATTGAAGAGCAGGAAAGCAAGACCGACGAGCCATGGAACCCCTCGCACGCTCGCCAATGGCGTACCAGTTGGGAAATGTACATTGCACCAGTATTCGGCCAGAAGACCGCCCGCCAGATCACCCAGAAAGACGTGCTCGAAGTGCTGGACCACAAATGCGGGCGGAACTGCCCCGACGACTGCCCCCGTTCTCAGGTATGGATCAACAAGCACGAGAGCGGGCGCCGCACCCGGTCCCGCATGGACATCATTCTCACCGCGGCCCACCTGAAAGGCTTGCGCGACGATGAAAGCCCCGCCGCCAGTAAGACCATAGCCCCACTACTGCCGGAAGTGTCGAAGAAGAAGAAGGAAGGCGAGAACCACCCGGCACTCGCCTACAAAGACGCCGCCAAATTCTGGGCCGCGCTCGACCAGTGCACGGGCGCCGATGCCGCCTACCTGAAACTTCTGGTAATGACCGGCGTCCGCACCAAGGAAATTTGGTGGCTCAAGTGGGACGAGCTGGATTGGGACGATATGGTAATTCGTATCCCCGGCGTTGATCCGGTAATGAAGCAGCGCCGCACCAAAAACGGCAAACCCCACATTCTCCCGATCACCCCCGAAATGGAGCGCCTATTCAAGTCTCTCCCCCAGCGTAACAAGTGGGTACTGGCAGGCAGCAAGCGGGACCAGCCTGTAAACCATGACGCCGCCTATCTACTACAAAAGCGCCTACAGGAGTTTGGCCCGTGGGTAGATAAGAATATTCTCGACGAAAACGGCAAGCCAAAGCCGATCAGTATCCACGGATGGCGCTCCACCTTTTACGACTGGGCACTCGAAAAAACCGACGTGCCGGAAATCTGTGTGTCCCTGCAAGTGGGGCATGTCGTGGGCACCTCAGTACAGCGCCGCTACCGCCGCACCAACTTGGACGATAAGCGCCGGGAGTTGATGGAGAAGTGGGAGCGGCACCTAAAAAGCCGTGGCCGCCTGAAAGTGGTCGTTTAAACAAAATGGGCGCGGCAATCCGCGCCTTTTTTATTTCTAGAAAAATAAAATAAAAGGAAACAATTTAAATATCTCCCCTCTCAAAACTCCGCGCTATTCAAATGCCCAAGGCACGCCATTTGTTGTCAGATGATTGGGCCGCCTATTTATTTCTGTTTAAAACTGTTTACCCTTCGCACTTTTTCAGCGATCCCGCTGCAAAACGTGGCGCCATATTGTATTTGCGCAATCCCTGCAATTTGCTATCTATTGCTGCAAACCCTGTTTAAACGGTCTCACAGGACTACACCCCAAAGGAGCATGGACATGGAAGCGTCCCACCTTAAATTTCGCCGCAGGGCGAACAGAAAGCAAACCGCCGTACATTGCGGTGTGACAACCACAACGATTCGCAACTGGGAAAAAACAAACCCCCTATGGCCAAAGCCATACAAGCCTTCCGAGCAGCTTGTTCTATACGACTTGGATGAGGTGGATGAAGCCTTTGAAAAAATGCGTATGAAATAAAAAACCCGCTGCCTCGGGGGAAGCAGCGGGCCAAGCGTTTAAACACAAAACCAAAAAGATCAGGACGATCAGCGTTAGTTTAAACGCTCCCCGCACTTGCTTCCACCGTGGCGCCACTTTCCGCAAGGGAGGCGCACATGTCCTCAGACACTTCCACAAGTCGAGTGGAGCAATTTCTATCAGCGTTGCACGCGAGTGGCTATGCGCCTGTCGACGTGCAAGCCGATGGCCGCTGGCACCGATTCAAAACCAACGACGATAAGCACAAGCAGACCACCGGATTCTACAAAGTCGAGCCGGATTACAGTTGGGCTATCTATGGCGACTGGCGCCGCGACCCCGCGCATATTTCATGGAAGCCCGACGCGGATGAACTATCGCCGGAAGAGGCAAGGCGCAACCGTGAAGAGATCCGCAGGCACCGCCGAGAGCAGTTGCGACTAGAGCAGTTCAGACAGAGTGAAGCCGCAAGCGTTGCCAGCACTATCTGGAGCGCCGCACAGCCTTTATCCGCGTTTCCCTATGCACAGCGTAAGCGCATTCCCGTTCACGGCCTCAGATTGACGCAGAGCTACCCCAAACGGGATGGCTCTCCTACCCGCCGCGCTTATATGTTGATCCCGATCTTCGGGTTTGACGGAAAAATATGGTCGCTCCAATTTATCCCGGCCTTCGGTAATAAATTGTTTTTGCCAGACGGAAAGAAAAAAGGCTGTTATTTCCCCTTCGGGCCGATTGGCCAAACAGTAATTGTGGCCGAAGGCTATGCCACCGGCGCCACTATTCGAGCTGCAACAAAGCTCCCCGTGTTAGCGGCCTTCGATGCCGGAAATCTTCTCCCTGTTTGCCGAAATATACGCAAGCATTACCGCAGTACGAAAATAATCATTGCCGCCGATAACGATTGGGAAACAAAGGGGAACCCCGGTTTAAACAAAGCCCGAAATGCCGCAATGGACGTGGGTGCGAAAATTGTTTACCCGACGCAATCCGCGCTCCGCCCCGGTGAATCAGATTTTAACGACCTCTACCTTCAGTACGATAACCAGCGCCAAGGATTGGCCGAAATAAAAAAATGTTTCAAGGAGATTTGAAAGTGGAAGACAAGCACGAAACCGAAGACTATCAGGAAGATAAACCGCACAAGCTGGAAGGAAATTGTGACATTAAAGACTTTGTTTACTACGCCCCGGACAACAAATTTATCTACACCCCAAACAATTCACTATGGCCGCCAAGCGCTGTCAATGCGACCGTACCCCCTGTAGAGACTGGAATAGATGATGACGGGAACCCAATTTTTACCCCGGCGTCGAAGATCATTCCCGCCCAGCGAACGGCAGAGCAATTGACGTGGGCACCGGGCGAGCCTCAATTCATTAAAGGCAAATGGATGTTCGAGGGTGGATGGGATATAGATCCGAAAGCCCGCGTATACAACAGCTACCGCGACGGCCCCACTATTGATCCAAACCCAAAGACAGACGTGTCCAAGTGGCTGAAGCACTTGCAGCATATCTACCCGAACGACTGGCAACACATTCAGAGCTGGCTTGCATTCAAAACACAGAACCCCGGCGCGAAAATAAATCACGCTCTTGTGTTGGGCGGTCAACAGGGAATCGGCAAGGATACGATATTGCACCCGCTGCGATATGCCGTGGGCGACTGGAATTTTTCGGAAGCCTCACCGGAGAATATCGTGGGGAGGTTTAACCCCCACCTAAAGGCGGTGATTCTCCGTATCAATGAAGCCCGTGACCTTGGCGACGTGAACCGCTTCAAGTTTTACGAGCACATGAAACCGATTATCGCCGCACCGCCGGAAGTGTTGCGTTGTGACGAAAAGAACATGAAGCAATACGGAATCCCGAATGTAGTTGGCGTGATTATCACTACCAACCACCGCACCAACGGGCTTTACCTTCCAGCCGATGACCGCCGGCATTATGTGGCATGGTCCGAGACTCACCGCGATAACTTCAGTACCGCGTACTGGGATGAAATGTGGCGCTGGCTAGACGAACAAGGCGGGAAGCAAGCCGTCGCTGCGTATTTGAATAATCTCAACCTCTCCCAGTTTGACCACAAGGCGCCACCACCCCATACCGCCGCCTTCACCGCAATGATGGAGGCCGGCGTTAGCGCTGACAACGAAGACTTACAGGAGGTATTGGAAGCCCTCGACAAACCCAAGGCCGTGACCAAAGAGCAGCTTATTTCCCAAGCGGAGAAATCCCAGTTGCCGGAATTGGCCAGTTTCTTACGCGACCGACAAGCAGGCCGAAAGCTGGCCGTAGAGCTGGATGAGGCAGGCTACAGCCGTTGTAACAATCCGAACGCAGCTTCACACCGATGGTTAATCCGCGATCGGAAAGTAATTGTGTATACGCGCAATGACTTACCACCTCATGTTGCACTTGCGGCGGCAAAAGCATTACAGAACAGCCTCAATAAATTAGAAATTGTGCGGTAAATAGACCGCGCCACCTGACCATCGAGCCACCAACCCAGATGGCTCGATGACCCCGTGGCTCGATCTTTTTACCGCACATTTTTTTCCCGTAGCGTTTCAATCAACAAAAAGGAGGACATAACCGACAACTGTTAATCCTGATGCCAAGGAGGGCAATCATGGAATACCACCGCAGAAATTTGCGACTGGCCATCACCGCCGTGGAGGACGCCGCGGAAGTGACGCAGAAAGCCGCAAATACCCTAACCAGTCAATTCAGTGACAGGAGTTTGGTGCCTGAAGTGTACGCACTCCATGGCTCCATTGAGTTGCTTCAATCGCTGATTGATGACCTTAAAACAGCCGCCGATTACTACACGGCAGCATAACCACCGGCCCCCGCTTCAGGGGGCTGTTTAAACAGATTGGATTTACCGATAAGTGTTACAGATAACGAATCGCTGAAGGCCCCACCGCCCGTAGGTTTCCGGCATTTTGTGCCACAGAGTTATTTGCCACAGAGCGCTATCACCGCAGAGCGCAAACACATTGCCGATCCGGTCACAAATAGCGCTTTAAGGGGATATTCCCGCCAGATAGAATAGGCGCATAAATTGACACTGGGGTAAACCATGAAACGACTTTTCGCCGCCGCACTACTCGCGCTTTCTTCACTAGCAGCTAGTGCGTATGACCTCGATATTGGGCAACAGAAAGAACTCGATTACCGAGTATCCATTTTCAACACCGAAGGCTACCAGCCATTTAGCCAAAAGCTCCTAACCTCTCTTGTTGCGATTGAGTTGGATAAGTACGGAATTCGCGGAAAGGATGTGTCAGGGAAAAGCCCGACTCGCGCGACCCTAACTGTAATGATTCAAGTTATTGGTGATGAAAGTTTCAACACTGAATCAATAGAGCTGGCGCTGCTTCACCCCGCGACATATACCGTCGACGGAGAGGAGCGCAGCGGCGTAGTTCAAAGTGCAGTTTCCGTAAACGGCGCACAGAATGGCGACGCAGATCAAGGATTGTTTAATGAGGCAATCAGAAGCAGAGCCGAAGAGTTCATCCAAGAGATAGCGCGAAGTAACGGATTCCAGTCGGTAGAGTGACCGCAAGCCCGCCAAAGAGCGGGTTTTTTATTGCCTGTTTGTTTGTACAGTGGGATTTAGTTGCACACATTCCGTTTAAGGCGCATATTCCAGCAACTGGAACTTTTTATTGTGCAAGCAAGGATGCGAACACCATGACTAATGCCAGTGTTGAAAAGGGTGACTTGGCCCCGCCCCCCGGGAAAGGGCGCCCCGGCCTCAAGCCCGGCCAAACTACCAGCACCTCGTTTAAACCGGGTTTCGATTCCCGCCGCAATCTCAATGGCTGTTACGGCAAGTCTGGCCGTGATGCAGCACAGACCGCCATGAAGATTGCCCGCAAACATTCCATTGAACATATCCAAACCTTAAACGCCATTGCCAAAGACAGCTCAGAGCCTGCCGCTGCGCGTATCGCTGCGATTCGGGAGCTAGGGGCTATCGGTGGACTACAGAAGGCAATAGAGCGCTCAGAAGCCGCTACAGAAGCCGAGAACCCACAGGAGTTATCACGGGAGGCACTGTTGCGAATCCTGAATGAAGAGCTGGCGGAAAGAACCATAGAGGGGGAGTTGGCGGAGCTATCGTCCGCCGAATAGAGATAAAAAGCGCCTGTTTTAAAGGGCCGATATAGAACACAAAGCCCGGTATACCAATCCGTATACCTCCAATCAGGAGATCCGCCATGGAAGGCAGAACCCTAACCCAATCCATTGCAGCGCAATCGCGTTTAAACAGGCAATCGTTTATGGCTGCCTGCTTGCGCGAACAGGAGCGTCGCGAGTCCCGCACCGGAATGATGGCTGATGCGCTGCGAGGCCGTTTAAACGCTCCGACTGAAAAAATCGAAGAGGCCCCCCGGGTGCCTTTGAAGTCCGCGCCCGCTACTGGCGACTTAGCCCCCACCAAAATTTCCACAACTAAAACACCCACGGCGCATAAAACTTCATTTATCGACTGCCAAAAAACCCCGTTTAGTATCGCGACAATCCTGACCAAACGCGCCCCCAATGAACCGGTGGCCGACGTGTTGGAGTTTCCCACATGAACCGGGCGCAGATAGTCGCGCAGGAACTGCTAATCAGGGATGCGGCAAAAGAGTCGATTTATCCGTTTCTCGATTTGATGCGGGAAACCGGCCTGCCTGACTTCATTCACAAACCCGCCGAACATCACCGGCTGATGATTGAAGTTATTCACGACATGGTGAACGGCAAAGAGGACCGGGCAACGTTCGCCTTTCCTCCCGGTGCGGCAAAGTCGACATATACGTCAATCATTGCCCCCGTGTGGTTACTGGCAAAAGATCCGACTTTGCAGATTGTGTGTGTTTCCAACTCCCAATCCCTCGCAGAGTCATTCTCCCGCCGTCGACGGAACGCCATGCTTACAAAGCAATGGGAGCGCATTTCCGAAACGCAGTTGCTGGCCGACGCAAAGAGTCTGGAATATCAGGGAACGCCCGAAGGTGGTGGTATTCGCTGTTTGGGCGCAGGCTCTACCGTGACCGGCTTTCGTGCTGATTGGATTTTCGCTGATGACCTGATTGTCGGGCACGAACAGGCGTCCAGCCTTCAGCAGTTGGACAAGATTTGGAACTGGTTTCTCTCTGAACTCAGGAGCCGTTTAAAGCCAAATGGGCGACTCTTGATGGTCGGCACTCGATGGGCGCAGCTCGACCCCATTGGCCGCGCCTATGACCTGTACCACGACGAAATCGAAGAGTGGCGACATATCCGCGTGCCGATGCTCGCAGACCAGCCAAACGACCCGCTAGGGCGCCAAACAGGCGAGCGGTTATGGGCGGAATGGTTCACTGACAAGATGGTCCGAGACGCGCAGCGAGATCCCCAGATTTGGCAGTGTCTGTACCAGCAAACGCCGATGGACTACGAAGGCTCGTGGGTAGAGCCTGACAAGTTTCAGATAGTGCGCGCCCTCCCTGCCGGCCTGAAATATTACATTGGGATTGACCTTGCCTTGTCGATTCAAAAAGGGGATTACACCGTCATTGCGGTGGTGGCCATGGACGTGCAAAAAGGTTTGTACGTGGTCGATATGTTCCGCGACCAATGCAGCCCCGAAAAATCCGTACAGGCGTTGATTGCACTGGCGGACAAGTACGAACCTGCCGGCGTATTTATCGACAATGATGGCGCGTCAAAAGTCTGGGGCAACCTTGTCTGGCAAGCGACCCGCGACCGCGGCAAGGCCATACCGGTGCAGTTGATCCCGATGCAGAACAAAGACAAAGAGACCCGGGCCGCAGCGTTACGGGCATTCCTGTTAAACGGCGCGATTGCGTTTAAACAGGCTCTTTGGAATTCCGAGTGTTTTGATGAAATGGCGAAGTTTCCCGGTGGACGCCATGACGATATTGTCGACGCGATTGCCATAGTCTGCCGACAGTTTCCGAAACTATCCGCGCCCACAAACCCGGGCACCCGTGCGGCACAGATCCAGAGAATGCTAGTACCCCACCAAGGCGGATTTGCAATCAACAGCTCGCTTGATGAAATGTTCGAGGCTAGGGAAAAGCCCAGATATAACAGGAACAGAATATGAATATTTACGAACAGCGCCGCGCGTATGCACTTGAAACCGCAAAAACGTATGCACTTATTCGCAACGAAATTGCGAACCGTCAACGCTATGGTGAACAGGTGCCGCCGCAGCTTTACCAACAGCTTCAAAAACTGGAAACCGAAGCCCAGGAATTGTTGCCGCCGCAAATGTTGCAGCAAGCGGTACAGATTGCCAATGGTTTTGAATCGGAGTTAAACCGGCATTCTGAGCAGCAATATCAGGAGCTAGAGCAAGCGGAGATCACGAAAGCCGTAGACCGCGCCGCCGGTAAACTTTCCTCCACCATGAGCACAGAAAAGAAGCTCAACGGCGAACAATTCTCGAAGGTAATACGCGGCGAAAAGGTAAAACTTCCCACCGGAAAACCCACCTTCGACACCAAATCCATAGAGCAGATGATTCTCAAAGGTACGGGCAAGTCATTTGAAAAACGCGTTAAAGAATTAGACCACTTGGAGCAGATCAAGCGCAGCAGATCCGAGGAAGAATATCAGGCCGCGCTCGAAAGCTACAAAGCCACCCCCGAACAGGTGGACGTGTGGGAGCAGCACGGAATGCGGTTGTTAATGCTGAAACGTGAAGCCGAAAACCGCAAAGATGACCCCGAGTTTGAAGAGTGGCAGCCCGACGATAAATCCGTGCGGAAAGCTCAGGTTGCCGATTCATACATGGAGCACAATCACGAGATTCCAGTTTCTGAGGAAATCCACGATTCCTACCTGAACCACACCCAATTCAATGACAAGGGTGAAGAAGAACCGAGCCGGCTTGCAGACGTGGCCCGCGCCTTCGATTACCACGAAAAGGAGGCGCTCAATGGCTAGTCCTAAGAACCAGCTTTTAGACAACCAATTCGGCATTCCCCCGGAACTGTTCGACGCCCTCGCAGGTGGCGCCCGCGCAAAACAGGAAATGGGATTGGTACAGGGAAAGTATGACCAAGCGCAGAGCGATGCAAATGCCCAGCTCTCCGGCGTACAAGGGCGCGGAATGTCGGCAACGTCGCCAACGATAGCGCAAGCGATAGCCAATATTGCGCAGCGAAGCTCAGGAATTCAGAGAATGAAAAACCTAGAGGCGCAAGCGAAGCAATTAGGCGGCCAGATCAGCGAGGGGGATATTGCAAAACTCGGTTTGCAGCTTCGACAAAAACCGCAATCAAGCCAAGGCCGCTATAAGTATGACCGCAATGTCGGCACCTTCGACACTTGGACCGGCGAAACCGATGGCAGTACGGCAAGACCGGAAGAGACACCCGAGGAGAAGAGAAAGCGAGACTTGGATTCCGCAGTAGAAAAAGCGCTCGCTATTGACTCCGCCAAGCGCGACCGAGATTTAGCCGCGAAGCAGAAACAACAAACACAGGCTTTCAATACCTACAACACCGCTATCAGCGGATTGAAGGGCGCGCTCGCTGAAACTGCGCAAGGTCCAATTGCGGGAAACTTCCCGGCGTTTACAGCAAAGGCCCAGATTGCAGAGGGCGCACTTTCTGCAATGGCGCCGATTTTGAAAGACCTGTTTAGAAGTGCAGGCGAAGGCGTATTCACAAACGACGATCAACAGCGGTTAATGGCCATGCTACCAACCCGCGCCGATCAACCCTCAGCCGCCGTCGCAAAACTTCAGAATATTGATGCCATTGTGAAATCAAAACTAGGCATGAACTCTCCGCAACAATCCACCGGCGGCAAGTCATTGGAAGAGCGCGCCAAAAAATATGGGCTATAACCATGGCGGAATTACAAAGGCTCGAAAAACTATTGAAGGCTGCGCTCGATGCGGGCGACATGGATGACGCCAATTTTTTTCGGCGTGAACTGGTAACGCACCCAGACTATGCGCAACACCGAAAGGCAAAGCTCAACCAAATAGACGAGCAGTTAAACCCCGAAGCCGGCACCTACTTGCGCGATAACGCCCCAATGTTACAGAAGCCAGTTGGGGCAGTTCGCAGCGGATTGCAGGGGCTAACATTCGGCCTATCTGATGAAATTGCCGCAGGTATCACCGCGCCTTTTGTTGACGAATCGTATTCTGATATTCAAAAGGGATTCGATCAGGAGCAACGCCAATTTGCGGAAAAGAATCCGGTGCTTTCAACTACCGCGGAACTGGCCGGCGGCCTCGCTACAGGCGGAGCGGGTTTGGCAAAGTCTGGCGCAACCATGGCCGGTCGCAGCCCATTGGCTAGAGCGCTGGCCGCTACGGCAACCGGTGCCGCAGAGGGTGGCGTTTACGGCGCAGGCACGTCCCAGCAAGGCGAACGCCTACAAGGCGGCTTAGAGGGCGCAGCATTCGGCGCAGCAGCCGCACCAGTTGCAGGCGTAGCCGGGAAAGTTGCCGGTAAGGCTGGCGTCCCAGCGTTAGAGTGGATCAACAAAAATTTACTGGCCTCCCCGCAGCGTAACGCCGAGAAATTTCTGGCCCGCGGTTTGGCCACAGAGGGAACTAAACAGGGAATGTTAGCGCGAGCGCTGCGCGAAATGGGACCGAACGCCGTACTTGCCGATGTATCCACTTCTGCGCGCAATTCTCTTGAGGGAGTAATTCAGAAAGGCGACAACCCAAATATCGCCAACCAAGCCGAAGCGCTTTTGTTGAAACGCAATGCGGGACAACAGCCGCGACTGATTGGCGACCTTACAGAAAACTTAGGTATTCCCGAAAATGTCAGCATTCAACAAACGGTCGATAAATTGGGCAAGCAGCGTTCAAACACTGCCGGCCCGCTCTATCAGCAAGCCTACCAACAGCCACTACAACGCACGGAAAAACTCGATTCTCTTATGCGGGCACCGGCAGTACAAAGCGCGCTCAAGAGTGCCGAGACGATAGCCGCAAACCAGCGTATTGCAGGAGATCAAATTTCCCACATGCGTTTGTTTGATTTGGCCAAGCAGGATTTAGATGACCAGATAGGCCGTGCGTTAAATTCTGGCGAAAAAGGTAGAGCGCGTGACCTTATCCGCTTAAAGCAGGATCTAGTATCAGAACTCGATGAACAGGTTCCCGTATACAAAGAGGCCCGTGACATATTCGCCAATCATTCCGCCATGATCGACGCCGCCGAAATGGGCCGCCGTATTCTTAGGGAAGACGCGGATTACATGGACGAAGTGTTAAAGGGTATGGGTAACGCTGAAAAGGAAATGTTTCGTATAGGAGCCGGTCGCGCTATTCGGGATAAGTTGATGCAGGCCAGCACTTCAGGCGATGCAACCAAGCGCCTGAATTCCGGTTTGATTCGAGAGAGGATGCAACGTGCATTCCCTGACAAAGAATCATTTGACCAATTTATGAAAAAGGTGGAGGTGGAATCTAATATTTATTCCACCACAAATATTCTCGCCAATTCCGCTACTGCCCGTCGTCTAGCCGAGTTTAAACGACAAGAAGGCGTCGACCTTCCCGGTATCGAAGGCGGAGCTACCGGCGTAGCCATTGGCCTGTTTAAACGGCTTATGGGTGCGGGTTTGGATGATGAAGCAAAAGAAGAGCTGGCAAGACTCACCATGCAACGCCTTGGCGACGTCGACCTTGATGCACTGAATAAGGCAATCAATAAATCCACGTTGCGCGACTCGCAAAAGGAATGGCTCAGAACGCGCCTGCCAGAATTCGCAGCCGTGACCGCCGCGCCCTCAGCCAACATTTTGCACAATGCGCTTTCTGAGAATCCAACAGCTTCTAGGCAGCAAATGATGGCCGACGCACTCAGAGGAAACCGCCAGTGAAAATGGATATTGAACAGGTAGAGCAGATCCTTACCAGAGTGGTCGGTGGTTATCGCGAGCATTTTGAAGAGGGGCATGACTTAGATTTTGATGATTTTGCTTTCTCTTTGCCCGCCGTGATTGCGCAAGTATTGGAAAGCACCAATTGGAACCCCGACACCGTGGACGCCGCCCGGGACAAGTTTGTCGATCTATTCTCAGCCGGTGCAGAGAGATACCGCCACAGGTGCCGCCCCGGCAAGGACTTACACTGATGGCGAAGAACAGACCCTCAAACCTCCCGGCAGAACCGCGGCTCACCCCGCGAATGTCAGAGCTGGCGAATCCAACGCTGGCAGACCTGACCGATGGCGTGAACCCGGGCGGCTCCAACTCGAACGCCGATGGCGTGCACACCGGGAGCTATAACTTGCCGCAGGAACTCACCGCGGGATGGTGGCGCCAGATATATTTTGAAAATCTGTTCGGCCAGCATATCGGTATCGGGCAGAGTGCCCCGGAAGACGCCATATTGGTGCAAGGCGTTCAAACGCGATTCATACAGGCCAGCGCCGACATTCCCCCCGGGCAACCAGATCCCGCCACCGGCCTCTATAACGCCACCGGCCAGACCGTACCCGCCGGCGCATGGTTTTGGGGATTGGATGGCGTGCCGACTGCGCTGCGCGTGATTGGCGACCAGACCCCCAGAGTAACCGCCGATGGCACTTACCGAGTGGTGGCGTTGTGAGTGACGGATTGGAGGAGTGGACCCCGGACAATGCCAGCGGCTTCGGGAGAGCATGGAGACCCGGGGAGGAAGCCGTACCCTTACAGCGGCCCGATGACAGCCACAGGTACAAACTCAGGCCGCCCCGGAAGCCTACCTTTTATAGAGGGGAGATTGTTGGCCCGTACTGCCGGATAGATCGGGTATGGCTGACAGGAGAAGACAGACGGCAGAGTCGGCCCGCGCAGGGAATAGCGAAAGCCACCCCAATAGGACAGTGACCATGGCAGAGATTAAGCAGACCCCGATTGGCCACAAAGACGGCAAGCCAGTACCGCCACCAGTGAACATTGCTCGGGAAGGCAATCGCCACTACCCCCAAACTCCCGCCCAAAAGTCGGATTTGGGCAGATTTGGGCGCTGAATCGGCAAAAAAATTTCAGGCACAAAAAAACCGCCCCTGTCGGCGGTTTTGATGTACTGCAATCGAAGGTATACAGATTTGATACTGGGCAAAGCCCTTTGTAAAAAATCTAAGTAAATCAACGACTTACAGAGATAAATGGCGGACCGGACGGGACTCGAACCCGCGACCTCCGGCGTGACAGGCCGGCATTCTAACCAACTGAACTACCGGTCCGCATTCCTGTTTTCCCTTTGAAAAATCTGCCAAGCAGATGAAAGGGAAGTGGTGGGTGGTACAGGGGTCGAACCTGTGACCTACGGCTTGTAAGGCCGCCGCTCTCCCAACTGAGCTAACCACCCCGCGTCAGGAGCTGCGTATAGTAATGATTTTTTTTGGGGCGTCAACGCTTTCTGAAAATTTTTTTGAGATTCAAAGAGTTAAGCGGTTTGTGCGGCGGATGCGGGGGCTGTACCAAGTGGGCAGGAGCCAGTATTCACAACGGGTGTAGGGCTGTCGTGGCGCTGCTATAATCGGATCAATTTCCAAACGGCCACACTGTCCGCCGGAGAAAACCTGTGCCGAAAAAAATCACATATATGCCCCTGGCCACTGCGTTGACCTTGTTCATCCTCCTGGTCACCAAGGCTTCTCTCAGTCTGGCCTCGGTTGAAATCGAGCAGCTATCCACCCCGGAGTTGCAGGCGCGCTATCAGGTACTGATTGAGGAAATGCGTTGCCCTAAATGTCAGAACCAGAATCTTGCCGGCTCAGATTCCATGGTGGCGACGGATTTGCGACGGGAGATCCGCCGCCTGCTGGAGGAGGGCTTCAGCGATCAGGAAGTCAATGAATACATGGTGGCGCGCTATGGTGATTTTGTACTGTATCGGCCGCCGCTTCAGCGCAACACTCTGGCACTGTGGCTGGCACCAGGTGTGTTTGCGGCCCTTGGCTTGCTCACCCTGATTGTTATTGTGGTGCGTTCACGCAATGGTCGTGGCGGGCGCCAGGGTGACGAAACGGATACCTTGAGCCCTGAAGAGCAGCGGCGCTTGGCGCAGTTACTGGACGGCAGTGGGCACCGCGAGATAGAGAGCGGAATAGCGAACGGAATAGAGAGTGGAAGCAAGAACAATGATTGATCTCTGGTTGATGTTGGCGCTATTGCTGCTGCCTCTGGCCTTTTTTATTGCCTGGCCGATGTTTCGCCAGGGCAGGGGGCTCCCTGGTCCGGATCACAATCCAGAGGTATCTGCGCAGGCGGCGTTGTTCAAAGAGCACCTGGCAGAGCTGGACACCTCGCTAGCCACTGGTGCTATTGGCGATGCGCAATACCAGTCGTTAAAGGCGGAGCTTGCACGCAAGTTACTCGCGGAAGAGGGCGAAGGTTACCGTTTGCGTAAGCAGCATAGCGGCGGTCGCGGGCTGCTGTTCGGTCTGGCGTTTCTGTTGCCTTTCGCGGCGGTAGGCCTGTATTTCACCTGGGGCGCGCACAATGACCTGGCGCTTTACCGGGATATCGTCGCCAGCCAGGCGGGCGAGACCGATATGGTGGCCGAGGCGCGGATTACCCAGCATTTGCGAGATAGAGCCGAGACGCACCCGGAAGACCTCTCCAGTCGCTATGTACTTGCCCAGCGCCTTTTGGTCAGTAATGACATCAAGGGCGCGGTCGCGGAATACCGTTACATCGTTGCGCACGAGCCCCAGGCATCGAATATTCGTGCAGAGTTGGCTCAGGCGCTGTTCTTTGCCAGCGGCTCCCAGGTGACACCTGAGGTACTTAAAGAAGTCAGCCTGGTGCTGGAGGCTCAGCCCAACAACAGTACTGCACTGGGGCTGGCCGGGATCGCGGCTTTTGAGCAGAAGGACTACGCAGCGGCGAAAGCACACTGGCAGCGTGCCCTGTCGCAGATGTCGCCTGGCTCCAATGCCGCACAAGCCCTGTCTGCTGGTGTAGCCCGCGCGGAAAAAGCGCTGGCGGACGCCGGTGGCGCGGAGTCGGCCTCGGAAGCAGTTGTCGGCGCTGCGCCGGCACCGGCGGCTGACTCTGTGAAGGTGGCTGGAACCGCCGGGCAGGGCGCTGCGGAAGGTGGCGCTGGCGAAAACCGTATCTCGGTCAAAGTCACCCTCGCGAGCACCGTTCAGGCTGCTCCCGACACCCCGGTTTTCATCTATGCGCGCACCGCAGAAAGCCCTATGCCCCTTGCCATTGTGCGCATGAGTGCGGCGGATCTTCCGGCGGAGGTGGTGCTGGATGAGTCCCGGGCGATGATGCCCGGGCGCAGCCTCAAGACGGTAGATGAGGTGCAGGTGGTGGCGCGTCTCGCGGTAAGCGGCAATGCCCGGCCGGCACCTGGGGATTGGCAGGGAGAGGTGAAAGCTTTGCCGCGCAGTGACTGGTCCAAGCCGCTACATATTGCCATTGACCAGAAAATTTAACGAAATACTGGCCAATATCCCCGCTTTGCGGGGCTCTTTCCCTTCCCGGTTGCCAGACCGGGTTCCGGTGCTCAAGAAGCCGCCGGCGCGTACGGCCGGCCGGATCGGCGTCGGGTAAGCCCGGGTATCTGCTGAGCGCTATCGGGTGACCCGGTTAGCGCCCTTGAATGGTCCTGCGAATGGTCCTGCCCGGTCAAAAATAGCGCTGAAACCGCGCCCGCAGCCATGTACAATCGGCGGTTTGCAAAGATAAAACGGCGATTTGGCGGTCTTTTGGCCAGTTCGCCCCGGGTGGCTGGCAGAGTCCGTACTAGCGTCAGTACAGTTTTGTCGCGATCTAATCCTAATGACTACAACGAAGAGCGTTCGGCGGCCGTGAATGTTGGCTGTACGGGCGCCGGGTATTACCGAGTTTCAAGACCATGCGTTTGAAGTGCATCAAGCTGGCCGGGTTCAAGTCCTTTGTGGACCCGACCACCGTCTACTTCCCCTCCAACCTCAGCGCCGTGGTCGGCCCTAACGGTTGTGGTAAGTCGAATACCATTGACGCCGTGCGCTGGGTGATGGGTGAGTCGTCGGCCAAGAATCTGCGCGGCGACTCCATGACCGACGTTATTTTCAATGGTTCCAGTGGCCGTAAACCGGTGGGTCAGGCTTCCATTGAGCTGGTGTTCGATAACTCCGCCGGCAAGCTCACGGGCGAATACGCTGCATTCAGTGAAATCTCCATCAAGCGCAAAGTGACCCGCGACGGGCAGAATATTTATTACCTGAATGGTGAGAAGTGTCGCCGTCGGGATGTGACCGATCTGTTCCTCGGAACCGGTCTCGGCCCGCGCAGCTACGCCATCATCGAGCAGGGCATGATTTCCAAGCTGATTGAGGCCAAGCCCGAAGAGCTGCGGGTCTTTATTGAAGAAGCGGCGGGTATCTCCAAATACAAAGAGCGCCGCCGGGATACCGAAAACCGCATGCGCCGGACCCATGAGAACCTGGAGCGCCTCACCGATATTCGCGACGAGCTGGATCGCCAATTGTCGCGTCTGGAGCGACAGTCGGCGGCGGCGGAAAAGTACAGCCGTTTCAAGGAAGAGGAACGCACTCATAAGGCGCACCTGCAGGCGCTCAAATACCGCGATCTTGACGATCAGGCCAAAGCGAAGCAGCAGCAAATTGGCGAGCTGGAGCTGACCGTAGAAGAGCTGGTGACTCGCCAGGTGAGCTGCGATACCGGCATTGAAGAACGGCGCGTGGCCTATCACGACCTGTCCGACGCTTTCAACGAAGTGCAGGGGCGCTTCTACTCGGTAGGCGCTGATATTGCGCGCCTGGAGCAGAGCATTTCCCACGCCCGTGAGCGGAACGCCCAATTGCAGACGGACCTTTCTCGCACCGAGCAGGAGTACAGCGAGTCCCAGTCGCTGCTGGCGGCCGACCAGGAAAAGGCGGTGGAGTTCGATGCCGAGCTGGAAGTGATCGTACCGGATCTGGAAATGGTGCAGGCGGCGGAAGAAGAGTCTGCCCAGAGCCTGTTGACCGCCGAAGACCTGATGCGCGAATGGCAGAACGAGTGGGACCAGTTCAACCAGGGGGCCTCCGGTTCTCGCCAGAAGGCGGAAGTGGAGCAGTCTCGGATCCAGCACCTGGAAACCTCTACCCAGCGCCTGCAAGACCGTATCAGTAAACTGCAGAGTGAGCGCGAGAGTCTTGCCTGTAATGGTGACGACAGCGAGCTGGAGCAGCAAAACGAAGAATTGGCCGAGCTGGAAATGCAGCTGGCGGAGCTGCGCGAGTCTATTTCCGAGCAGACGGAACAGCAGTCAGAGTTGCGCCGTCGCGAAAGCGAAATTGCCTCGGACCTGGATAAAGAGCGTCTGCAGCTGCAAACCAGCCGCGGCCGCCAGGCCTCTCTGGAAGCGTTGCAGCAGGCGGCCATGGGGCAGGGCAAGTCCGTTGCCAGCTGGCTGGAACAGCAGAATTTACAGGATCGCCCGCGTCTGGCGGAGCAGATCAGTGCCCAGCCAGGCTGGGAATCTGCGGTGGAGACCGTGCTCGGTGCCCAGCTGCAGGCGGTATGCATCGATCAGCTTGAGTCATTGAGCGAATCCCTGGCAAGCCTCAAGGGTGGCCAGGCCGTGTTCGTGGATGGCCAGAGTGTAGCGGCGGCCGCTGCTGGCAGTCTGCCGAAACTGGCGGATGTGGTGCAGGGGCCGGCGTCCCTGATTGGCCTGATTGACGGTATCTACACCGCGCAAGATCTCACCAGTGCGCTGGCGCTGCGCAGTCAATTAAAGGGCGGCGAGTCCATAGTGACCCGCGATGGCCTCTGGTTGGGCCCCAACTGGCTGCGGGTCAGCCGTGGCACCGATGCCGAGTCCGGGGTTCTGGCGCGCAAACAGGAGCTGGAAGACCTTGAGCAATCCCTGGCGGTGTGTGAAGCACGTATCGAGGAACTGAGCGAGCAGCGCGAACAACTGCGTATCCGCGCCAGCGAACTGGAATCCGGGATTGAGCAGGCACGCAACAATGCAGAGCAGTTAAACCGCCGCACTGGTGATTTGCGCAGTCAGCTTTCTGCCCAGCGCGCCCGTCAGGAACAGATGGACGAGCGCCGCAACCGTATCGAGCAGGAAATCGCCGAAGTACGGGAGCAGAAAGACGCGGAAGCGGAGTCCATTTCCGAAGCGCGTATAGTGCTGCAAGAGGCCCTGGAGGCCATGAGCGACGATACCGATCGCCGTGAATCCCTGTTGGCGCGTCGCGAAGAGTTGCGGGAAACCCTCGACGCCGCCCGCCAGCGCGCCCGCGAAGACAAAGACCGCGCCCACGAACTGGCCATGCGCGAGCAGTCTGTGCGCACCCAGAAGGTCTCGCTTGAGCGCACTCTGCAGGTATTGCGGGAGCAGGTGGAGCGTCTGTCCGAACGCCGCGAACAGCTGCTACTGCAAATGGAAGAGGCTCAGGACCCATCCCAGGATTACCAGGGTGACCTGGAAGAGAAGCTGGGCCAGCGGATTGAAGTAGAAAACGAACTTTCCGAAGCGCGCAAGAAGCTCGAGGAAGTGGAAAGTGGCCTGCGCAATCAGGAGCAGGAGCGCCAGAAAGCCGAGTCTGCACTCCAGGGCGTGCGTGCCCAGCTGGAGCAGCAGCGCCTGGTGGCCCAGACCCTGGAAACCCAGCGCGGTGGCCTGGTTGAACAGTTGCACGAGTCCGACCACGATGTGGATACCCTGCTGGAGGAACTCCCGGAAGAGTTGACCATCGAAGCAGTACAGCAGGACATCGAGCTGGTGGCGGCGCGTATCTCTCGCCTTGGCCCCATCAACCTGGCGGCCATCGACGAATACAAGCAGGAGTCCGAGCGCAAGCATTACCTGGATCGCCAGCACGGTGACTTGACCGATGCGCTGGAAACGCTGGAAAACGCCATTCGTCGCATTGATAAGGAAACCCGCACCCGCTTCAAGGAGACCTTTGATCAGGTCAACAGCGGGCTGCAGGAACTGTTCCCGAAAGTCTTCGGTGGTGGTCACGCGTATCTGGAATTGACCGGCGATGATCTGCTGGATACCGGCATCGCGATCATGGCGCGTCCACCGGGCAAGCGAAACAGTACCATTCACCTGCTGTCCGGTGGGGAAAAGGCACTGACCGCGATTGCGCTGGTATTTTCCATCTTCCGCCTGAATCCGGCGCCCTTCTGTATGCTGGATGAGGTAGATGCACCTCTGGATGACGCCAACGTCGGGCGTTACGCGCGCATGGTGAAAGAGATGTCGGCGCATGTGCAGTTTATTTACATTACCCACAACAAGATTGCCATGGAGATGGCCGATCAGTTGCTCGGGGTAACCATGCACGAGCCGGGGGTGTCGCGCCTGGTATCGGTGGACGTGGAAGAGGCTGCGGAGCTGGCGTCTGCGTGATGAGTGTTGTGAAAAGCGCACCGAGTTGTGTTGATCGGAAGATCCCGGTGATATACAACCCGCGGAATGTGAGTGCACGGGTTCAATGGATGTGGGCGTAGGGAGAGGGGAGCACACATGGACAATTGGCTGATCAATTTGCTGGCACTGGTGCTGTTTGCAGTGGTGCTGGATGGCGCACGCCGTGCCTATCTCAAGCACCGGGACACGATGAAAGTGTCCCGCAACCTGTCTCGTTCCATGCGTCGGGATATGGGTGACGATTACGATGACGGTATTCTCTCGAGGCCGCGCTCCATAGAGCCGCCGGAGCAGGCCGTGAGAAAGCCACAGCAGCCAGCTGCTGCCGTTTCTACTGTCGGCCATGAAAGTACCGCGGCCCCTCAAGCGAGTGCATCCTTCACCGTCGAAAAAAAGCCATCGTTGCTGACAGATAGCGAACTCGAGCTGATCGATCCGGAAGAGGCCGAAAAGCGCCGTCAGATCGCCGCGGAATTGCCGGGTACCGTGCGCGTGGTACAGCGCCGCAAACCCGAGGATGCCAGCCAGGTAAACCGCCAGGTACAGCAGAATTTCCACTCTTCCCGCAAGCCGCTGGCCGGCAGCAAGCCAGAACGCAGGGACACGGACCCGGTTGATGCCCCAGTGGGCAAAGCGGCTCCGGTGAAACCGGCTCAGGCTTCTGTGCCGGAACAGGTTTCCCTCAACCTGGAAGAGCAGGTGCCGATGCTGATGGATTCGGTCGCGGACACCGAAGTAGAGCCTGCCGATGAATGGCCACCAGCGGAAGCGTCTGCGGTAGCGACCGCGTCTGCGGAAACACGCAACCCTGACCCAATGGCTGGTCTCGCCGATGAGCCCATACTGGCGGACCGGCGCGAGCCTTCCCTCGATGAGTCCGTTAGCCTGGAGTCGCTGCAACGAGTGTCCGCGCAGGACGACAGTGAGCAGTGGCGGGAGGCGGCGGACGAAGCCGGTGGGAAAGCTGGCGTGGTCGCTGCAGCGGCAGAAAAAGCGCGCGCGCTGAAACCCGGTTGGGCCAGTGCCGAGATCAAATTGCCGGAACTGAAGTTCCCCGAGCTGAAGAAAGGCCCGGCACAGGACTCCCGGACACCACAGGATGCGCCAGCCAAGGGTCGCAACAGCGGTCGCAACGGCAAGCGCGGCAGTGACGCGCGCAGCGAACGCCCGGTGGAAGAAGTGTTGATCCTGAATATCATGGCCCCCAAGGGCGATTACTTTGAGGGCAATGATCTTTTGCGGGTACTGCTTTCCAGTGGACTGCGCTTTGGTGACATGAACATCTTTCACTACCACTGCGGCGAGGCTGGAGAAGGCCCGGTGCTGTTCAGCTTGGCGAATATCGTCGTGCCGGGCACCTTTGACATGTCAGACATGGAAGATTTCACCACGCCGGGCGTCAGCCTGTTCCTGGCGCTGCCGGCGGAAGTGGAGGCGCTCAAGGCTTTCGATACCCTGCTAACCACCGCGCGGACGGTCTCCGAGCAGTTGGGTGGCGAGCTCAAGGATGAAAACCGCAGCGTGTTTACCGCGCAGACAGCGGAGCACTATCGCCAGCGGGTTATGGAATTCCAGCGCCGAAAAGCGTTGGCCAAAGCCCAGGCCTGAAATCCCCGGAACCATCGTAGGAGCCTGCGCTCAGGCTCCTAGATTCATGCTTTCGTAGAGCATGACCTCCTTTCCTGTGGCAAGAATTCCCCATTTTTGCGGATAAAAAATGACAAATACACTTCCCCCGGAAACACACAAGCGTGCTCTGGAACTGCACGATATTCTCAACCGTGCGAATTACCAGTATTACGTTCTGGATGCGCCGGAACTGCCAGACGCTGAATATGACCGCTGTCTGCGTGAGCTGCAGGCGCTGGAGCAGGAGTTCCCGCAACTTATCAGCGGTGACTCCCCCACGCAGCGGGTCGGCGCGGAGCCCCTGGCGGCGTTTACCCAGATACGTCATGAAATGCCGATGCTGTCGCTGGACAATGCCTTTAACGATGAGGAAATCGAGGATTTCGACCGCCGTATCCGCGACCGCCTGAACAACCAGGCACCGGTGGAATACGCCTGTGAGCCCAAGCTCGATGGTATCGCGGTCAGCCTGTTGTACCGCAACGGTGTACTGGAGCGGGCGGCCACCCGCGGTGACGGCACCGTGGGTGAAGATATCACGCAGAATGTGCGCACCATTTATTCGGTGCCATTGAAGCTGCTGGCGGACGACGTGCCAGCAGTGCTGGAAGTGCGCGGCGAAATTTATATGCCCAAGGCGGGCTTTGCGGCTCTGAACGAAAAAGCGCGCGCGGCGGGAGAAAAGGGATTTGTAAACCCGCGCAATGCCGCAGCCGGGAGTCTGCGGCAGCTGGATTCCCGCATTACCGCACAGCGTCCGCTGGAGCTCTGTACCTATAGTGTGGGGCTGGTGGAGGGGGGTGACCTGCCCGAGCGCCACTCGGATATTCTTGAACAATTAAACCGCTGGGGTTTTCGGATTAACAGCGAAATGGCCGTGGCCGAGGATATTCAAGGCTGTATCGATTACTACCGTAGACTGGGCGACAAGCGCGCACAGTTGCCCTACGACATTGACGGCATTGTTTTCAAGGTCAACAGCATACCGCTGCAGAAACGTCTCGGGTTTGTTGCCCGCGCGCCGCGCTGGGCAACCGCGTACAAGTTTCCCGCTCAGGAAGAAATGACCCAGTTGCTGGATGTGGAGTTCCAGGTGGGGCGCACCGGTGCAGTAACGCCGGTCGCGCGATTGCAGCCAGTATTTGTGGGCGGTGTGACCGTATCCAACGCGACTCTGCACAACCGGGATGAAATCGAGCGTCTGGGCGTGCGGGTTGGCGACACGGTGATCATCCGCCGCGCCGGTGACGTGATTCCCCAGGTGGTTTCAGTGGTGGAGAGCCGCCGCCCGGCGGATGCGCGGGAAATTGTGTTTCCCGACCACTGCCCGGTGTGTGATTCGCCGGTCGAAGCTACACCGGGTGAGGCGGTGGCCCGCTGTAGTGGCGGGCTGATTTGCAGCGCCCAGCGCAAGCAGGCGATCAAGCATTTTGCCTCCCGCAAGGCCATGGATATCGACGGGCTTGGCGACAAGATTGTCGAGCAACTGGTGGATGAAGGATTGCTCAATTCCGTGTCCGGGCTCTATCACCTGTCATTGGCGCCGCTGGTGGCGCTGGAGCGGATGGGCGAAAAATCGGCGCAGAACCTTCTGGATGCGCTCAAGAAAAGCAAAGCCACCACCCTGCCCAAGTTCCTGTATGCCCTTGGAATTCGTGAAGTGGGGGAGGCCACTGCGCGCAATCTGGCGCGGCACTTCGGGGACCTTGAGCAGTTGATGCAAGCAGATGTCGAGGCGCTGCAGCAGGTGGACGATGTGGGTCCGGTGGTTGCCCACTATGTCGCGGAGTTTTTTGAGCAGCCGCACAACCTGGAAGAAATTGAGGCGCTCAAACAGGCCGGTGTGCACTGGGATGCAGAGGTGCAGGAGGCGGGCTCGCAGCCACTGGCGGGCCAGACCTGGGTGCTGACCGGTAAGCTGGAGACACTCTCGCGCAGCGAGGCCAAGGATTACCTGCAGCGGCTCGGGGCCAAGGTGGCAGGCAGTGTTTCTGCCAATACCCATACGGTGGTGGCGGGGCCAGGCGCTGGTTCAAAATTGAACAAGGCGCGGGATCTGAATTTGCCGGTGCTGGATGAAGAGGGGTTAATTGCGATGCTGCGCGAGCAGGGTGTCGAAATTTAATCGCTCTGTCTGAAATGCGATCGGGTCGAAAATTTGGCGGCATCTGGCAGTAGAATTCTCCCGGTCGCGCCGTTACAGTTGGCGGAATAATTTTCGAATTGGCCCGCTGACAGCACTCATGGTGCTGCGGGATTAGCGTAGGGGTTAGCGCAGAGTGATTCAGGGCGATCAGGAATCCATTGTTTACGGTTGTATCAAAGACAGTAACAGCCTCACCGGCGGCAGCGACCGCCGCCGGGTTAATCGCGAAGCTGTTCTCGCCCTGCCGAGTGCCGACGAGTGGCCCTTTTTGTGCCGCGACATGTTCTCCATTCCCACCATTAAGGTGAAGCAATCCCAGTACCAGACCGATGTGATCCATTTCGGTGCTTCCTATCGCGCCGTGGAATATGAATGGAATCACTGGATCGAAAAATTCGAAGAGCTGCTGCGCAGCATGTACTGGGTGTCTGCCACCGTACACCTGGAGACCGAACTCTCCGGGACACACTCTTTCAACTGGGAAGCGGCCGGTCTCTATCACGAACCCGGCTGCGGCGACATGCAGGTACGCTGCGAGTGGACCCAGGAAGGGCGCGTCAGTATCTGAATCGCCGTTCATACGGCGCCCCTGCCAATTCCGCCTGGCACACGTTACCCTTGCGCTGATAGCAATTCCCCACCCCGTCTGTTGACCGACAGGATTTGCCTATGCCTGAAAAATCGCCCGGGACGCCCTCGGATAGCCATCCCCCCTCACCGGCAGAAAGCTTTCGTACCGAAAAAGACAGCCTGGGTGAAGTTCAGGTGCCCGTTAGCGCTTTCTATGGTGCCCAGACGCAGCGTGCGGTCGAAAATTTCCCTGTAAGTAATTACATCCTGCCTGAAAGTTTTTTGCGCGCGGTGGTTGCGATCAAAAAGGCAGCAGCCGAGACCAACCGCTGCCTGGGGCTGCTCGACGCCGAGCGGTCGCAGGCCATTGTGGCTGCCTGCGACCAGTTGACCGGGCAGGACTACCGCACACAGTTTCCGGTGGATGTATTCCAGACCGGCTCCGGTACCAGCACCAATATGAATGTGAACGAGGTGCTGGCGCACCTGGCGGCAGAGCAGGGGGGGCTCGCGATCAGTGCCAACGATCACGTCAACATGTGCCAGAGCAGTAACGATGTGATCCCCACTGCCATCCACCTTTCCGCCCAATTGGGTATACAGAACCGGTTGCTGCCGGCACTGGCACATTTGATTCTGGTGATTCGCGAGAAGGCGGCTGCGGTATCCGGCGTGGTCAAGACCGGGCGCACCCACTTGATGGACGCGGTACCCATTACCCTGGAGCAGGAATTGTTGGCCTGGGCAGTGCAGATCGAACACTGCAGTGAGCGTATTGAAGACTGCTTGCCACGCCTGTCGCAGCTGGCCCAAGGCGGGACAGCGGTAGGCACGGGGCTCAATGCCGAGGGTGAATTTGCATCCCTGTTCGCGCGCAAGCTGAGCAATAACTGCGGGGTTTCCCTGCGCCCGGCGGATAACCTGTTTACGGCGATCGCCAGCCAGGACACCGCGGTCGAGGTTTCCGGGCAGTTGAAAACGTTAGCGGTGGCGCTGATGAAAATTGCCAACGACCTGCGCTGGATGAACAGCGGACCCCTGGCGGGGTTCGGAGAGATAGCGCTGCCCTCATTACAGCCCGGTAGCAGTATCATGCCGGGCAAGGTCAACCCGGTAATCGCGGAATCCGTTGCCATGGTGGCGGCCAAGGTGATGGGAAATGACACCACGATTAGCGTGGCTGGGCAGAGTGGTAATTTTCAGCTCAATGTCATGTTGCCGGTGATTGCATTCAGCCTGTTGGAAAGTATCCAGATTCTGGCAGCCGCGGCACGTAACCTCGCCGATAAGGCCATCACCGGATTTACCGTAAACGAGGCGCGCATGCGCGAAATGTTGGGGCGCAATCCGATTCTGGTTACCGCACTCAATCCGGTCATCGGTTACAGCAAGGCCGCAGAAATTGCCAAAACGGCTTATGCCAGTGGCCGGCCGGTACTGGAGGTGGCGGTCGAGCTGACCGATCTTTCGCTGCAGGAGCTGGAGCAACTGCTGGATCCGGCACAGTTGAGCCGCGGCGGTATTCAGGGCAAGGAGTGAAGGCGCGTAGGGTGTAAGGGAACACAGGGTGTGAGGCAACGCAGGATGTGAAGGTGCAGGGCGTGCACCGGTGCGGCGGAAGCGGGATTAGCTCAGTAACAGAATGCCCAGCAGGACCGAGCCCGCAATCAGCATCATGCACTCCACCCACATTGCCAGTTTGCGCAACGTGCTCCTGTCTTCCCTTCGCAGCATATGTTTACGTTCACCCATAAGACTCATCTCCCTTACGCCCCGCGCCTGTTTCCTGAACAGTGGGTTCGTTGACAGCGGTGGGCCTATGCTGCACGATTCGGCGCCATCTGGGCCGGATACCGTGAGCGCCCACCGATTTCTATAGTATTAAGGGTAGTGTTGCCGTAAATCGTCGACCAGCCGTCCATTCGTTAGCAAAAGTGTTGTAGTTATGGCCATAAAACGCCGTCGTTCATTCGTCACCAGTGTGCTTGCCTGCGTCGCTTTTATTGCGGCGGCGATCTGGAGCTGGGATCTGCCGGTCGCAGATGTACTCAGTTATCTGGTGTTGATGCTGGTGTTTCTGGCAGTGATTGTCGCTGTTGCATTTGGATTCGGTGCATTGATCAATTGGCTGCGTAATCGCAAAGATAAGTAAAAGAGTTGTAATGGACCGCGACAACGATGATATCCGCATCCCCATTGCCTATGTTCAGCGCTTGCTGGACGAGGCCGCCCAGCACGGCTGCGACCGCGGCGAACTGCTGGCATCGGTGGATATTTCAGAGCAGGACCTTGAAGATACTGCGGCGTTTTCTGCGGTCAAATACGGGCGACTCTACCAGCGGGTAATGTGGCTATCCCAGGACGAGTGGTTCGGCATGCTCAGTGGCGGGCGGGTGCGTTCCGGGTCGTTTCGCCTGCTGTGCTTGACGGTAGTCAACTGCGCAACGGTTCGTCAGGCCATCACCCTCAGCGCAGAGTTTATGGAAATCTGTCGCGGATTCAGGGTCAAGCCGATTCTGCAGCCGCAGGGCGAACGCGACAAGGTGGTGATCCAGGGGATCAGCTCTCTGGCACCGGGCGAGTTCGAACAGCTTATTGCAGAGACTACTCCGGGAGTGATTCGCACCACCCTGGCGGTGTGGCATCGTTTCTATTGCTGGCTGGTTGGGCGGGAAATCCCCCTGGCCAAATTGCATTTTTCGTTTCCCTGCCCGGAAGAGTTTGCGGCTCTGGCACAAAGTGAGGCCGGAGAGTTGCTGTTCGATCAACCGGCCAATGCGCTGGAGTACGAGGGGCGCTACCTGGATTACCCGATCGTCCAGAGCCCCCAGACAGTGGAAGATTTTATCCGCACTGCGCCTTACCACCTGGTAATCAGTGACGGAAATGCCAACAGCATCAAGACCAAGGTGAAAACCATTCTGAACCGGGATGTGAGCGAGTCCATGCCCGCCGCAGAGGCGGTTGCCGAGCGCTTGAATATGTCGGTGACAACCCTGCGCCGAAAATTACAGCAGGAAAATACTTCTTACCAGAAGCTTAAAGACGAGTGCCGGATGGAAGCGGCGTTTCACTACCTGAGCTGCCCCGACCTCTCCAATACGCAGATTGCAGAGATGTTAGGGTTTGATGAGGCTAGCGCGTTTTTCCGCGCTTTTAAAAAGTGGACCGGGGTCACGCCGGGTGAATACCGCAAGAGCCCGCGTTCCACTTCAGTTGGTCTCTAGCGCCTTCCTAACATACATTAAAATACATGTATCTGGTGCGGCGGGGCCCATTGCCTCTCGCGTCGCACCGCATTTTTATGTCCAACTGGTCATGCCCATTTGACTGAATCATCAGTCAGTCAGCGTCCCATTTTTCTGTTTGTGTGACCCTGTCCTTATATTCGTTTTTGAATTCGTTCTGTTGCCAATTTCTATCCGGCGCCGCCGGATTTTGTTAGTGCTTTGGGCACTTTTCGCCATAGTGGCTATTGGGGAATTGGAACTAATATGAATAAAACCAAAAGTTGAGTCACAGGTTTGCGTGGCAGCTGTTGCCCCCTGGCTGAGACTCTCGGGCATAACAAACCCGATCCACAAAGTACAAATTGCGAAAGAGGGTACACAGAATGAGCGAGATCAAAATTCCGCTGCGCGACATGCGCTTTGCCATGCGCGAAATGTTGGGTTGGGATCAGCACTACGCGACTCTGGGCTATGAAGATGCCAGTCCGGACGTAGTGGACGCTATTCTGGAAGAGGGCGCCAAGTTCTGTGAGAACGTACTTGCCCCCCTGAATCAGATCGGTGATCAGCAGGGCTGTACCTGGAATGACGGTGAGGTCACCACTCCGGAAGGCTTCAAGGAAGCCTATCAGCAGTTCGTGGAAGCTGGCTGGCCGTCTCTGGCGCACAATGTGGATCACGGTGGCCAGGGTCTGCCGCCGTCTCTCGGCACCATTCTGAGTGAGATGGTGGGCACCGCCAACTGGTCCTGGGGCATGTACCCTGGCCTGTCCCATGGCGCCATGAACACCCTGGAAGCCCACGGTACTGACGAGCAAAAACACACCTACCTGACCAAGCTGGTCGAGGGTAGCTGGACCGGCACCATGTGCCTGACCGAGCCGCACTGTGGTACCGACCTGGGTATCCTGCGCACCAAGGCTGAGCCCAATGATGACGGGTCTTACGCCATCTCCGGTACCAAAATTTTCATTTCCGCCGGTGAACACGACATGGCGGAAAATATCGTCCATATCGTTCTCGCCCGCCTGCCGGATGCCCCTGCGGGCACCAAGGGCATCTCCCTGTTTATCGTACCCAAGTTCCTGCCCACCGCGGATGGCTCCGTGGGTGAGCGCAACGGTGTGAGCTGTGGCTCTCTGGAACACAAAATGGGTATCCATGGCAACGCCACCGCTGTGCTGAATTTCGACGGCGCCAAGGGTTACCTGATCGGCCCGCCGAACAAAGGTCTGAACTGCATGTTCACCTTTATGAACACCGCGCGTTTGGGTACGGCGCTGCAGGGCGTGGCACACGCGGAAGCGGGCTTCCAGAAGTCCCTGGCCTATGCCAAGGACCGCCTGCAGATGCGCTCCCTGAGCGGCCCCAAAAATCCGGAAGGCGCGGCCGACCCGATCATCGTGCACCCGGATGTGCGCCGTATGCTGTTGACCCAGAAGGCATTTGCCGAGGGCGGCCGTATGCTGGTGATGCTGTGTGCACAGCAAGTGGATCGCACCCAGGTAGGTTCTGACGAAGAGCGCAAAGACGCCGACGACCTGCTGGCGTTCCTGACGCCGATTGCCAAGGCATTCCTGACCGAAACCGGTTATGAATCTGCCAACCTGGGTATGCAGTGTTTTGGTGGTCACGGTTACATCGCCGAGTGGGGCATGGAACAGAACGTGCGCGACGCCCGTATCTCCACCATCTACGAAGGTACCACTGGTATTCAGGCGCTGGATCTGCTGGGCCGTAAAGTACTGATGAGCCAGGGCGAACTGCTGCGCAAGTTCACCAAAACCGTGCACAAGTTCTGTCAGGCGGAAGTGGACAATGAAGCACTGGCACCTTTCGTTAGCAAGCTGCAGGAAATCAACAAGCAGTGGGGCGAGCTGACCATGAACGTCGGTGTGAAAGCCATGGAAAACCCCGACGAAGTCGGCGCGGCTTCCGTGGATTACCTGATGTATTCCGGTTACGCCGTTCAGGCATACCTGTGGGCGCTGGCTGCCAAAGTGGCCAACGAGCAACTTGCAGCGGGTACCAGTGAAGAAGACTTCTACCGCGCCAAAATTGCGACCGCGCGTTTCTACTTCGACCGCATTCTGCCGCGTACCGCAACACACGCCAGCACCATGCTGAGCGGCGCCGACAACCTCATGAGTCTGGATGCGGAACACTTCGTATTCTGAACTTGATGTCAGCAAGACACCGCCACTGGCAACAGTGGCGGTGTTTTTGAATCTGGAGTCCACCAACGGCGGTGGAATCCGGCTCTAAGCAACAGCGGAGCTCCGATGCAATTACCGGCGCAAATCCTTGATCGGCTGCAGCGGCTAACTTGTTTGCCCAGTACCACTCGGGTACAGTTTCGATTGCCGGATGGCAGCGATTTTTACCTGCAGGTAAGCCCGCGCACCGGCGGCTCAGTCGCTTCTTGCGGCACCGCAGCGGCCGTTGAGGCGGTGCAGGCGATGGGGCTCACTGAGGCGCCTGACCTGGAACTGGAGATGTCGTACAAAACCTTGAACGACATTATCGATGGCGAATTGAGCGCGAGGCACGCGTTCCTCCTCGGAGATATTCGCTACACCGGTAACCGGGAGTTGGCAGCGGCGCTGGCGGACCTCTTTGCCGCCCATTGAAACTTTCAAAAATCGAAGCTTGCCAAGTTTGACGCTCGCAAAATTTAAGCTTTCAAAATTCACGGCTTCGAAATGACAAGCCGATTACCTCCGGCAGAATAGAAGCGCTACCGGATCAATGGTCCAATGACCTGCGGGGCTGGGAGCTACGGATCGGAATCGGCTACTAAAATTCAGGCGGGTTATTTGCCTAATTCGCTACTATTCATCGGATAACTAACAAAACTTACAATAATTGTCTGTCCGCAATGCCTGAGCCAGGGGATTTCAACTATATACGGACATGAAGATGTGACGCGGGTTAGTCCTGCGTGCTGCTAGCGCCTGCTTGTAGGTGACTGGTGTGCAGCGCTGTACTACCTGGAATTCAGGTTTGTCTGGCGCGCTTAACCCGTACATCCGTGCTTCTGGCGCTGGAAGCGTATCTTCAGTCTGTAACTTGAACGATAATCCCGGGTATCAGGTGTTGGTCGCGCTGGCGGACATCACCACAAAAACAACAGATTGGGAGAAATAAGTTGGACATCGATCGCAGTATTCTCGACGTGTTTACCAGTGCCACGGCCAAATACGCAGACCGGCCGGCATTTACCTGCCTGGGGCATACTCTGAGCCTTGGTGATATCGACCGACTCAGCGCCAACTTCGCCTCCTATCTCCAGAACAATACCAATCTGAAGCCCGGTGACCGCATCGCGGTGCAATTGCCAAATGTGCTGCAGTACCCGGTTGTCGTCTTCGGTGCGCTGCGCGCAGGTCTGACAGTCGTCAACACCAATCCGCTGTACACACAGCGGGAGCTCAAGCACCAGCTGAATGACTCCGGCGCCAAGGCACTGGTGGTGCTGGCGAACATTGCGGATACCGCATCGGCAGTCATTCCCGAGACCAGCGTAGAGCAGGTTATTGTTTCTGAAATTGCCGATTTACACCCGCCGGTCAAACGCCTGCTGATTAACAGCGTTGCCAAATACATCAAGAAAATGGTGCCGGAATTCAGCTTCGCCAATCGCGTTGATTTCCGCGAGGCCTTGTCTGCGGGCGCTGCCAAATCGCACCAGGATGTACAGCGTTCACCGGAAGATATCGCGGTACTCCAGTACACCGG
The DNA here is from genome assembly GCF_009903625.1 of Microbulbifer sp. ALW1. Taxonomy (NCBI): domain Bacteria; kingdom Pseudomonadati; phylum Pseudomonadota; class Gammaproteobacteria; order Cellvibrionales; family Microbulbiferaceae; genus Microbulbifer; species Microbulbifer sp. ALW1. Next base: position 3,435,822 of record NZ_CP047569.1, on the reverse strand, counting down.
TGGTACAACCGGCGTCGCCAAAGGTGCAATGCTGACCAACCGCAATCTGGTCGCGAACATGGAGCAGGTGCGTGAAGCGCTGGGTGATTCCATGAAGGAAGGCGAGGAGTACTATATTTCGCCTCTGCCGCTCTACCATATTTACGCCTTTACCATTCACTGCATGTGCTTACTCACCACCGGTAACCACTCGCTGCTGATTCCCAATCCGCGGGATATGCCGGGTTTCGTGAAATCCCTGAAGGGCAAGCGCTTCACCGGTTTTGTGGGGCTTAACACTCTGTTTAATGGCCTGATGCGCACGCCGGGTTTTGCCGATCTCGATTTCAGCAAACTGCACACTACCTGTTCCGGCGGCATGGCGTTGACTCGTGCAACGGCTGAAAAGTGGGAGCAGATGACCGGCTGCGTCGTGACCGAAGGTTACGGCATGACGGAAACCTCCCCGGTTGTCTCTTTCAACCCCGCCGATGCGGTTCAACTTGGCACCGTCGGTATTGCGGTACCCGGTACCGAGGTCAAGGTTACCGATGAGAATGGCAACGACTTGCCGAACAATACCCCGGGTGAGTTGTGTGTTCGCGGCCCGCAGGTAATGAAAGGTTACTGGGAGCGCCCGGAAGCCACTGCCGATACCATCGATTCCGAAGGCTGGCTGAAAACCGGCGATATGGCAGTGATCCAGGATGACGGCTACATCAAAATTGTCGATCGTAAGAAAGACATGATCATCGTTTCCGGCTTCAATGTTTACCCGAACGAAATCGAAGACATCGTCAGCGCCCACCCGAAAGTAACCGAGGCTGCGGCCGTCGGCATTCCCGATGAACGCAGTGGCGAGACCGTGAAGCTGTTTGTGGTGAAAGCCGACGACTCTCTTACTGCAGAAGAAGTGGTGAGCTACTGTCGCGAGAATATGACGGCCTACAAGGTGCCTAAAAATATCGAATTCCGCGAGGATCTGCCAAAAACCAACGTTGGCAAAATTCTCCGCCGCGAATTGCGCGACGAGGAACTGAAGAAAGTCGAGGCCACACCGGCCTGATAAGAAAAAGCCCGCAACTAGCGGGCTTTTTTGTGCCTGCTCGCAACGGCTCTGATTGCGCTATAAGTAACTGAGTTAATCAGAGGCGCGATATGGACGAAAAACACAATCCCCATGAGCTGATACACGACGAGCTGCCAAAGGAGCACGAGGATCCTCTGGTCCGCATGCTGCATGTGGCTATCAGAAGTTCGGTGCGAGTGCTGGCAATCCTGATGGCGCTGGTCATTTTGTGGGCTGTAGCGGATGTGGTGTTGGTGATGTACCAGCGCTTATCCACGCCACCGGTTTTCTTGCTGGATCACAATGACCTCTTTGATGTGTTCGGTGCCTTTATGCTGGTACTGATTGCGATCGAGATTTTCGTGAATATCCGGCTGTACCTGGGGACCAATGTCATACCGGTGCAGTTGGTGCTGGCTACGGCACTGATGGCAATTGCGCGGAAAGTGATTGTGATGGATCTGGACGATATCGACGTCATGTACATTCTCGGCATCGGCGTCGTCACCCTGTCTCTGGGGGTGACCTATTGGCTGGTGGCGAAAAAAGAACGACGGGAGCCGGCGAAGTAGGTAGTCTGTCTGGAATACACAAAAAAGCCCGGAAATTCCGGGCTTTTTTGTGTGCGGGTAGGGAGTTACTTGCGAGTGTTTGCGCTTTTGTCGCGAATCGCGCGGAACTCGTTACCCTGGTACCAGTTGGGCCAGTCGCGGCTGTTGGCGAGCGCCAGGCCGAGATCCAGGCCCAAGGCCAGGTCCAGCGCAGCCCCCTCCAGGTTCCACTGGGGGTCATACTCGTCACCGGGCTTGTGATAGGCGTGGGCAGTATATTCCTCACCTTTCTTTTGTGCCCACTCGCGGCCGTGTTCGAAGCTGTCGGTGCCGGAGTCAAAATACAGCATGGGCACGCCTTTCTTGGCCAGGCTGAAGTGATCTGAGCGGTAGAAGTAACCGCGCTCCGGGTGGTCTTCCGGTGCCAGGTAACGTCCCTGTTTGGCCGCAGCGGCTTCCAGCATTTTCTCGAGCTCACTGTTGCCGTAGCCCACCACAATCACATCGCGCATGGGGCCGAGCACGCCCATGGCATCGAAGTTGATACCGGCTACGGTTTTCTCCAGGGGGACTACCGGTTTTTCCGCGTAGTATTTGGAGCCCAGCAGACCGGATTCTTCGGCGGTTACCGCAACGAACACCATGGAGCGCTCGGGGGCCTGGGGCAGCTTGGCGACCTGGCGTGCCATGGCCAACAGGCCGGCAGTGCCGGTGGCGTTATCGACGGCGCCGTTAAACACGTGGTCCTGGCCTTCGGCGTTATCGTTTACACCGAGGTGATCCCAGTGCGCGGTGTAGATCACGGCTTCGTCGGGATATTTGCTGCCGGGCACCTTGGCCACCACATTGCGGGAGTTGGAGGTGCGCACCTTGCTTTTCAGGTCAATGCTGGCTGTCAGGTTAAGCGGCTTGGGTTGGAAGCCTTTCTGCTTGGCGGCGTTCATTTCCTGGGTCAGGTCCAGGCCAGCGGCGGAAAACAGTGCCTTGGCGGCATCGCCGGTAATCCAGGACTCAACCGCAACCCGGTCGGCATTCTTGTCGTCCGCCGCGAGGCTGATCTGGGCGCCGGACCAGCTGCCACTGACCACTTCCCAGGGATAACCAGCGGCGCCGGTTTCGTGGATGATGATGGCGCCTTCCGCACCCTGGCGCGCGGCTTCTTCGAACTTGTAGCTCCAGCGGCCGTAGTAGGTCATGGCGTTGCCATTGAACAGGTTCTTGTCCTGGGTGGCGTAACCGGGATCGTTCACCAGGATAACCGCGGTCTTGCCTTGCATATTCAGGCCCGCGTAATCGTTCCAGTCGTTTTCAGGGGCGACAATACCGTAACCCACAAAAACCAGAGGGCTGTCTTTCAGCTGGCTCTCGGGGATCTGATGCTGGGTAAACGCCACCATGTCGGTCAGCGGCTGCAGGGATTTGTCGAAGTTCTCGCCCTTGATCTCCAGCGGGGTGCTTTCGATCTGCATCTCGACCACCGGCACCTGCTGGAACCAGCTGGGCTGGCCCTGGTCGTCGGTCGCGCCTGGCTGCAGGCCGAGTTTCTTGAATTCGTCGGCCAGGTAATTGACCGTCAGTTCCTCACCCTCGGTGGCGGGGGCGCGGCCCTGGAATTTGTCGGAGGCCAGTACCGCGATGTGGCTGTGCAGATCTTTCGCCATCTCTGCCACTTCGGTTTGTTCCGCGTCGCTCAGGGTGGGCTTGTTGATCACCTCGGCGGTCGGCATGTCTTTTGCCGCCGGCGCTTCTCGTTCACTGGACTGCTCCACCGGAGTGGCGGTGGCAGGAGCCTGGGTGTTGCTGTCTTTGCTGCAGCCGCTGATGGCGGCCAGTCCGGAAAAGGCCAGCGGTAGCGCCAGTCTTCGCCAATGGGTTGGCAGGTGCATGGGGTTTCCTTTTGTTGGTTTTATATGTGTTGGTTGATTTCAGTGCGTCAGCGCTGCGTGCGTTAATCTGCCTTATTCATCACGCTGAGGGTTTCACGGATCGGGAACAGCATGTCCCGCGCAAGCTGGCGGCAGCGTGCCGGTGACCACCCTTCAACCGGGTCTGGCAGCTGGTCGTTATCCTTGAATGGCATTTCGAGTGTGAGGGCCAGGGTGCGGAACTGATGGCCACACCAGTTGGTTCCCACCGTCATATTGGCTTCGCCGGGTTTGTCCAGCGGGTAGCCGTGCTCGGTCTGGAAGTCCGGGCTGACTTTTTCAAACGCCTGCTTGAAGGTGTTTTCCAGTGCAGCATGTTTCTCGTCGTAGCCGGGAATGCCTTCACAGGCGGCGACAAAATTGAAGGGCAGGGCTTCGTCGCCGTGAATATCGAGGAACATATCGCCGCCGGTAGCGAGCATACGTTCCCGTACCAGGTAGACCTCCGGGCTGCGTTCCATGCTGGGCGATTGCCACTCCCGGTTCAGGTTGGCGCCAGCGGCGTTGGTGCGCAGGTGGCCTCGTACACTGCCGTCGGGGTTCATGTTCGGCACTACGTAAAATACCGTGTCTTGCAACAGGCTGAGCGCGTTGGGGTTGGATTCTTCCAGCAGGGTTTCCAGAAAGCCTTCAACAAACCACTCCGCCATGGATTCCCCGGGGTGCTGGCGGGCAATCATCCATACCTTGCGCTTGGCCATTTTCGGGTTGCCGATGGTGAGGAGGGTCATATCGCGCCCGTCCAGGGTCTGCCCCAGGGTCTCAACCGCTACCCGCTCGTCGGATTGGGCCCAGGCCAGCAGGTCCAGGTGGCGCTCCCAGGAGTAGGGCGCAAAGTATGCGAGGTAGATGCCTGGCTGATCCAGCTCAACGGTAAAATCGAGTACCTTGCCGTCATATTCGGCATCGATGCGGAACCAATTGTGGCGGTCGTAGGAAGCGCAAACCCGGTAGTTTTCCCAGCCTTCCGGATAGGCGGCCTTGCCAGCGTTGGCAATTCGCAGCGGATAGGATTTGCCTACTTCACCTTCGAGGCGAAAGTGGAACCACTGGTAAAAGTCCGACTGGTTGTCGATTCGGATGGCCAGTTCGATTGGGCTGCTGTTTTTATTGATGACTTTGATGTTGCCGCTGTCAAAGGCGCTGCTGATGTGCATGCGTGAGCTCCACAGTAATCTTGGGCGGAAGTGATTGAGAAAGTGGTTAACGTTGAAATCAGTGACGTTTGTGCTGGCTTTAGGATACAGCTTCGAGTCAAAAAAACAGGATAGTCCACGACAGCTTGAAGGAAATCACTGCTGGTTGCGACTTTATGAGAACAAAATTTTGACGCTGTGCGTTGTGAGAAGATTGGTGGCGCTGTATTTGTGGGTGTGTTTATCCGGCAGGGTGACAGCCAGAAAAAGCAGGAAATAACATGTCGGAAATTAAAAAGGCGCGACGCTCATACGAACGCCGCGCCTCTGCCATTCCATGGCGGCACCTGCTGAGACTACTGCTCCCTAAAATTTCTGGCGTCTGACCAATGACGACTTCTCACTGCCCCGGTCGCTGCGCGGTGCTTTCCACTACTGCACCAACAGAAACGTTTTACTGCTCCCTGACATTCCTCAGCAGGTGCTGTTTAAAGTTTAGGCAGGCATTTGCTGAGGCCGGGTCCAAAACAGAAACTTGGCGTAAAAACGATTACCTTTTAGACAGTTTATACAGGTAGTGCCAATGCGTGCCTGGGTGCGATTGGTGGTGGCTGAATCCGCGGTTCAATCCGCAGTTCACTCAGCGGTTCAATCAAAGTTCAGCTCACCATCTTTCCAGTACTTGGTACCTTTGAGGGTGGCCTGCAGTGCGACGCCGCTTTCTGTCAGCTGGTAGACACGCATGCCATCTGCCACTACTTCACCGCCAACGGCAACACCTTTGTCCTGTGCCTTGGCGGCGGCATCCGCATGGCCGCCGAAAGACCAGCCGTGTTCCACAAAACGGTTCATTACTTCGGGAGAATCGAAAACAAACAGAGCGCGGAAGTCCTTCACCCCGAGCCCGAGGCCGACACCCACTTCACCCATTTTCATATAGGTGCGTTCACCGGACTTGCCGACTGCGACCCCGTAGCCAGTGGAAGCGCTGGCAAACAACAGGTTGACGTTGACGTTGCTGAATACGGCATACCCCGGAGCGCGGGCGAGATCGCTGCGCAGGTCTGGCTTAAGGCGGTAGAGCTCGTCAAGCACCTGGCGTTCGGTCTGTTGGATGTGCTGACGCTGTTCATCGCGGGTCTGACCGGGAGCGGCGCAGGAGGCTAACAGCACGGCCTGCCCCAAAATAAGAACCAGGGCACTGAAGCGCAGGAAAGAAGGCATGATTGTTTCTCCGTTGGGCCCCAACTTGATTTCCTCTTGTGCAGTGGTGGATGAAAATCACCCGGGATTGCGCGGAGGTTATGGCTGGCCGGGGGCTGCTTCGCCAGATCACAGTGAGAATACCGGCGATATTCGGCAAAGCCTGCGACCTGGTGCACAAAGATACAATTGGCGCCACTTTCGGCGCTGATGGCAAATCGGGTATTCTTGCCGCCATCTATCGGAATACCTGAGGAATAAAAATTATGAAATCATCCATCAAACGCGGTATTGCCGCTTCCTGCCTGTTGACCCTGCTGTTGAACCTGACGGCCTGTGGCTATTTCCTTTACCCCGAGCGCAAAGGGCAGTCTGGTGGCCGGGTGGATCCGGTGGTGGTGATTCTGGACGGTGCCGGCCTGTTGTTCGGTATTCTGCCCGGTATAGTGGCCTTTGCGGTGGACTTCACTAACGGCACCATTTACCTGCCTGCCGGTGGTAGCTCAGCCATTGATCGCCACCTGACCGCGGTGGACGCGCCGGAAAGAGACGGCAAGCCGGTGATCGACCAGAACGGCCAGGCCTGGATTGAGCTGCCCCTGGAGGCGGTAACCGGTGAGCAGGGCTTTGACGCAAATGAGTCCGATGCGCAGAAACTGGATCAGGTCACCAGCGCCCTGGCCCGTGTTACCGGCCAGCGCGTGGCGGTAGCGGATATTTTGTGGCTGCAGGACCTGGCTGCGCTGCAACAGGCCCGCACGCAAGAGCAGGCTACAGTAGCCCGCTAACACACGCGATCGAGAAGAAGCCCTGTTCTGGGTGCTCATCTCTGCTGTCTGGGCTGGCGGCGCACGCAATGCGTCGCTACGCCCAGCTACGGAAGTCCCAGCCTCCGGCGGTGCCAAATTTAACGCAGTTTTTTCGTCGTCACGGCTAGCGTTTGCGCCCGGTGAGGGCGCCCATCAACCCCCGCATCAGCTCTCGTCCCACCTGACGCCCGAAGCTGGTGGCCATCCGGTTAAACGATTTCTCCAATGCACCTGGCGGCGTCGTTGCTTTCTTGGCGGGGCGGTTTTCCTTCTCTACGGATTTCCCGGCCTTTTCCAGCTGTGCGCGGCGTTGCTGCAACTGTTCATAGGCCGATTCCCGATCCAGTTTCTGGGCGTATTTCGGTTTCAGTGGTGAGGCTTTCAATAACGCGGCCCGTTCTCGCTCGTTGAGCGGTGACAGCCGGCTGGCCGGTGGGTGGATTAGCACTCGCGCTACCGGTGACGGCACGCCGTTGTCGTCCAGGCAGGATACCAGCGCTTCACCGACGCCTAACTCACCGATGATTTTCGCGGTATCCATGTGCGGCTTGGCGCGAAAGCTGTTAGCGGCGGCCTTGACTGCACGCTGCTCGTTGGGGGTGTAGGCGCGCAGGGCGTGCTGTATCCGGTTGCCGAGCTGGGCCAGTATGTCCTCGGGAATATCCAGGGGATTCTGGGTGATGAAAAAAATGCCCACGCCCTTGGAGCGGATGAGCTTGACGATTTGTTCCACTTCTCCGCGGAGTGTTTTCGGCAAGTCGTCAAACAGCAAATGCGCCTCGTCAAAAAACAGAACCAAACGCAGTGCGCTATCGCCGGTTTCCGGCAGGTTTTCGTAGAGCTCTGCCAGCAGCCAGAGCAGCAGAATGCTGTACACCGCGGGCTGCATATCACTGGCGTCCAGCAGGTGAATGTGATCGCTTTGGATCAGGTCGTTGAGATCCAGGGCCGGCTCTCCGAAGAGGGTGTCGGCGCCCTGGGTCTGCAGTGCCAGGAACTTGCGCTTTATCGCCCCTAGGCTGGCGGGAGAGATGGTGCCGTACTCCGGCAGTAGCGCTTTGCGATTCAGGTCGGCGTAGTTGATCAGCGCGAGCAGGTCTTTCCAGTCGAGTAGCAGTAATCCCTGCTGGTCGGCGATGTGAAATAGCAGCTGCAACAGTCCCTGCTGGTTTGCATTCAATTGCAGCATACGCCCGATCAATTCCGGCCCCAGTTCACTGGGTGTGGTACGCATGGGCAGGCCGCCGTGGCCCCAGAGGTTGAGAGGGAAGGCCCGGTAATAGTGTTGGTCCAGACCAAAGAGTGACAGGCGCTGCTGCACTTTGTCGCTGTCGCCGCCGGCCGCGCCGAGGCCGCTGAGGTCACCTTTGAGGTCGGTCACCAGGGTGGCGATGCCTCGCTCACGCAATTGTTCAACCAGATAGCGCAGGGTCACGGTTTTTCCGGTGCCGGTGGCACCGCAAATGATGCCGTGGCGGCTGAGCATTTGCGGCAGTAACACCGCTGGTGCCGGGCTGCCTGGGGCCGGGGTGTCTGGGGCCGGTGTGTTCGGGGGAAAGCTGGCTGCAGGGTCTAGCCCCAGTACTATTGGCGATTGTGCCTCCGGGGCCTGTTTGGACTGCTGGGACAGTTTGGCGTCGGGCGGCGCGGACATGGAATCTTCCTGTGGGCAGGTCTTGCCGGGTGTTCCCCCGGCGCTACCACCTAACTTTAGGTCAGCGATTCCTGGCGGGCCTGTCCCCAGGCGTTGACTCAGCGGTTTTTAAACGCCTTGGGGGAGAGGCCGGTCCAGCGCCGGAAGGCTTTGCCGAAGGCGCTTTCATCGCAATAGCCCAGCGCCGCCGCGATATCCACGTTGGTTTTCTCACCTTCCCGCAACCACTGGCAGGCGTAGTGGCTGCGCACCTCATCCTGTATGGCGCGGAAACTGGCGTTTTCTTCCAGTAGCTTGCGGCCCAGGTGTCGCGGGCTGATGCACAGCTGTTCTGCTACCTGTTCCCGGCTCAGCTGTGGCTCCTGTTGCAGTAAATGCGCCACCCGCAGCTGCAGGCTCTTGCTGGTGAGTGCCTTGAGGAGCGCGTCGGCTTCCGGCTTCAGTCTTGCCATTACCTGTCGGTCGGCGGCGACCAGGGGGATTTCCAGGTCCTGCGGACGCAGGCGGATACCGGATGCTTCCGCGTTGAACTGTACCGGCGCCTGTAATAATTGCTGGTACTGCTGTTGTACCGCCAGTGAGGGGGTGGGGTAGGCGAACTGTACGCTCTGGGGGTTGAATTCGCGGCCGGTCATGGCGCGGGCCTGGGCCAGGCAGATCGACAGCACGGTTTCCACCCGCAAACGTGCGCAGCGCAGATAGTTGGGTCGGTAACAGAGTTCTACATAAAAGCTGCCGCGGCGCATTTCAAACTGGCCACCTTCCCCCAGTAACGGGTGGTAGATCAGCAATTGCTCGAGGGCTGCACCGAGATTTTTCTGGGTCATCAGCAGGTAACCCACCAGTCCCATCTGGCTGCCCTGCATCGCCTGGCCGAGGCGAATGCCGAGGAGGGGGTCCGGGTGTGCCTCCTGGACTGCCAGCCAAATCTCCTCCTGCACCTGCATGGGTACCCGCTGCTCCTCGTTAATGGAGGTCAGGAGCTGCTTGGCCTCAGGTGGGAGTGTGAGCTGCAGGCGCTCGAGAGCGCTTATAATTGCCCGGGTATAGCTTAAAGTGACGCTTCTGCTGTCGGCTTTGTTCAAAATCGCTGTCCGAAATTAACCAGATACTGCCCGATTATGACGACGGTGCTTTCTGTTGTCACGTTATATTGAACGCCAACGTGAATTGGCAAGTGAGTCACGGGATTTTAATCCGGGAGCGCCGTGTGATTGACTGCGGCCGGCGATTAACGTCACTGTTGCTCAACCGGCAGACTCGAACTGGGAGAAGAATAATGAAACCCTTCGCCGTTATTGGTGCCGGCCCCATGGGGCTGTGCAGTGTACGCAATCTGAGCAAGCACGGAATCCCTTGTGTGGGCTTTGAGATCCACAGCGATGTGGGCGGCCTGTGGGATATCGACAGTCCCACCAGCACCATGTACGAATCCGCGCACCTGATCTCGTCCAAAAAAATGACCGAGTTTGCCGAATTCCCCATGGCAGACGAGGTGGCACTTTTCCCCCATCACAGTGAGCTGAAAGCATACTTTCAGGCCTACGCGCAGAAGTTCGACCTCTACCGTCACTACGAGTTTGGCACCGAGGTGCTGCACTGTGAGCGGTCAGGAGATGACTGGCAGATTACCACTCGCTGTAATGGAGAGGAACAGACCCGCACCTTCGGTGGCTTGCTGATCGCCAACGGGACTTTGCACCATCCGAATATGCCGAAACTGCCGGGGGATTTTGCCGGCGAGCTGTTGCACTCATCCGATTACCGCGATCCGACCATCTTTGACGGTAAAAGGGTGTTGTTGGTCGGCTGTGGCAACAGTGGAGCGGATATCGCCGTTGATGCGGCACACCGTGCGGCCAGCGTGGATATCAGCTTGCGCCGGGGCTATTACTTCCTGCCAAAGTTTATCGGCGGCAAGGCGACCGACGCTGTGGGCGGCAAGGTCAAGCTGCCGCGCTTTATCCAGCAGCGTATCAGTGCGGCCCTGTCGAAGTTCATGCTCGGGACACCGGAGCAGTACGGCCTGCCCAAGCCGGATTACAAAATGTTTGAATCCCATCCGGTGATCAACTCTCTGATCCTGCACCATATCGGTCATGGGGATATCAAGGCGCGCAAGGATATTTCGGAAGTCGACGGCCACAGGGTGACCTTCACCGATGGCAGCAGCGGCGAGTACGACCTGATTCTGATGGCGACCGGTTACAAGCTGCACTACCCGTTTATTGATCGCGACCAGTTGAACTGGGACGAATTTGCGCCGCGTCTGTACCTGAACGTCTTCCACCCGGAATACGACAATCTCTTCCTGATGGGCATGGTGGAGGCTGCGGGTCTCGGATGGGAAGGGCGTAACCGCCAGGCGGAAATGGTGGCCCTGTACATCAAGCAACTGGCGGCCGGTGCGGAATCCGCGCGCAAGCTCAAGCAGGTCAAGCGCGCCGAGGCCGGCAGCCGTGCCGACGGTGGCATGCAATACCTGAAGCTTGAGCGCATGGCGTATTACGTACACAAAGATACCTACCTGAAGGCACTGACCGGTCACACTCGGGACTTGCTGAAAGACTACTCGGTTGCGGATACTGAACGTTTTTCAGCCAATCCGGCCGCCGCGGCCCCTTGAGGTCGCCAGGACCATGAACGATTTGAACCCTGTAGTCACTGCTTCTCTCAGCAGCTCCCTGGACAGTTTCCAGATGTCGCCCGCTGCCCTGATCGCCCTGAACGCAATTCTGGCTTTTATGATGTTCGGGGTATCCCTGGGGCTGCGCACCGCGGATTTCCGCCGGGTACTGAGCCGTCCGGTGGCTCCGGTCACCGGCCTGGTGGCACAGTTTCTGCTGCTGCCGGCCATCACCTGCCTGGCCACCTGGGCGCTGGATATCAGTCCTGGCCTGGCTCTGGGCATGATTCTGGTGTCCTGCTGCCCCGGAGGGACCTTTTCCAATGTGATGACCTGGATTGGCCGCGCCAATGTGGCCACATCCGTCAGCATGACCGCCATTTCCAGCCTTGCCGCGGTGGTGATGACACCCTTCAATTTCGCCCTCTACGGCAGCCTCAACCCCCACACCCGTGAAGCCCTGCAGGCAATCGCCCTGCCGGCTGAAAATATGGTGCTGATGGTGGTATTGGTGCTGGCGCTGCCCATGGCGCTGGGGATGCTGGTTGGAGCGCGTTTTCCCCGCTTTGCCGAAGGCAGTGAACGCTACTTCCGTACCGCCTCACTACTGGTGTTCCTGCTATTTGTAGTGCTCTCTTTTAGCAAGCACTGGCAGACCGCGGTACAGATCGCGGGTTCGGTGCTGGTGCTGGTGATTGCGCACAATGCCCTGGCATTCCTGATTGGGGATCTTGCCAGTCGCGCCACGGGGTTGCCCCAGGGGGATCGCCGCGCCGTGACCATGGAGGTGGGGATCCAGAATTCGGGGTTGGCCCTGGCGATTCTGTTTACCTTCTATCCGGGCGCCGGTGAAATGCTGGTGATCGCCGGTTTCTGGGGCGTTTGGCACCTGGTGTCGGGGCTCTGCCTCGCGGGCTACTGGAACTTCAGCCAGCGCAAATCGATTGCGCCACTGGCCAGCCCCGCCGCGGGCGTTTCCAAATCGCAGTAGGCGAACATTCGCAGTGCCGCGGACAGTGCGGGCGCGTGCAAAATAATAAGAGCAGTAGTAATGAGTGATAAACGGGTATTGATTACCGGCGCAGCCGGTTACGTGGGGAGCCAGCTGGGGGCGTTGCTGAGCGAGGCGATGTCGGTTGTCGGCGTGGATATACAGCAGCGGGAAGTTGCCTTTCCGCTGTTTGTGATGGACATCTGTGATGCCGCGCTGGCGGAGCTGATGCGCGCCGAGCGGATTACCCATGTGGTGCACCTGGCGTCTGTCGTTTCGCCGGGACGTGACCGCGAGCGTGAATACCGCATCGACGTCGAGGGAACCCGCAACCTGCTGGATGCCTGTGTGAGTGCGGGCGTTGAGCACCTGACCCTGACCAGCAGTGGCGCCGCCTATGGTTACCACGCCGACAATGCACCCTGGCTCGAGGAAACCCACCTGTTGCGGGGCAACCCGGAATTCGCCTACTCCGACCACAAGCGCCTGGTCGAGGAGATGCTGGCGGAATACCGCCACAAGCATCCCCAGCTGAAGCAATTGATCTTCCGGCCCTGTTCCATTATCGGTGCAACGACCAACAGCAAAATCAGCGAGCTGTTTTCCGGGCGAGCCATTCTCGACCCCGGCGGCCACAATTCACCGTTTGTGTTCATCTGGGACCAGGATGTCATCCGGGCGATTGAGTTCGGTGTGGTACGCAGCGCGGCGGGCATATACAACCTGGCCGGCGACGGCGCACTGACACCGGCGCAAATCGCCCACTTGCTGGGCAAGCCGCGCCTCCGGCCACCGGTGTGGTTACTGAAGTTGTTGCTGGGTATCAGTTTCAAGTTGCGCCTTGGGAATGTGCAGCCGGCGCAGGTGATGTTCCTGCAGTATCGCCCGGTACTGTTAAACACCAGCCTCAAGGAAGACCTGGGCTACATACCGCAGAAAACGTCTGCGGAAACCTTCGCCTTTTTTGCGCGGGAAGCGCTGGGTGTCGACGTGGATTTGACCCGCTGTACTCCGCTGCAGGCCGAGCTGCCATTGGTGTCGGTCGCTGATTCGGCGGGAGTGGAGGTATGACGGTGCCATCTGAATGCCAGGCTCCCCCGGCGAATAGCGTGCGTGTATTCGTGGTCACTGGTGCCGCCGGCGGACTCGGTTGGGCGCTGGTGCAGGCGCTGGTGAAATCGCACCAGGGTGGCGGACCTATCCGCTTTGGCCTGGTGGACGTCGATGAAGAGGCGCTGGCGGCAAGGGCGAGAGAGCTGGAGGCACAGGATATTGATGCCGATATCTTTTTTGCCGATCTCTCCTGTGAGCAGTCCGTTGCTGCACTGTGCGATCGCTTGCGGGTGCTTTACCCGCGGGTGGATCTACTGGTGAATAACGCGGGTATCACCCACCGCAGCCTGTCGACGCAGACCGACAAAGCGGTCATCCGCCGTGTCATGGCCGTGGATTACCACGCGCCGGTGGAGCTGGCGCAAGGATTGATGCCGCAGTTGCGCGCGGCCGGTGGTTGCGTGGTCAATATCAGCTCTATGGCGGGCTGGATGCCGGTTTTGGGCCGGGCGGGTTACTGCGCCGCTAAAAGTGCACTGCACCAGTATTTTGAAACCTTTCGCGAAGAAGTGCGCGAGCAGGGCGTCAGGGTATTGATGGTTTACCCGAGCTTTGTGGCGACCAACATTGATAGCAACGCCCTTTCGGGGGATGGCGGCCGCGCGCAGCACGCCCAGAGCACTATCGGGCAGGTACGCAGTGCGGCCTGGATGGCGGGGAAGATTGTGCAGGCTTTGGCGGCAGGGAAAGAGCGATTGTTTCCCCGGGATAAGAGCCTGTTGGGGGCCTATCTCTACAAGCTGGCCCCGGGGCTGTTCCTGCGGCAGATGGTGAAAAACTTCCAGGTCGAGCTGGAAGAGGGTCGCAAGCTGGCCAACCAAGCCAATTGATGCGCTGACTAAATCGAGTGTGCTGCCCGCGGTCATACGGGCAGTGGCTGGTTTCCCATCGTTCTCCGCGTGTTCTCTGCGTGTTCTCTGCGCGGAGCGCTTTCCACACAGACAGTTCTGCTCTCTCCCCGCTGCTATTCACCCTCGCCATTCGCTGGTCAGCGAGTGGCGCCCATCGCAATTCTGCGATACTCGGCCTAAAATTCCCCTCAATTACTGGTTTGGAGAGTACTGTGCTTTCCTGCGGCCGTTTCGATGGATACATCGCGTCAACTGCGTCCCTTTTATGCCGTTAATCGACAGCCACTGTCATTTCGATTTCGATGCTTTTGCTGCTGACCGCCAGCAGGTTTGGGCACGATGCGAGGTGTTGGGGGTGCAGGGAATGGTGATCCCGGGGGTCAGTATCCCCCAGTGGCGACATCTGTTTGCGCTGGTGAACACCCAGACGGGCTGGTATGGCGCAGTGGGTGTCCACCCCTGGTGGGTGAAAGATCTGGCCATTGTGCCCGAGCGCCTGGCGTCTGCCATTGTCGAGCGGGTAGGGCGGGAGCGCTCGGGTGCCAATCGCTGTGTGGCGGTGGGTGAGTGCGGCCTGGATGCCAATATTGAAACACCGCTGGCAGAGCAGTTGCCGGTGTTTAAGGCCCAGATTGAGGCGGCCGCCGCGCTGAAATTGCCTCTGATTATTCACTGCGTGCGCGCGCACAATGAAATCATCCGGCTGTTGAAACAGTGTTACCTGCCGTGCGGTGGTGTGATCCATGCCTTTAGCGGCAGCCGGGAAATTGCCGAGGAATACTGGAAACTGGGTTTTTATCTGGGGGTGGGTGGCACCATCACCTATCCCCGTGCGGCCAAAACCCGTGCCGCGCTTGCGGCAATGCCGCTGGAATCCCTGCTGCTGGAATCCGATGCGCCCGATATGCCCCATGCGGGCCGCCAGGGGCAGCGCAATAGTCCGGAATATTTGCCGGCAGTGGCAGACACACTGGCAGATTTGCGCGGTATTACTTCTGCGGCGGTTATCGCTCAGACTGGTAACAATGCCCGGGCGCTGTTTGGTATATGAGGGGTGTGTGTGTTTCCGTTACCAGAAGTTTTGTTTTCCGTCATTGTTGCAGTAAGTCATTGCCTGTGAGTCATCGCCCGTGAGTTTCCCGCCCCAACGATTTTCACCAGAGAAATTCAAATCCCAATTTCCGCTGTTTAGTCAGGCGGAAAATCGTGACCTTGTGTATCTGGATAACGCGGCGACCACACAGAAACCAGCCTGTGTTATTGAGGCGATTACCGATTTTTATTGCCACAGTAACGCGAACACGCACCGCTCCAGTCACCGTCTCGCCCGCAAGGCCACGGCGATGGTCGAGCAGACCCGAAGCGCCGCAGCGGAATTTCTTGGCGCGCTCAGTGCCCGGGAAGTGATATTCACCCGGGGGGCAACCGAAGGCTTGAACCTGCTGGCGAACAGTCTTTGCGCTGGCTTACAGCCCGGTGATGAAATTGTGCTCACGACGGCCGAGCACCACGCGAATCTGGTGCCCTGGCAAATGATGGCGGAACGCTACCGGCTGGAAATCCGCTACTTGCCCGACGAGCGCGGTATCCCGCAGTTCCACCGCATGGCGGAAGTGTTGAATGAGCGCACGAAAATTGTCTCGGTTACCGCGGGGTCGAATGCGCTCGGTTTTCGGGTGGACCTGGAACGAGTGCGTAATACGCTTGCCTCCATGGATCTTGTGTGGGTGCTGGATGGTGCCCAGTTGGCGGCGCACGATCGTATTGATGTACAGGCGATCGGCTGCGATTTTTTTGTCTGTTCAGCGCACAAGTTTTATGGCCCCAGTGGTGTCGGGCTTTTATACGGGCGCGAGGCATTAATGCAACAGATGCCACCCTGGCAGGGGGGCGGTGAGATGATTGCAGATGTGGATCTCTACTCCAGTCATTACGCCGATCTTCCGCACAAATTTGAAGCCGGAACCTCCTCTCTGGCAGCGATCGCCGGACTGGGCGCCTGTATGGCGTTTCTCAGCGCGCAGGATCGCACGGCCATGGCCGTTCATGAGCAACAACTGCTGCGAGACTTACATGCAGGTTTGTCGCAGATTCCTGAATTGAACCTGCTGAGCATTGCGGAAAATAATCTCGGCATCGCCTCATTTACCCATCCGCGCTGTGCGGCAGTCGATCTGATGCAGTGGTTGGATGGGCGGGATATTGCGGTGCGTGTTGGGCACCACTGCGCGCAACCGCTGATGCGCGCCGCCGGTCACAGCGCGACCTTGCGGGCCTCGGTGGCCGCGTACAATAACGCGGAAGATGTCGCCAAGTTTGTTGCTGCGGTGGAAGAGTTTGTGCAGCAGCTCGACCGCGAAGACAGAAGTGCTCCGGCTGCGTTGGAAGTCCAAAATCTGGCGGAATCTGGCGCGTCGGAATGGGTAGTGGATGACCTCTCGATGCTGGATCTGGAATTGCTGCGCAGCCGCCAGAACTGGCAGGACAGGTACCGTACCCTGATGGCCTGGGGCAAGCAGATCTCCAGTAAAGCCAGTATTCGTAATGACGCCAATCTGGTGCGCGGTTGTGAATCTAGCGCCTGGCTGGTGCACCGCTGTGAGGCCGGTAAGCACTGGTTTGGCCTCGACAGTGACAGCCGGATCGTCAAAGGCCTGGGTGCGCTGCTGTTATCGCAGCTGAACGGGAAAGATCTCGCGGCACAAAATAAAGAGGAAGTGGAAGCGCTGTTTGTGGAGTTGGGGCTGGCGCAACAACTGAGCGAGTCCCGCAGCAACGGCTTTCGTGCGCTGCTGGAGCGCGCGTTTGCCTTGATGGCTTGAGGCTAGGGCTAGCGGACTAGGGCCTAGGATTTGATTGTTTCGCCGTATCCGGTTTAGCGCAAGATCCGCTCAATGGCCCGTGATGCAGCCACAAATCCAAAGGTTCCCGTCACCATGGTGGCCGCGCCAAAGCCGCCACTGCAGTCCAGTTTTACCCCGTTTTGCATGGCGCCTTTCTGCTGGCATACCTGGCCGTCCGGCTGCGGGTAAACCATCGGCTCCGCGGAATAGATCGCATCGATCCCGAATTGCCGTTTGCTGGATTTCTGGAAGTTGTGAAAGCGATACAGGTGCTGGCGCACCTTCGCCAGCATTGGGTCGCTGACCGTGCGTCCCAGATCCGCGCAGGTAATGCCCGCGGGGTTCTTTTTACCACCGGCAGAGCCGACGGTAATCAAACGGATTTTGCGCGCCTTGCAGTAGGCAATCAGGGCGGCTTTTACCCGCGCATTGTCAAACGCATCGATGACAACATCGATGGCCTCCCGTTCGGGTGCGAGAATTTCCGCAAAATTGTCGCTGGCAATAAAGTCTTCGCAGGTGTTCACGACAATTTCCGGATTGATCGCCTTCAACCGTTCCGCCATCACCGACACCTTGATATCGCCAACAGTATCCGCCAGTGCGTGAATCTGGCGATTGGTGTTGGTGATGCAAATGTCGTCCAGGTCGACGAGTGTCAATTTCCCGATACCACTGCGCGCCAGGGCCTCTGCAGTCCAGCTGCCCACCCCGCCAATACCGATGACGACCACATGAGCCGCGTGTAGTTTTGACAGCGCCTGTACACCATAAAGCCTGGCAATGCCACCAAACCGTTGCTGGTAGTCGTCGCTGAGGGGAGAGGTGGAGTCGCTGCTGGCTGGCGTGGAGAGAGGCATGGGGTGATGTCCGGAACTGCTTCCCGAGAAGGCTCCCGAGAAGGTAAAAGGCGATTGCGCCGCAGAGCTGGGATTGGCCGAGAGGGAGAGCGGGGCGCCGGTGGCGCCCCACCAGGTCTGCGTACTTAGTGTACGTGACCGTGGTCTACTTCTTCCGGAGTCGCTTCGCGCACGGAAACCACTTCGATATCAAAGTGCAGCTCGACACCCGCCAGCGGGTGGTTGCCATTAATGGTTACCTGGTCACCATCGACATCGATAACTTCCACTTCGATCGGCTGGCCGTCGGTGCTCTGGGCGCGGAAGGCCATGCCAACCTCCAGCTTCTCTACACCGCCAAAGGCGCTGCTGGGCAGGGTCTGGATCAGCTCTGGATTTTGCGGGCCGTAAGCTTCTTCCGGGGCAATCACGACGTTGAATTTGTCACCGGCGCTTTTGTCCAGCATTTCCTTCTCCAGCCCGGGGATGATGTTGCCCACACCCTGGAGGTACTTCAGCGGTTGACCACCCTCGGAGGAGTCAATCACGGTACCTTCGGCGTCTTTCAGGGTGTAGTTGATCTCCACCACACTGTGGTTAGCAATTTTCATTAGCAGTCTCTTGTATCTTGAGAGTGAGTTGTAGCGCTTACCGCTTACAGAAGGAAAAGCAAACGGGGATTAAAGGCTGTGTGAGGGTGCATTGTATGGGGCGACCCCAGCGCCCGCAACCGAAGGCGCGGGGCCGGGTTACCCGCGGCTGAGCCGTGGGAGGGGAGGGGTGGCTCAGGGGCGGATGACAGGAGTGGGGGCTGGCACGGGCCCCGGTGCCTCAACAGGCGATAGACAGGGGCGCTTCGCAGCTGTCGTACAGGTCGCTGGCGGTGGTTACCAGCTGCTGGCTGAAGCAGGGGGAAAAGCCCAGTTCCAGCAGCCGCGCCTCAAGGTATTCCAGCAGGGCTTCGAACAGTGCCGGGTTCAGGCCGCGCGCCAGGAAACTGGCGCGAGCGCTATGAATTGGTTCTGGCTGTGCGGAGAGTGCGTGGTTCAGGAACTGTGCCTGGCGATTGCGCTGCTTGCCGTGGTCTTCGGTATCCTGGGGCGCGAGATACTTGCCAATGGCCTGGTAGAACTCGCCGACGGTGTCATCGACAAACTGGCGGCCGCCGAGCTGTTGCAGAATACCCTGGCTGGCGCTGCCGGAATGATCGACCAGCGGCATCTGCGCTAGTTTTTGCGTACTGCTGGATACAACTCTCGGCATTGGTAGATCCCCCTGTGAGATGGTAAATCAGTGCGTTGCGGCGGCGCCCGTTTTGCCTCAATTCTTGACGTTCGCCGCAGTGTCCGGAGGTGTGAGACCGGTCTTCGGCGAGGGCTTGGGGCTGCCTGTCGCGATATGGGCGGCAAGATTACGGGAAGGACATACCCCTGCCAACGAATCTGCGTGAAATTGTCACAGTCTTCCACGGGTTGTTGAGAATGCGTTTAATTTGGTGCTATAGGGCGTTGTCTGTTGCTTCACTGGTACAGATTCTGCGGCCGCTGGTAGACTAGTTGGTTTCCGGTTCTTTACCCGCGGCCTCCGGTGGACGGCCAGGGTGTTTGTCCAGCTCTTATGTGAGGCATCCAATGGCGAGTATTTTCACCCAGATCATGAACGGCGACCTGCCAGGACATTTCGTGTGGCGCGACGAGCGCGTTGTGGCCTTTATGACCATAGCGCCGATCAAGCCCGGGCATTGCCTGGTGGTTCCGGTGGAGGAGATCAACCACTGGGACGATGTGCCGGCAGACACTTCCGCCCACCTGATGGCCGTGGCGAGCAAGGTGGCCAAGGCCCAGAAGCAGGTATACCAGCCCAAGCGGGTGGGGGTAATGGTGGCCGGTATCGAGGTGCCGCATACGCACTATCACCTGGTGCCCATCAACGAGATTGCGGATCTGGATTTTTCCCTGCAAAAGCCCGCGGAGCCCGCGGTGCTGGCGGCAGAGGCCGCCAAGTTGCGTGAAGCGCTGGTTGCACTGGGATACCGGGATAGTGCGGACTGAACGCGGGGTAGCACGGGGCAGCTCCGAGTGAGTTGTGGCCGCTGATCCGTTAAAAAAAAGGTGGTGGCTGCATCCAAATGCCGCGCTTCTGGCGTCACAGTAGCAATTAACATAAACAGGTATTCTGATC
Organism: Microbulbifer sp. ALW1; assembly: GCF_009903625.1. Classification (NCBI taxonomy): domain Bacteria; kingdom Pseudomonadati; phylum Pseudomonadota; class Gammaproteobacteria; order Cellvibrionales; family Microbulbiferaceae; genus Microbulbifer; species Microbulbifer sp. ALW1. Next base: position 3,416,052 of record NZ_CP047569.1, on the reverse strand, counting down.
ATGTTCTCCAGATTGTCGTTTTTTTCATCTCTTTTGCTCGCTCTTACACTGGGGGCGGGCGTTGCCCATGCGCAGGATGCCAGCCGGTCATTTGCGCTGGATGGTTTCACGGCCATCGCCCTCAAGGGAGGCGCTGACCTCAAGGTGGTGCAGGGCGCTACTTTCTCGGTGACCGCCCACGGTGTTGAAAAAGACCTGACCCACGCCAAAGCGGAGGTGGATGCCGATTCCGGTACTCTGGAGCTTTCGGTAGAGGCCAACAGCAAAAGCCTGCTGGGTGTGGTGACCGTGAGTACAGAGCCTGATGTGGAATTTCGCGTAACCCTTCCGGTGGTCAGCGCCATTCGTGTCACGGGCTCTGGTGATGCCCATGCGGACACCCTGGAGAGCGAAAAGCTCGACTTGCGAGTCACTGGTTCCGGCCTGATCCGCGTGGAGAAAGTGGCGGCAGAGTCCCTGAGCACAGGTGTGACGGGTTCTGGCGATATATTCCTGGCCACGGTGCTGGCGGTGAATGGTGCAGCGAACATCACCGGCTCTGGCGATATCAAAATGGAGAATTTTATCGGCGAAGATTTCTCCGCACAGATCAAGGGTTCCGGTGATATGGCCATTGGCGGCAAAGTGGCCAATCTGAACGTCACGGTGATGGGCTCCGGGGATTTCATGGGACGTACCCTAAGCGCGACCAAAGCCGGGGGTGCAGTGATGGGATCCGGCGATATCGTGCTCAAGCGTCCCGCCAGTGAATCCTTCTCCGTTATGGGTTCTGGGGATGTGGCGCTGGTGGATTGAAGCCCGGTAGACGTATAAGCCGCAAAAAAGCGCGAACCTTTCCGGTTCGCGCTTTTTTTTGGGGTGGCGAAGTGTGGCGGGCCCCGGAAAAGCGCCAGTGTGTAAACTTCAGGGTTGAAATGGTCGCGATCTAGCGCCATCTCCTGAGGGTGAAATACTTTATGTATGTCTCAATGTATGTCTCATCCGGTGGTGGGTAAATCTTGTTCGGAGTCAGGGAGCGGAATTGGTTAATTACAGATACATGCTGAGAGTTTCTCAAATTCGATGGGATCAGTTTCGAACAGCCTCAACCTGGGGGGATCAGCCTTGAGTGGTATTGATGAATCAGCCACAGGCGCTTCTCATGAAACTGGTCGCCTGCAGAAACTGCGGGATCAGTGGCGCCAGCTGCGCAAAGAGGCGCGCGATAAGTCCCACTGGGCCGCGGAGAGGCTGCTGGACAAGCGGATCTGTATCGGCATTACCGGCCTGAGTGGTGCGGGTAAATCTACCCTAATCACCAGTCTTATCTATCAATTGAGTCACCCCGACAGGGCCCAGTTGCCGGGGTTTGCCCCTGCGTTAAACGGCCGGCTGCTGGGCGCCGAGCTTCATCCGGCGCTGGATACCGGACTACCGCTGTTCGAGTACCCGCAATGCCTGGACGCCCTCACCGCCAACCCACCGCGCTGGCCAAAGTCCACCCGTGACCTATCGGCACTGGAATTACACGTCCACCTCCAGGGGCGCAGGCTGGGTCGGAATTATCGTCAAAAGCTTATCCTGGAATTTCGCGATTATCCCGGCGAGTGGTTGATGGACCTGCCACTGCTGCGGATGGATTTCGCCACCTGGTGCCGGCATCAGCGAGACCTTCTCGACAGCGCGCCGAGAGCGGATATTGCGCCAGAATTACTGGCGCAGCTTCGAGACCTGGCGCCAGATGCGACCGCGGACCCACGTCAGCTGGATAGCCTGTGGCAGAACTATCGGCAGTTTTTGCGCGACTGTCGCCGCGAGCGCAAATTGAGTTACCTGCAGCCGGGACGGGCGCTGCTGGACAATGACGAATATGGATTTTTTCCGCTACCGGCGCTTTCGCACCAGCCGTTGGCGGAACTGAACGCATTGCCGGAAGACAGCGTGTACAAGGTGCTCGCCCAACGGTATCAGGCGTATGTGGATGAGCAGGTATCGCCGTTTGTCGACAGCCACTTCCGGCACCTCGATCGCCAGTTGGTGCTGGTGGATTTGATCAGTACGCTGTTTGCCGGGGAAGAGTCTCTGGAGGATATGCGCAAGGCGTTTGGACATATTGCCGATACATTCCGTTACGGCAGCAATGGAATACTGCGCAAGCTGTGGCGGCCGCGCATCGATCGACTGGTCTTTGCGGCGACCAAAGTCGATCAGGTACTGGCCGCAGATCACGACGCGCTGCGCCAGTTACTGGGGCAGCAGCTACAACAGGTATTTTCCGGTGCGCGCCACCGTGGGTTGCCGCTGTACTGTGAGGCCATTGCCGCGGTGCGCTGTTCCAATGAAAGCGCTCGCGATGGCAGGCGCATGCTCGTGGGGCACGCCATGGACGGCAGTTATCTCGGGTTTGAAAATGCCGAAATCATGGCACACCTGCCGCAAGAGGGTGAATGGCAGCATTACTCCGGCGGTTTACCACCTCAATTGCGCCCGCCGATGGGGATCGGCCGTGAGGGTTATATGCCCCACATTCGCATCGATGCACTGCTGAATTTGCTGTTGGGAGATAAAGTGTGAAGTCAGACCCTGAATCAAAAGGTGGCAAGGTTCCGGAAGAGTCATCGACCTCCGCAGCCTCTGCGAGGATTGCCGGGGCCGAAAGTACAACCCGCCCGCGCCGCCAGACCCGTATCGAAAACCTGGACCTGGAAGAGCCACCGGCGCGGGATCGTGCCAGTACCCGGGTGGAATCTCTCGCAGAAGAGCCTGATCAGCTGCCGCGCTCTATTACGACGGGGGAATCCCTCCCCGACAAAATTTCGTTTTCCGAGCTGCGTCTGCCGGTATTTCGTTTACGCCTCTGGAAGCCCGCGTTGCTTGCGGCACTGGCGCTGGCGTTCGGAGCGGTATTCTGGGAGTTGCGCCAGTTTTTCTACTGGGCTGCCGAGATGCACTGGAGTCTTGGCGCCCTCGCAGGGGTGATTATTGGCGCTCTGGTGCTCACCATGGTCAGTGCAGTTTGGGAATATTTTCGTGCCGGCCGGCCGTTGCGGGAGCTGCAGAAAACCCAGGAGCTGGCGGCGCAGGTGCGCGATAGTCGCGCGACCGATGCGGTAGAGCCTCTGAACCGGCAGTTGCGAGAACTGTTCGCGGGCAAGCCGCAGGGTGCCTTGCTGTCCCGGGTACAGGCGGAAACACCAGATTACTACGACAATAGTGAGTTGCTTCGCCACCTGGAGCTGAATTTCTTCGAGGCCCTGGACCAGGAGGCGTTACGACGTATCGTTCGCCACGCTACGACCACCGGCGCGCTGGTGGGGCTCAGTCCCTTTACCACCCTGGATGTATTGGTGGCGCTGCGGCAGTCCATGCGGATGATTGATGATGTGGCGCAAATCTATGGCGTTCGCCCGTCTATCGTGGTGCGTTGGCGGCTGTTTAAAAAGATTCTGGCACTGGTCGCCTATAGTGGCGCCAGTGAATATGCCGTGAGCGAATTGTGGCCGGAGCTGGTCGGCGACAGTATGTTGAGTACCGTGTCTGCGCGGCTGGGGCAGGGTATGGGTGCCAGCCTGTTTATGGCGCGGATTGGTCTCGCCGCGGTGCACAGTTGCAGGCCTATTCCGTTTTCTGAAAAGCAGCGCCCGAAACTGGGGGCGCTTACCAAGCGAATTGCAGCGAGCCTGAAGGAGCGGTTTCTTGGGCGCAACCAGGTGCAGTGGCCTGAAGCTGGCTCCCCATTTACGGGAAATCCGGCGGATGTGGTGTCGGTAAACAAGCCCAAAAGTCCTAGAAAGTAGCCGTCTGCGCAGATTCGGAAATGAACTGGGCAGGGAGTGGCGGCTTAGGGTTCAACACCAGGGTGGTGTTTCAGCAGTGTTGAACCCCGAGCGAATGTAGCAGTAGGTGAGCGACGATATTCGTGGCGCTTACTGAAACTGCTTTTTCATCAGCATTCTGGTGTGGTGCTGGTCAACAAGTTTGGCCAGTGTCTCAAAGCGGCCTTTAACAAACGGGAGAGGGTTGTTGTTGCCAGCCCCGTCCGGGTACTCGACACCCTCGCGCACCAGTTGTAATTCCTTGGCCAGTGCGTTCATTGCATCAAAGATCGCCTTGGTGTTCTTTTCGTCGTGGAATACATAGTGTTGGTTGGTGTCGTTCAGGTAGTCGTTGCACTCGCCAAGCCATTCCGAGCGCTGGTTGAGAAAGTTGATGGTGTTACGAATACCACCCTTATATTCCGGCTTGAAGTTCTCGTTGATATATTTTCCCAGGCTACGCATGCCGGAGTCCACGAACTGCTCTACCAGACCATCGCAATAGCTGTCGGTAAGGTAAGACGGGTGGCTCTTGGCGTGAGCGGTGCTGCCAACAGCGAGTAAGCTCATCATCACTGCAGCTTTGAACGACAGCTTTCCGCGCTTGGCTGGGGAGGTTGTTTGATTGGAGTGTGTTGTTGAGAATACTGGCGTTTTCATTTTCAGCTGCCCTACTGTTGTTTTCGCTATCAGGCTTGTTATTGTGATAAACATCACATGAATATCGAAACGACGGTCTTATGTCAACGGCTTTTAAGCACCGTTTGTCACTAATGTGCTATTTGACGAACTGGTACACGTTTCTTGATGCGTTTTCGGTGTAGTAATCGAGCATTGATACACCTGCGGCTGAAAATTTGCACAGTTTGTACGCCCCTGTCTGCACTCGCGTTGCAGCAGGTAGCTGGGGGAATTTTGGTGGGGGCACAGTATATTTTGTGGGCGGCTTCGGTTGCGTTGCCAGCGAAAGGTCGGGAATTGAGATTGAGTGCCAGCCTTCGCAAAGTGCGCAGGCTGCCGGTAACAGGAGTGAATTTTGTCTGAGTTTGATTTTGATTTGTTTGTCATCGGTGCGGGCTCTGGCGGTGTGCGCGCAGCGCGTATGGCTGCTGCGGCGGGAATGCGGGTGGCGGTGGCCGAAGACCGCTATATGGGAGGGACCTGCGTCAATGTGGGCTGCGTGCCCAAAAAGCTATTCGTATATGCCAGCAGCTACAGTGAGGCCTTTGAAGACGCGGCGGCTTACGGTTGGGAAGGGCAGTCAGGTGCCAACTTTGTTTGGTCAAGATTGCGCGACAATAATGCGAAGGAAGTCGGTCGGCTTAACGGTATTTATCGCAACCTTCTCAATAATACCGGTGTGCAGATTATTGACGGCCGGGCAAAGCTTTCGGGGCGCCAGCAGGTGACGGTTGGTAGTGACAGCTATACCGCAGAGCGCATTCTGGTGGCGACTGGCGGTTGGCCGTTTGTGCCGGAATTTCCCGGTAGCGAACATGTCATCACCTCCAACGAGGTGTTTTCGATGGAGGATTTCCCGCGCCGGGTACTGGTCGTTGGCGGTGGTTATATCGCGGTAGAGTTCGCCGGTATTTTTGCCGGCCTCGGTGCAGAAACGCACCTGTCTTATCGACGCGAACTGTTTTTGCGGGGCTTTGATAAGGATGTGCGCAAATTTGTGCGCGACGAAGTCGGCAAAAAGTCTGTGCAGTTGCATTTCAACCACGACGTCACTGCGATTGAGAAGCAGGCGGATGGCAGCTTGAAGGTATGTGCTGCCGATGGCGGGGTCCTCGAAGTGGATACCGTGCTGTATGCCACCGGCCGCAAACCCAATACACAGGGGCTGGGCCTGGAGTCGCTGGGGGTGGTTGTACATAAAGATGGCACTATCGGGGTCGATGATAATTTTCGTAGTAGTGTGACTTCGATTTATGCCCTTGGTGATGTAACGGGAGGCCCTGAATTGACGCCGGTGGCACTGGCGGAGGCGATGGCGCTGGTGAAGCACTGGCAGAGTGGCAAAACGGCCGAAATTGACTACAACAATATTCCGACAGCGGTTTTCTGCCAGCCGAATATCGGTACGGTCGGTTTGACGGAGGAGGAAGCTCGGCAGGCAGGTATTCCGGTAGTGATCTTCAAATCGGACTTCCGGGCCATGCGTCACTCGGTCAGTGGGCGAGATGAGCGGACTTTGATGAAGCTGGTGGTGGATCGGGAAAGCGACAAGGTAATCGGGGTGCACATGGTGGGCCCTGATGCCGGGGAGATTATTCAGGGGTTGGCGGTGGCAATGAAGGCCGGGGCTACCAAAACCACGTTTGACCAAACGATCGGGATCCACCCTACGGCGGCCGAGGAGTTTGTCACCATGCGCACCCCGGTTGCGGAGTGACGTCTTAACGCACAGACGTTATGTCGCTGGAATAAAAAAAGGCTGTGACGGGTCGCCCGATCACAGCCTTTTGCGTTCTGGTTCCTCCTTGCTCGAGTGGCGTCGAGCATTGGGTCAGTTACCGGCGCTGGCTTCAGCGTGGGGCTGGAAGCTCCCGCTGAATGCCTTGGGTGAATTTTTAATCTCCCCCTGGTATTCAAAATGGCGTTTTTTGAATGTCCCGGTAAGGGACTCTCTAATAAGGGACTCTTGAATAACGGACTCTCAGAGTGCTAGCTCAAGATCGGCCCCAGACTAACTCCCACTTAACTCACTCGATAGACTCGTCGAGGGCGTCGGGGGTGTCGAGCACCGGCATCTGGTGTCGGCGGGTTTTGTGGCGGTCACCACGCTCTTTCAGGCAGCGCTCTGCGGAGCTGAACGCGGCGTTAACAGCGCGGTGGATGGAGTCGCTTTCGTTGGTAATGGTGACCGGATTGCCGCTCAGGGCAAGTTCCACGGAAGCTTTGTACTGCTTCCCTTTGTGCTTGTGTTGATGGGGGGCTTCGAGGACCACACGGCTTCGTATGATGTCGCCACAATAACGTTCCAGCTTGTTCAGCTTTTTAGATACGGTGTCCGCCAGGGCGGCAGATTTGTCGATATCACGGAACACGATGTTATCGTAAGGCGCAGATTTCATGGGCACATACCTCCGGTTATAAGGAATCCATGCAGGCCGCGATGCGCGGTTTGCTGAGATATAAGGTAGGGCGCCCTATAGGGAGAAGCCGCTCAGTTGGAACCGAATCACCAGAGGTCGCAGATCGGGTGGCTGCCTTGGCAGCGGAATTGGTGTTTTGCGCCCGGGTCGGTTTTCAACTGGGTCAGGATTAACTCCCTGTAACCCATAATGCGATTCTCAAAAAAAAAATCAAGCTCTCGAATCAATAAAATGTCATAAAAATTTGCTAGCCCCGGGGGAACTTTTTTGGAAGTGCGAATGTGCCGTTTTGCGGTGCCTGTCACTCTATGTTTCCCAAACTTGTTGGCATGGTCATTGCTGTGTTTTGGAGTCTGAGGTAAATTGGCAGCTCTTGCGCGAGTTACCGTGTGCCTGTTTTTATCAGGGCTGTACCTGCAGTGTGCGCAATGACTCTTTTATGCGCTTCTCGAAGTAAAAAAATCAAACAATGGACTTTTGACTATGGCGGTAAACCGTAGCTGCTCGCTGTTCTTTGCGGGCGTGTTGGGGGTAGTTGGCTGGTGTGCGTCGGTTCAGGCCGCGTCTTCTCTGACCGTGGAGCAGAACAAGCTTGCGCGTATGGAGCAGTCCATGGAAAACCGACTGGTAGAGCTCGAAGATGTCGAGAACGAAATGCTCGCGTACGACTACAAGTTGGAGCGTGCCCAGGAGTCTCTGTCTAAAGCCCGGGCTAACCACGAGCAGAGCCTGAAAGAGCTCAAGACGGCGGAGCGAGAGCACAAGTTGTCACCCAATACGGATACCGAGCGCGCCTTGCACAAGGCCAAGCATGCCTACGACATGGCGGAGCGCGGTGTTGACAGCCGCAATCGCCGCGTGGAAATCATCCAGTCGAACTTTGGCGAGCTGCAGACGCGGCTTCAGAAGTCCCGGTCCTCCGTAGCCGACGGCAAGTCCCGTCTCGCGTCACAGCAGGCTCTGGTGGATAAAATGGTTAAATCCATGCTGGACTCCGCGGAAGAGCAGAAGGTGGCGGCTGCAGCTAAGCCGGTGCGGAGCCCGGAGCCTCTCGCAAAACCCAGCATTCCCGAGCCTAGCCTGGCGGCCCTGACGCCGGCTGCGCCCCAAGTTAGTGCGCAGCCCCCGGTTGCAGATCCGGTGGCGCAGAGTGCCCCGGCGGTGGGCGCCGTTGAACGTGAAATAGACCCGGAGCTGGTTGAATATGTGCGCGGTGAGCGCGAGCGACTGGACAAGCTGCTCGGTGAATTGGCGGAAGGGGACGAAGGCAAGAAAACGTTCCGGCGCCTGATGCTGCGTGCCAGCGGTGAAGAAGATCTTGAGTTTGAATTTCTTGGTGAAAATCAGTACAAGCTGGTGGCGCCGGTGCACGCGGGCAGGGAAACCTATCGGGTGAACTCCTGGCGTTTCAGGCGCACCATCCCCGCCGAGGATGATGGTGAGCGCTACGTATTCATTTTTGACGCGCGCCGTCTGTCCCGCCCGCGACTGGTGATGTATCCCGAGTATGTGCTGTCCCAGCTCGACTGATTGACTCTGTATGTGACCTTATGGTCGCTGCCGAATGAAAGCCCGCATTGCGGGCTTTTTTTTGTCTGAAAATCGGCTTTTGGTCGACTCTGCACGCGAGTACAGAAGTGGCGGTTAATAGGGAGTTAGCTCGGGTAGTAGGGGGTTAGCTCGGGTAGTAGGGGGTTAGCCCTGAGGGCTTCCTTCCAGCGGTAGGGAGATCAGCGGGCGGTACTGGCTGCCACCCGGGGCAAGCAGGCTGTGGTAGAGGGTGAGGTTGCCCAATCGGCAGGCGAAGTCGGTGACTAGTGGTGGCAGCCGCGTGAAGCCGAGGTTGCTGCGGGCAAGGGTGAAGTGTGGGCGAAAGCTTTTGCGTTCGGGTTGCTTGCCAATTGCTGTCATCAGGTCGCGGCAATGTTGGTGTAAGGCGGACAGCTCCGGATTGGGTAAAAGCTCTGCGGCGAGTATTTTGGCGCGATCCCTGGGGAAGGGGTGGGTGCTGACGATCTGCCCATAGCTGGCTGCGGTGCTACTGGCGATGTCGCGAAGGATGGCTTCGATCGTGTCCAGTTGTTGGCAGCTGGTGTCGCCCAGAAACGCCAGGGTCAGATGGCGGTTGTTGTGGCTGATCCAGCGGTGATCCCTGGGGAGTCTCAGCTGCTGGCAGTGGCGGCAGGTGGCATCCAGAAAGCGCTGGGTGGCAATGTCTGGGGCAACACCGATAAACAAGCGTACGGTGTCGGTACTGTCTTTTTTTATTGCTTCCACTCAGGTATTCACCTCTGCTGTTGCAATGGGTGGCCGGATGTTCCTGTCGCGGGAACTGCCAACGGGCTGGCCCGTTTGAGTGCGTCCAAATGCAATTTTCATTTTTTTTGCTGAATGCCCTTGAAGGCGATGACGCTGGCCATATATCTATTCCTGAGGGCGGCAGGCTCGACAGAGGTGCCTCCCCGATTTCTGCAAAAAGCAGAACATCCAATGACCTGGTTTTTAGTACAGGTGTTAATTAAATATTGCTCTGAATTGAGGATATGACAATGCGTAATTTAGATCTTTCCCCCCTGTATCGCTCTGCTATTGGTTTTGACCGACTGGCAAGCCTGTTGGATTCCATGAATTCGACCGAGCAGAATCAACCGGCATACCCGCCCTACAATATCGAATTGACCGGGGACGACGCCTACAGAATTACGATGGCGGTAGCCGGTTTTGATCAGTCTGAACTGGATATCCAGGTGGAACAAAACCGCCTGACCGTCAGCGGTAAAAAACCAGCGGATTACGCTGGCCGTAATTTCCTGCACCGTGGTATTGCTGCGCGGAATTTCGAGCGCCGTTTCCAGTTGGCAGATCATGTGCGTGTTACCGATGCACAGCTGGTCAATGGCCTGTTGCATGTTGAGCTGGTGCGTGAGATTCCCGAGGCCATGAAGCCGCGCAAAGTGGAGATTTCCAGCGGTAACCTGCTGCAGTCTGAAAAAAGAGTCGAGCCCGAGTCGGCCGGCCAGAATACTGCGATTAACGCCGGGCGTGAACAAGCTGCCTGACGGTGAGCAAACACGTAAATGAGCAGTTGTCCCATGGCAACTGCCCACTGTGCCGCCATTCGGCGGCACAGTTGTATCATCGGGACAAGTTTCGCGACTATTACCAGTGCGCAAATTGCGCGCTGGTTTTCGTGCCTGCGACTTTCCATCTCTCTTCAGACGCTGAAAAAGCCTATTACGACCTGCACGAGAATAGCCTTGAGGACGCCGGGTACCAGCGCTTTCTGAATCGCTGTGCCGTGCCGTTAATTGAGCGTTTAGGCCCCGCATCGTTCGGGCTGGATTTTGGCTGCGGGCCGGCGCCATTACTTGCGAGGCTGCTGCAGCAGGCTGGCCACGAAGTTTCAACCTACGACCTTTACTATCGTGCGGATGCTGCAGCACTGGAGAAATCGTACGATTTTATTGTCAGCACCGAAGTCGTGGAGCACCTTTCCTCGCCGGACAGGGTGCTGGCGATGTTGTGGCGCCTACTAAACCCCGGGGGAATGTTGGCGTTGATGACCAAGCTGGTGGCGTCGCCTGAGCGCTTTGCCAATTGGCACTATATTCGCGATCCAACGCATATTGTGTTTTTCAGCAGGCAAACATTTTGCTGGTTGGCGGCATACTTCGAGGCCGAGCTGGAATTTGTGGCGTCCGATGTGATTATCTTGCGCAAACCAGCGTCGGCTTCAGGTGTTCACTTTGAATAATTTTGCGCGCACAGTTGTGCGGTATTCGCTGGGCGTTGTTGAGAGGAATTTTTTGAACAGGGCAGTGAAGTGCCCCATGTCCTGGTAGCCGACTTTCTCCGCTATTTCGTTCACCGACAGGTTGCTGGACTGCAGTAGTTCCCGCGCCATATCCACGCGGACATTTTGCAGGTATTGCAGGGGGGTCTGCCCGGTGGCGAGCTTGAAGCGGCGGTTGAACGAGCGCACGCTCATATCAAAGTACTTCGCCACTTCGCTCAACTTTACATCTTCACTGCTGTGCTGTTTCAGCCAGGTCTGCGCCTGAACGATTTCTTCATCGGGGTGCAGGTGTACGGCGCCCTCGGAATAAGCAATCTCCTCAAACGGTCGACGAATTTCATGCGAGAAATTTCGTTCAACATGACTGGCGATGGCGGGGCCATACAGTTGTCGGATCAGGTGCACGGTGACATCGGCGAGTGCGTTCACGCTGGCGGCGCAGAACAGCTTGTCTGCCTGAGTAATAAAATATTGCCGCTTGAGTTTTACCTGGGGGTAATCGGCGGCGAATCGTTCAAAGTAGTGCCAGTGCGTAGTGGCCGGTTTGCCATTGAGTAAACCGGCCTCCGCGAGAAAACAGACGCCGGTTCCAACAGCACTAATCGCTGCGCCTTTTTCTGCCTGGGTATTGAGCCAGTCCAGCAGAGCCTTGCTGCGGCGCAATGCCGGACGGGGGTTTCGCCAAAGGGCAGGCAGGTAAATGATGTCGCTGTCCGGAGCGTCGGCCAGGGCGGCATCCGGCGCCAGCTGAAAACCGGAGCTGGTTTGAACCGGTGCGCCATCTATGCTGACGGTAACCAGCTTCAATGGCGTGGCCTTGCCCTCCGTTCGCGCCCGGCTTTCCGCACCGCGCAGCATTTCCAGAGGCAGTACGGTGCCGGTGGTCAGCATCTGGTCAATTAGCATGAATGTGACGGTAGGCATAGGTAACTCTCTGCTTTGCCAGCGATAACTGTGGAGGCTGACTGCCTGGCGGCTTTGAGCGGACGATGGGTAAGTTCGCTCGAGTGTGAGCATCAGCCTTGTTGGCCAGATGCTCAAATTTGCTGGCCAGTATGCCCATAACGAGGCCGAATCGCCAGCCCCTAAACTGACCCACCATTAGATTTGTCCTAATTTATCGTTTCAGGCTGGAGGTCAGGATGCAGCGCCTACCCGTAATTACCGCTTTTGGGGGATTTAACCCCGCTGGTCGCAGTTCTTTCCATCGCGGTTACAAGCGGTTGGTGCTGGATAGTCTCGGCGAGGCTGAGCGTACGGACGTGCTGTCTGATCTCGCCGCCCTGATGGGGCTGCGCACTGGTGACGCCGCTACCGGGCCCTTGAGTCCGGAGCTGGAGCAGCAGGTACTGCAGGGCACACTGGTGCGGGAGCTGGAATCACGCTTCTACGATTATCGCCAGTGCCACTTTCACCAGCCTGCGGATCTGCAGAGCGCCGACGGCTTTGCCTTCGACATGTCCGCACGGCAGTTGCCTTCGCCACTGCCCGCCGATTGGCAGGTGGAGACTCTGGATAACGGCCGCGTGCGGGTACGCACCAGAGCGCTTTCCGTAATGTTGGATAGTCACCGTGAAATTGCGGTGGCGTCTGCCGGGCAGTTGCCCACCGGGTTTGAGCCGGGGCAGCAATACAATTCCCGTTTTCACCCCCGCGGCCTCCAACTGGCAATTCTCGGTGCCTCTGATGCGGTGCAGTCGCTCGGTATTGACTGGGATCTCGTGGCAGAGAAAGCCGGGCCCGACAAAATTTCCGTGTATGCCAGCTCGGCCATGAGTCAGTTGGATCTCAACGGCAATGGTGGCCTGTTACAGTCTCGTTTGCGCGGCGGCCGCGTGAGCTCCAAGCAGCTTGCGTTGGGTCTCACCAGCATGCCCGCGGATTTTGTAAATGCCTATGTGCTCGGCAGTGTGGGTACTACCGGTGCGGTTGCGGGTGCCTGTGCCACTTACCTCTATAACCTGCGTGCAGCGGTGGAGGACATCCGCTGCGGACGCGCACGGGTGGCCGTGGTGGGTGCGTCGGAAGCGCCACTGGTGCCAGAGGTGGTCGATGGTTATGCAACCATGGGGGCCCTGGCCAACCTGGATGGGTTACGCAAAATTTTCGGTAACGATATCGACTTCCGTCGCGCCAGTCGTCCCTTCGGCGACAACTGCGGCTTCACCCTGGGTGAGGGTAGCCAATGGGCGGTGCTGATGGATGATGAACTGGCGCTGGAGCTCGGTGCCCCCATTCACGGGGCGGTAGCCAATGTGTTCGTCAACGCAGACGGCCCGAAAAAATCCATCTCCGCACCGGGACCGGGAAACTATCTCACGGTGGCGCGGGCGATGTCGGAAGCTCGGGCGATACTGGGCGAAGAGAGTCTGCGCCAGCGCAGCTTTGTACAGGCGCACGGGTCCAGTACCCCTCAGAATCGAGTCACCGAATCGGCGATTTTTGACCGTCTTGCCGGTGCCTTCGGTATCGAGAACTGGCCGGTGTGTGCGGTAAAAGCGTTTGTGGGGCATACGGTGGCGGCTGCCAGTGGCGATCAGTTGATCAGTAGCCTTGGTATTTTTGCCCGCGGTATCCTGCCGGGGATCACCACCATTGACCGGGTGGCCGAGGATGTACACCACGACAACCTGTCCCTGTCCATGTCCCATGTCGAGCGCGACCCGGAATCCCTGGATATTGCCTTCCTCAACTCCAAAGGGTTTGGTGGCAACAACGCGACGGCCACTGTGCTGGCGCCGCATATTACTGAAAAGATGATCGGCAAGCGTCATGGTGAACGCGCGGTAACCGAGTTTCGCAAGCGCAATGAAGCGGTGGCGGAGCGTGCGCAGGCGTATGACCAGCGCGCCAGTCGAGGTGACCTGAATGCCATCTACCGGTTTGGCGAAGGCTTGATAGACGAGTCCGGCATCGCGCTGGATGGCGCCCATTTGAGTCTGCCTGGTGTGCCGGGGACAGTGTCACTGCCTGACGAAAATCCGTTCTCGGATATGGTTTAATCCTTGTGTGAGCCCCGCGAGTGCATTTGCGGGGCTCGCATTTTTCAGTGCACCTCCTCGTCGTATCCCTCTCTCGCATTCTTGTTTTTTGTAACCAATCCTTGCCTTTCTGCCGGTGTGCTCGCTCCTCAGTCTATATTTGCGTAGCGAAAATGTTCTCTTGGGCCGGGGGCATCTACGCTTTCAGGGGCTGCAGGTTTTCACTCTTCTTTTTCCGAACATCGGTCTATCTTGCGACGATGTGGTCATATTTTGATCTGCAGTGTGCTGTTATCACAATTCGGGCACCAAACCGGACAGTGGATATGGCAGAAATGGTATTCAAACACACGTTTGAATCTGGCTATACTTGGGCGCGTTGACTGAGCTTCGGGAATGCGTCATCAACTGCATAATGCTGGACGCAAGGATAATGAGTTTGCTCGCAGTACCTGGAAGTAAGGTGTTGCCGACCAGCCATTCTCTGTATTTCGACTTGGTCTTGCACAAACCAGACCCCCGGACCGGTTGTCTCAAAACTTGAAAATCCGGTCACCAATTAATGAGGTCAATAATGTTATTTAGTGGCAAAGCGCTATCCGTGCAGATGCTGGAAAACGGCATCGCGGAACTGAAGTTCGATCTGGAAGGCGAATCCGTCAACAAATTCAATCGCTTGACCGTGTCGGAGTTTTCCGACGCACTGGACGCGATTGAAAAGGCGAGCGACATCAAAGGCCTGTTGCTGACCAGCGGCAAAAGTGTATTTATCGTCGGTGCCGATATTACCGAGTTTGGCGGTGCATTTTCCGCCGGGCCGGAAGGCATCGCCGAGCTGATGAACAAGAACAACGAGAATATCAACCGTTTGGAAGACCTCCCTTTCCCGACGGCGGTGGCCATCAATGGTTATGCGCTGGGTGGTGGTTTTGAGGTTTGCCTGGGTTGTGACTTCCGCGTAATGGGAGACCAGGCCAAAGTTGGTCTGCCAGAAGTAAAGCTGGGTCTCATCCCCGGTTGGGGTGGCACGGTGCGTCTGCCACGTGTAGTGGGTGTTGATGTTGCGGCAGAGTGGATTGCTGCGGGCAAAGAGCAGCGTCCTGACGCGGCTTTGGCTGCGCACGCGGTTGACGCGGTTGTCGCTACGGCAAACCTGAAGGATGCCGCGCTGAAACTGCTTGGACGTGCGATCGCCGGTGAGCTGGACTACCAAGAGCGCCGTAACAACAAGAAGTCTCCGATCCCACTGAACGACACTGAAGCGTTGATGGCATTTTTCACCACCAAAGCGTTTGTTGGTCAGCAGGCAGGTAGAAACTACCCGTCCCCAGTGAATGCGGTGACGTCGATCGAGCAGGGCTATAAGGTTGGCCGCGACGAAGCACTGAAAATCGAGCAGCAGCAGTTCATTGCCAGTGCCCAGACCGACACGGCCAAGTCCCTGGTGGGTCTGTTCCTGAATGATCAGAAGGTCAGCAAGGTTGCCAAAGGCTGGGAGAAAAAGTCCGATAAGGAAATCGAGCGTGCAGCGGTGCTGGGTGCAGGCATCATGGGGGCGGTATTGCCTACCAGTCTGCTTATAAAGGCACCCCGATCAAGATGAAGGATATCGCCCAAGACGGTATCGATCTTGGTTTGAAGGAGGCCGGCAAGCTGCTGACCAAATTAGTGGACCGCGGCCGTATGACACCGGCCAAGATGGCGGAAACCCTCAATCGCATCGAGCCCACCCTGAGCTACGACGGTTTCGGTGATGTGGATATCGTGGTTGAGGCGGTTGTTGAAAACCCGAAAGTGAAGCACGCCGTGCTGAAGGAAGTGGAAACCAAGGTATCTGAAGATACCGTGATCGCTTCCAATACCTCGACCATCTCCATCGACTCCCTGGCGGAGCCGCTGTCCCGCCCGGAAAACTTCCTCGGTATGCACTTCTTTAACCCGGTGCACAAAATGCCGCTGGTGGAAGTGATTCGCGGCGAGAAAACCTCCGAAACCGCGGTTGCGCGTGTTGTTGCTTACGCCAACAAAATGGGCAAAAAAGCGATTGTTGTACGTGACTGCCCGGGATTTCTGGTTAACCGCGTACTTTTCCCGTACTTCGCAGGCTTTGCCATGCTGGTGCGCGATGGCGCCGACTTCCAGCAGGTCGACAAGGTCATGGAGCGTTGGGGCTGGCCTATGGGCCCGGCTTACCTGATGGATGTGGTCGGTATTGATACCGGTGTGCACGCTGAGAAGGTAATGGCAGAAGGTTTCCCTGCTCGTATGGGTAAAACCTTCACCGCGGCTTCTGACGTGATGTACGAAGCCGGTCGCTATGGCCAGAAAAATGGCAAGGGCTTCTACGTCTACGAAGAAGACAAAAAAGGTCGTCCGAAGAAAGTTGCGACCGAGGAAGTTTACGACTTGCTCAAGCCCCACGTGGCCGATCGTCGCGAATTTGAAAACGATGAAATCATTGAGCGCATGATGGTGCCTATGGCAACCGAGCTCGCGCGCTGCCTGGAAGAAGGTATCGTTGATTCTCCCGCAGAAGCCGATATGGCGCTGATCTACGGTATTGGCTTCCCGCCGTTCCGCGGCGGTATTTTCGCCTGGCTGGACAGCGTTGGCCTGGATAACTTCGTGAAAATGGCTGAGAAGTACAGCGACCTCGGCGAGCTGTATCAGCCTACCGAAGGTATGCGTGAAATGGCTGCCAGTGGCAAAACCTACTACGGCGACAAGTAAGGAGAGTTTCCATGAGTCTGAATCCTAGAGATGCCGTAATTGTCGATTATGCGCGTACCGGCATGGGCCGATCCAAAAACGGCGTATATCGCAATGTCCGCGCGGACGATATGTCTGCGGAACTGCTGAGAAAATTCCTGCAGCGTAACGACAAGCTGGATCCGAAAGAAATTGACGACCTGATCTGGGGCTGCGTGATGCAGCGCGATGAGCAGGGCTTCAACGTTGCCCGGATGATTGTGCTGCGTGCGGGTTTGCCGCATACCATTCCGGCGCAAACCGTTAACCGTCTGTGTGGTTCTTCCATGTCCGCGCTGCATACTGCAGCGGCCAATATCCAGGCCGGTTTGGGTGATGTCTATGTGGTCGGCGGTGTCGAGCACATGGGCCACCTGAACATGATGGAGCACGTGAGCCCCAACCCGATGCTGGGCCGCTACATGGCCAAGGCGGCCGGCTCCATGGGTATGACGGCAGAGTACCTGGCGATGATGCACGGTATTCAGCGTCAGCAGATGGATGAATTTGGTGCGCGCTCGCATCAGAAGGCTGCCAAGGCGACCGAAGAGGGCAAGTTCAATCGCGAAATTATCGCCATTGAAGGCCATGACGACGATGGCGTGCCGGTGCTGGTTGAGAAAGACCAGACCATTCGTCCGGAAACCACCGTGGAAGCGCTGGCGCAACTGCGTCCTGCGTTTGATCCCAAGCACGGCCAGGTGACCGCCGGTACCTCCTCGCAGATTACCGACGGTGCTTCGGTGATGTTGGTGATGTCCGCTGAGCGTGCCCAGTCCCTGGGGTTGACGCCGATTGCCAAAGTGCGGGAAATGGCGCTGGCAGGTGTGGATCCATCCATCATGGGTTACGGACCGGTACCCTCTACCAAGAAGGCGCTGAAGCGCGCTGGTCTCACCATCGAGGATATCGACAAGGTGGAGCTGAATGAGGCCTTTGCCGCCCAGGCGCTGCCTGTGCTCAAGGATCTCAGTCTACTGGACCAGATGGATGAGAAGGTCAATCTGTACGGCGGTGCCATCGCCCTGGGGCACCCGTTTGGCTGCTCCGGCGTTCGTATCACCGGTACGCTGCTGAGTGTTATGCAGAACGAAGGCGGCGATCTCGGCGTCTCGACCATGTGTATTGGTCTGGGGCAGGGGATTACCACCATTCTGGAGCGGGTGTAACCCATCCCTTCCGGTAAATCCGCGGGGCGCTTTCGGGCGCCCCGTTGCTTTTTCGGGCCAGGAATCGCCTCGGGAGCACTGGCTTCAGCGCGGTTTCGTGCGCTTGGTCGCACCCTCTGGTCATTTTGATGCACCGGAGGGCGTGCGATTGTTGAAGCCCTGTGTCGCCTGTGGCACAATCTGCTCCCCTCGTCGCAACCCCGGCAGGATTTTTCTTAAAAGTCCATTTAAATCAAGGGTTTAGCGGCGAGAAGAAAGTTTGGGGACGTGGTGGAATTGGTAGACACGCCAGATTTAGGTTCTGGTGCCGCAAGGTGTGAGAGTTCAAGTCTCTCCGTCCCCACCAAACAAAATTCTGCAGTCCGCGCCCATGGGTGCGGGCTGTTTGTATTTGGCGGTCGGGTATTTTCCCGGCGCAACGCAAATCGCCGACGCTCAATTGGCTCCCTGTAGCCCAGATTTGTAGCCCGGCATCTGTGAAGAGAAGAGTCTCACGAGGATTAACATGCAGGTTTCCATCGAAACAACTTCCGGTCTGGAGCGTCGCTTAACGGTAAATTTGCCGGCAGAGGTCGTTGATAAGGAAGTAGACAAGCGCCTTCAGCAGGCAGCCAAAACCGTACGGATCAATGGTTTCCGTAAAGGTAAGGTACCTCTGAACGTTGTACGTCAGCGTTTTGGTGCTGGCGTGCGCCAGGAAGTCCTGGGTGAAGTGATGAGCCGCTCTTTCTACGACGCGGTACAGAAAGAGCAGGTTAAGCCTGCCGGTCAGCCGAGCATCGAAGCCAAGAATGTAACTCCGGGTGAGAACCTGGAGTACGTGGCCACTTTCGAGGTGTACCCGGAAGTGACTCTGACCGATCTGGCGGAAGTGAGCATAGAGCGCCCGGTAGCGGAAGTAACCGACGCCGATGTCGACAACATGATCGACGTACTGCGCAAGCAGCAGTCCAGCTGGAAAGAAACCAAGCGCAAAGCGCAGAAGGGCGACCGTGTAACCATCGATTTTGTTGGCCGTAAAGACGGCGAAGAATTCGAAGGTGGCAAGGCAGAAGGTCAGCAACTGGTCCTGGGTTCCGGCAACATGATCCCGGGCTTTGAAGACGGCATCATCGGCATGAAGCCCGGTGAAGAGAAAGAAGTGGAAGTCACTTTCCCGGAAGACTACCAGGCGGAAAACCTGAAAGGTGCCGACGCTGTATTCACCATCAAGGTGACGGCTTCCGAGAAGCCTGAGCTGCCAGAACTGAACGACGAATTCTTCGCTTCTTACGGCGTTGAAGAAGGTGGCGAAGACAAGTTCCGCGAAGAAGTGCGTGGCAACATGCAGCGTGAACTGAAAAACGCAGCACTGAACAAAGTCAAAACCCAGGTAATGGACCAGCTGTTCGAGAAGCACCAGGTGGAAATTCCTGCTGCTCTGGTTCAGGGTGAAGTTCAGACCCTGCGTGGCCAAATGGTTCAGCAGTTCGGTGGTCAGATCAAGCCGGAAGATGCGGCCAGAATGCTGCCGGACACCATGTTTGAAGACCAGGCCAAGCGCCGCGTTGTGCTCGGTTTGGTGGTTGGTGAAATCGTTAAAGAAAACAAGCTGAATGTAGATGCCGATCGCGTAAAAGCGAAAGTTGAAGAGCTGGCGTCTACTTACCAGCAGCCGGAAGAAGTGGTTGAGTACTACTTCAATAATCGCGAGCTGTTGGCCGGTGTTGAGTCCGTGGTGCTGGAAGACCAGGTTGTTGATTTTGTGCTGGAAAAAGCCAAAGTCAGCGAAGTGGAAAGCACTTACGACGATGTGATCAAGCCCCAAAAACAGGGTTAAGTTCACAGAAAACGGCCACCTTCAGGTGGCCGTTTTTTCTTCTGTCGCTTTCTGCGGGATGGTGTGCCACCGCTTCCCAAGCGGTTCTGTCTGGCCCCTCTATTCACCCGGTTCCTTTCGTATAGTTTCTTGCACGGTTTCTCGCACAGTTTCCCCTCAATTTCCCAACTGGCTTTATCGCTGCTGAGCAGTTAAGCTCAGTTTGATCGTATTTTTCAGGGTTGTATCTTTTTTATACCGCTACATCCTGTGTCCGCCTAATACGCCGAAAAAGGAAGCATCGTATCCATGGCATATTTTGATAGTCCTGCGAATTCTGGTTTGATTCAGGCCACCGGTGGCCTGGTACCCATGGTCGTT
Source organism: Microbulbifer sp. ALW1 (assembly GCF_009903625.1). Lineage (NCBI taxonomy): Bacteria > Pseudomonadati > Pseudomonadota > Gammaproteobacteria > Cellvibrionales > Microbulbiferaceae > Microbulbifer > Microbulbifer sp. ALW1. The sequence continues at coordinate 3,396,284 of NZ_CP047569.1, read as the reverse complement.
GAGCAGACCGCTCGAGGTGAGCGCTCTTTTGATATTTACTCGCGCCTGTTAAAGGAGCGCGTGATCTTTCTGGTGGGGCCGGTCGAAGACCATATGGCCAATCTTGTGGTTGCCCAGTTGTTGTTCCTGGAAGCGGAAAATCCCGACAAGGATATCCACCTTTATATCAATTCTCCGGGCGGCTCGGTGACTGCCGGCATGTCCATCTACGACACCATGCAATTTATCAAGCCGGACGTCAGTACCATGTGTATTGGCCAAGCCTGTAGTATGGGGGCCTTTTTGCTGACTGCCGGGGCCGAAGGCAAGCGCTACGCGACGCCGAATTCTCGTGTCATGATTCACCAGCCAAGTGGCGGTGCCCAGGGGCAGGCGTCGGACATCCACATCCAGGCGCAGGAAATTCTGAAAATCCGCTCCCGCCTGAATGAACTGATGGCGCACCATACCGGGCGCAGCGTGGCAGATATCGAGCGTGACACTGACCGGGATCGTTTCTTGAGTGCTGATGAAGCCAAGGAATATGGTCTGGTGGATGATGTGCTTTCCCAGCGTCAAATGATGGGTAAGTGACGCGTAATTTTCTTTGATTCCGTGTCAAAAGACTTCCATTTCCCTCATGTATAGAAGCGCTTTCCCCCCTGTTCCCAGGGGGCGTGAGCGCTTGGTATCCCCCTCGTGGCCGGCCGTCCGGTGCTCGAGGATAAAAAAACTTGAAAAACCTGCCAAAAGGCCGCATCTTGCTTATGAACCCTATTTGCCGCCGCATTTTGGCGGGCTGCCAGACCACGGAGTACGTAGATGACTGATCAGAACAGCGGAGACGATAATGGCAAACTCCTTTACTGTTCCTTCTGTGGCAAGAGCCAGCAGGAAGTGCGCAAACTGATTGCGGGTCCGTCTGTTTATATTTGCGATGAGTGCGTCGAGCTTTGTACCGACATCATTCGCGAAGAAGTCCAGGAGTCCGTCGATGGCGATGATTCCCGGCTGCCCACCCCGCAAGAAATTACCGACATTCTCGATCAATATGTCATTGGCCAAGCGCGCGCCAAGAAGGTGCTCGCGGTAGCGGTCTACAACCACTACAAGCGTCTTCGTACCAGTAAGGGCGTTAAAGGCAAGGACGATGTCGAGCTGGGCAAGTCCAATATTCTTCTGGTTGGTCCTACCGGTAGTGGTAAAACCCTGCTGGCAGAAACCCTCGCGCGTCTGCTGAATGTCCCTTTTACTATTGCCGATGCGACCACCCTGACCGAAGCCGGTTATGTGGGGGAAGACGTAGAGAACATCATCCAAAAGCTGTTGCAGAAGTGCGACTACGATGTGGAAAAGGCTCAGCAGGGCATTGTTTACATCGATGAGATCGACAAGATTTCGCGCAAGTCCGACAACCCCTCTATTACCCGCGATGTATCCGGGGAGGGTGTGCAGCAGGCACTGTTGAAGCTGATTGAGGGCACGGTTGCCTCGGTACCGCCACAGGGCGGGCGTAAGCATCCGCAGCAGGAATTCCTGCAGGTGGACACCTCGAATATCCTGTTCATTTGCGGTGGCGCCTTTGCTGGCCTGGACAAGGTTATCCGCGATCGTTCGGAAAAGGGCGGTATTGGCTTCTCTGCAGAAGTGAAGTCCAAAGACAGCAAGAGCAACTTCGGGCAGGTTCTGCTGGACCTGGAGCCAGAAGATCTGGTGCGCTACGGCCTGATCCCCGAGTTTGTCGGTCGTCTGCCGGTCACTGCCACCCTGGAAGAGTTGGATCGCGCAGCGCTGGTACAGATTCTGACAGAACCGCGGAATGCATTGACCAAGCAGTATGCAAAGCTGTTCGATATGGAAGATGTGGAGCTGGATTTCCGCCCCGACGCCCTGGATGCGGTTGCGACCAAGGCCATGGAGCGCAAGACTGGTGCTCGGGGACTGCGCTCCATCATGGAGTCGGTGCTGCTGGAAACCATGTACGACATCCCCTCCATGGACAATGTCGCGAAAGTCGTTATCGATGAGGCGGTCATCAAGGGAGAGTCTGCGCCACTTCTCGTTTACGAGCAGGCAGAACCGCAAAAAGCGGCTCCTGAAGAGTAACAGCTCAATCACTGTGCCCCGCCCTGCGGGGCCAGGCGCACGAAAAGCCCCAGATGGGGCTTTTTTTGTGCCTGGGTGTTAGAGGAGGGCGGTTGGAGAGTGCCGGTATCTTGCCAATCTCCGTTTCTGTGCTATTAGGCTTCTGTGCTCTGAATAGGCCGACAACCGGAATCCCGGTATTTTGCGACCATCCCCGAAGGCCGTGAATTAAACTAATTTTGCTGCGCGTGCCGGCACGGGCTTGTTATTCTGAGGGGAGCCCCCAACATTAGCTTCTGAACTGGCGTAAACCGGAAGTCATGCTGATATGCCTTCCGGTCACGAATAAGTCGCCAATCCGGTGGTCAGTCGCCACCTGAAGGCCGAGAGGAGTTTTATGGACCAGCCATCCGAGACCTTGAATGAATACCCCCTGCTGCCACTGCGTGACGTAGTGGTCTACCCGCATATGGTTATCCCGCTGTTTGTCGGCAGGGAAAAATCCATCGATGCGTTGGAAGAGGCCATGCGCAGCGACAAGCAGGTGTTGCTGGTCGCGCAGCGCCAGGCTTCAGAGGATGATCCGGGCGCCGATGATGTCTATCGAGTCGGCACGGTTGCCAGTGTGTTGCAGTTGCTCAAGTTGCCCGATGGCACGGTAAAAGTGCTGGTTGAGGGCGGGCATCGGGTAAAAGTGGAGGAGATCCAGGAGGGGGATGGGCACTATCGTGCAACGGTTTCCCCGCTGGAATCCGAAGAGCTGCCAGAAGCCGAATCGGAGGCACTGGTGCGCTCTGCCATGTCTCAATTCGAGCAGTACGTCAGTGTCAGTAAAAAGGTTCCCAATGAGGTCATGACTTCACTGTCCGGCATTGATGAGCCCGGCCGGTTGGCAGACACCATTGCCGCCCATATGTCCCTTGACCTCCCGCAAAAGCAGGAACTGCTGGAAACAGTGAGCGTCAAAGAGCGACTTGAACACCTTCTGGGTCTGATGGATTCAGAAATCGACCTGATCCAGGTGGAAAAGCGTATCCGCGGCCGCGTGAAGAAGCAGATGGAAAAGAGCCAGCGGGAGTATTACCTCAACGAACAGATGAAGGCGATTCAAAAGGAACTGGGCGAGATCACCGAAGAGCCCAATGAAGTTGAAGAGCTGGAGCAAAAGATTGCCGATTCCGGCATGTCCGCAGAAGCGGAAAAGAAAACGCGCGCTGAACTCGGCAAACTGAAAATGATGTCACCAATGTCGGCGGAGGCATCGGTACTGCGCAGCTATATCGACTGGATGCTGAGTGTGCCTTGGAAAAAGGCCAGTCGTGTTCGCCATGACCTGGCGAAGGCTGAAGAAATCCTGAACAAGGATCACTATGGTCTGGAAGAGGTGAAGGAGAGGATTCTCGAATATCTCGCGGTGCAAAAGCGGGTGAAAAAGGTCAAGGGGCCGATTCTCTGTCTTGTTGGCCCGCCCGGTGTCGGTAAAACATCTCTGGGCGAGTCCATTGCCCGGGCAACCAACCGCAAGTATGTACGTATGGCGCTTGGTGGCGTGCGCGATGAGGCGGAGATTCGCGGGCACCGCAGAACCTACATCGGTTCATTGCCAGGCAAGCTGGTTCAAAAAATCTCCAAGGTCGGGGTGAAAAACCCGCTGTTCCTGCTGGATGAAGTGGACAAAATGGGGATGGACCATCGCGGCGATCCGGCCTCTGCGTTACTTGAGGTGTTGGACCCGGAACAGAACAAGGCGTTCAACGATCACTACCTGGAAGTGGATTACGATCTTTCTGACGTGATGTTTGTGTGCACCTCCAACTCCATGAATATTCCAGGTCCATTGCTGGATCGGATGGAGGTGATTCGTATCCCGGGTTACACCGAGGACGAGAAACTGAATATTGCGCAGCGCTACCTGATTCCCAAGCAGCGTAAATCGGCAGGCCTCAAGCCGGAAGAATTGGAGTTGACCGATGACACGGTGCGCGATGTCGTGCGCTATTACACCCGCGAAGCCGGCGTGCGCGGTCTCGATCGCGAGATGGCGAAAATTTGCCGTAAAGTGGTTACCGAGCATGTGCGTAAATCCACCACACACAAAGTGGTGGTAAAGCCTGAGCAACTGGAAGAGCTGCTGGGTGTGCGCAAGTTCGACTTCGGGCGTGCCGAAGAGGCGAACAAAATTGGCCAGGTTACCGGCCTCGCGTGGACAGAGGTTGGCGGCGAGCTGCTCACCATCGAGTCCTCTGCGGTATCTGGCAAAGGGCGAGTGATCAAGACCGGTTCTCTCGGTGATGTGATGCAGGAGTCCATTCAGGCTGCGTTAACGGTAGTGCGTGCGCGTGCGCAGGCGCTAGGAATACCTCCGGACTTCCACGAAACCCGGGACATTCACATTCACGTGCCCGAGGGAGCTACCCCGAAAGATGGTCCATCGGCGGGTATTGCCATGTGCACAGTATTGGCTTCGGTGCTGACCAACATTCCCGTGCGTTCCGACGTGGCCATGACGGGCGAAATCACTCTGCGCGGTGAGGTACTGCGTATTGGCGGTCTGAAGGAGAAGCTTCTGGCGGCCCACCGTGGCGGTATAAAAACGGTGCTGATCCCTGCAGACAATGAGCGGGACCTGAAAGACATCCCGGATAACATCCAGCAGGATCTGGTGATTAAACCGGTGAAGTGGATTGACCAGGTGTTTGAGTATGCACTGGAAAAAATGCCTAGCCCGTTGAGTGATGAGGAGTACTCTGCGTTGCAAAAGCAGGCTGAAGAGCGATCTCAGCGTTCTATACAAACACACTGATGGTGATGCGGGGTAATGGATGGCGTGAGTCCTGTTACCTCAACTCCAAAAGAGGGCCCTCGGGCCCTCTTTTGTTATATGTAGGCATGTTTGAACATCTTTTAACCGTATTTGTTTGATTGTTGCGGTGGTGTATTTCTTGGGCATCGCCGATTCATTTTCCTGTTAAAAAAACCATTGAACTGAGCGCTCAATGTCGCGTAGAGTACGCAGCCTGCAAAATTGCAGGTTAAAAAATAAGCTTGGCGCACATTGCCTGAGCAAGGGTGGATTAAAAATGTCCAGCTCCCCGCAAAGCCGCATGGTTCCTTGACCCACCAACGGGCAGTTGGTATAAAACGAGGCTTGTTGCGCTGCGGGGAAGCCGCAGGCGATTAATATTCGGCTGCAAAATTGCATGAATACGCCTCGTTAAAAGAGGCAGCAACAGACCTAGAATACATCCAAAAAATTTAGACCTAGAAACCCAGAAAGAACAGAGGGATATAGCGTGAATAAGTCCGAACTGATTGAAGCCATTGCCGCATCTGCTGACATTCCAAAGGCAGCTGCCGGCCGTGCTTTGGACGCCATGGTAGAAAGCATTACCGACGCACTGAAAAAGGGCGATCAGGTAGCTCTGGTTGGCTTTGGCACTTTCGCCGTGAAAGAGCGCGCTGCGCGCACTGGTCGCAACCCGCGTACCGGCGACCCGATTGAAATCGCTGCCGCTAAAATCCCGAACTTCAAAGCTGGTAAAGCTTTGAAAGACGCGGTGAATTAAGAAGCCTTGTAGTCAGCAAAGCTTCAAAGAGGCGTATCAGTGGGATGCGCCTTTTTTGTTTCTGAACGATTGAATTTTTCATTTGGATCTGCGGATTTAGACCGTATTCGGCCAAAGTCAGTAACGGGTAAATGCTATTTGCCTGGGCTGGGAGAGAGCTGGAATAACAATAAACAATGATCCAGATGTGTACTGATAAGAGTTAATTTCGGAGCTGAATATGCTTCAGTCCATGCGCGACAACCTGAAGGGAACAGCGGCGGTGATCGTTGCTGCGTTTTTCGGATTTATTATGGTGATCGGTGGAATTGATTTTTTCACCGGTGCCAGTGGTGGCTCGGCCGATAGGGTGGCCGAGGTCAATGGAGAGAAAATCTCCAACCTTGATTTGCAGCGCGCGATTCAAAATCGTCGCAGCATGATTGAAAGCCAATATGGAGACAGTGTCCCCGCAGATCTGCTGACGGATGAGCAGTTGCGTGGTCCGGTCCTGCAGCAGCTGGTCAACAGCTCTGTGATGCGCCAGGCGGCACAGAACAGTGGCATGGTAATGAGTGCCTCTGCTGTCGATAAAGATATCGTGCAGATGCCGGGCTTCCAGGTGAATGGCCAATTCGACCAGCAGATGTATCGCGACGGCCTGCGCCGCATGGGATACAGCGCGGCAGGCTTCCGCCAGCTCCTCGAGCAGGAAATGGTAATGCAGCAGTACGTGAGCAGCGTGTCTGACAGCGCCTTTACCACCCGTGCCGATGCAGAGCAGATCGTGTCTGTATCGATGGAAGAGCGGGACTTTGACTATGTAACCCTGTCGGCTGCTCCGCTGCTGGGTGATATCGAAGTGGCGGATGCCGAAGTGCAGTCCTACTACGATGCCAATCAAGGCAGCTTCCAGCGCCCCGAGCAGGTAGCGGTTGAATACATTGAGCTGACCCCGGAGTTGTTTGCCGCGAATATCGATGTGTCCGAGCAGGATCTGCGCGCGCAATACGACCAGGAAGTGAAAAACTTCGAGGCAAAAATTCGTCGTCACGCTGCGCATATCCTGGTGGAGAGCGGTGACGAAGCGTCTGCAGAAAAAGTGGCTGAAGTTCAAGCCAAGCTTGCTGAAGGTGCGGATTTTGCGGATCTGGCAAAGCAGTATTCCGATGACATCATTTCCCGCGAAGACGGCGGTGATCTCGGTTTTACCAGTGGCGATGTTTTCCCCGAAGCTTTTGAGGAGGCGCTGGCGAGTCTGGACGTCGGTCAGGTTTCCGGCCCGGTGCAGACTGATGACGGTACCCACTTCATCAAGCTGATCGAGGTGGCTGATGCTGAGCCGCCAAGTTTTGACGAACGCAAAGCGGCAATCTCTGCCCGCCTGCGCAGTGCGGAAGCCGAGCGGGAGTTTGTGGGAGCGCTCGGCCGCCTGGCTGACCTGGCCTACAACGCGGAAACGCTGGCCGGCCCCGCGGAAGAGCTGGGTGTCTCTGTGCAAAAAACACCGCTTTTCTCCCGTCAGGGTGGAGCCGGTATTACCTCGGATAGCAAAGTGCTCGCTGCCGCCTTCTCTCCGGAGGTGATGGAAGATGGTGTCACTTCTGACGTTCTGAATCTTTCCGAAAATCACGCGGTAGTGCTCAAGGTGGTTGACCACAAGCCGGCGGGCGCTAAGCCGCTGGAAGAGGTCAAGGCGGAAATTGTCCAGCGTCTGAAGCGAGAAAAAGCCAGCGAGCAATTGGTGGCAAAAGCGGAAGCGATTCAGCAAAAAGCGGGATCTGAGTCCTTTGACGAGGTTGCGACCGCTGAGGGCCTGACACTGGAAACCAGTGAAAAAACCCGACGTGGCGGTTTTGGTGCTCGTGGAGAGGTGGTCAACCATGTCTTCGGAATGGATGCACCCAAGCCGGGAGCCAAGACTCTGGGACACTTTGGCTTGCCTAGTGGTGACCGAGTGGTTGTGCAGTTGCGGGCGGTGCGCGAGGGCGACCTCTCCCGTCAGAGCGCAGAACAGCGCGACGCGCTGATGCAGCAACTGGCGAGCATGCAGGGTACTTCCGAGCTGGCCGCAGTGCAGCAGTATCTGTCCAGCAAAGCGGACATCGAAGTTTCCGGCGAGGGTGCTCAGGCAGAGTAACCGTCGCTTGGGACTTCCCGATTTGCAGGCACAAAAAAACCGGCGTATTCGCCGGTTTTTTTGTGCCTGCAATCAGCTGGTGACGATCCCCTCTGCTCTGTTCCTCGTGCTGTGCGCGCCGGAGGTTTCAGGCGTGCACAGCATTCGGGTTTGGGTAAGCGTTCGTCAGCCGTTGGATGCGCTGTCTACGAAGAGGGTCAATCGCTGACCCGGCTGAAGGTAGCCTTTCTTGCTGATTTTGTTCCAGCGCACAATGTCGCTGATATCGATGCTGAACTTGCGCGCGATCCGGTAAAGAGAGTCGCCATTGCGTACCCGGTAGGAAACTTTGCGGGTTGTTCGGCTGCTTTGCTCGGTCTGGCTGCCACTGCCGGAGTAGGCGACGAGTTTGTGGCCTGGGCGGAGGGTGTCGCCGGGCGCCATGTTGTTCCAGCTGGCCAGTTCGCGCACTTTGACATCCATGGATCGGGCAATGCCCCAGAGGGTGTCTCCCGGGCGAACGGTGTAGCTGGTTTTCTGTCCTTTTCCGGATGACTGGCGGCGCTGTACACGCTGGTCGATCGAGTAAGCGTACTGGGCGCTGGGGCCGGAAGCGCTGGGGATCAGGAGTGTCTGTCCGGCGCGGATACTGCTGCCGCGGAGTTTGTTGGTCTGCTGAATTGCGGCAATGGTGGTTTCGTAGCGGCGGGCAATGACCGAGAGCGAGTCGCCGCGGGCGACAGTGTAGCGCTGCCAGCTTACCCGTTTATCCGCCGGTAAATTCCCCAGGGCTTCGACAAACTGCGCACTTTTATCGCTGGGAATGAGCAGTTGGTGGTTGCCGTTGGGGTCGGTCGCCCAGCGGTTATACCCGGGGTTTAGCAGGTAGAGTTCTTCAATTTCAATTCCCGCCAGCTCAGAGGCCTGGGCCAGATCGATCTGGCTGCCGACATTCACCGCCGTATAGTAGGGGGTATTGCCCACGTCGTGCAGGGGAACTTGGTAACGCTCCGGGTGCGCCACCACTTCGGCAAGCGCGAGTAACTGGGGTACGTAGCGCTTGGTTTCCCGGGGCAGTTTCAGATCCCAGAAGCTGGTGCCTTTGCCGCTGCGTGCATTGCGCTCGATGGCCCGTCGAACGGTCCCTTCGCCGGCATTGTAAGCAGCGAGTACCAGCAGCCAGTCATTGTCGAACTTGGCTGCCAGGTAATTGAAGTATTCAGACGCGGCGCGAGTGGATTCCACGACATCACGGCGGCCGTCATACCACCAGTTCTGATCCAGGCCGAAAGATCTGCCGGTAGCGGGAATAAACTGCCACATTCCGGAGGCTTGCGCATGGGAGTAGGCGAATGGGTCGTAGGCGCTTTCCACAATGGGTAGCAGTGCGAACTCCAGGGGGACGTTGGCCTGATCCAGCTGCTCAGCTACATGGAAGATGTAGCGGCGAGAACGTTCGGTCACTCGGGCCATATAGCCCTGGTTGGAGGAGAAATACTTGACGTAGTCTTGGACTTTCGGGCGTTGGATCTCGCGATCGAGGGAGAAGCCCTGTCGCAGTCGCTGCCAGATATCCTTCGGTGGCAGCGCCGGTTCGGCCGCGCTCAGAATGTTCTGGCTGATATCCTGAACCTGGCTGTTTTCGACCTCGCCAGCCCCGGGGGTGGTGTGGCTCGAGCTGCCGGATTGCGGCGCAGAATCGAGTTGCGCGCAGGCCCCCACTGCCGTTGCCAGAATTGCAACGGCAAATTTCTTATAAACCATGCTGGTGTCCGCAGTCTGTCGTTATCTTTTTGCCAAGCGTGTAGCGGGCGCCGTCCAATCAGGGGCGCCTGTCGCCTGAATTATCGATTAATACGCTTGAGCTTTAATTTGTAATTGTCTGATTCTAAAGAGGGTCTTTGGTTCCGGTCAATGCAAATTGCCTAAAAATTGTCCTTCCAGTGTCGTAAAGTGGCGAATATTTCTACAGCGGATGGGGCTTCCCCGGCACCATGTGCGATCGCCTGTGTCCGTACCGCGTCAGCGCTGGTGCGCAGGAAAGGGTTGGTGGCGAGCTCCAGCGCAATAGTGGACGGCAGTGTCGGCAAGCCGCGCTGGCGTATTGCCTGTGCTGCCACCTGGCGCTCGGTGACCTCCGTGTTGGCCGGGTCAGCGGCCGCGGCAAATTTCAGGTTGGAGAGCGTGTACTCGTGGGCGCAGTAGACCCGGGTTTCCGGGGGTAGAGCGGCGAGCTTGGACAGTGAGTGGTGCATCTGTTCTGGTGTGCCCTCGAACAGACGTCCGCAGCCGGCTGCAAAGAGGGTGTCGCCGCAGAAAAGGTGGGTAATGGCACCATCCCGAAGTACCAGTGCGATGTGGTCGAGGGTGTGACCGGGTACCGCGATAACGTCCCAGTGGCAGCCCATCAAGTCTAATGTATCGCCATCATTCAGGGGGTGGGTGACACCTGCAATACTGCCGGGGCCATAGACCGGGCAGTCGAACGCCTTTTTCAGCGCTTCGACACCGCCAGTATGGTCGAAATGGTGGTGGGTCAAAAGGATGCCCGTTAGCGGCGAATCCCCCAATGCCGCCATCACTGGCGCGGCATCCCCGGGGTCTATCACCCAGTTTTGCTGGGCGTTTTCGTTACCTGTTTCGCTACTTATTTCGCCACTTTGCTGCAAATGCCAGATATAGTTATCGCTAAATGCAGGAATTGGGTGGATTGTGATCATTGCTGTGTCCCGCTAACCTACTGGATGTCGCAACCTTAACATAGAGAGTCCAGCTGTTTGGGACCGCTGACCTGACGGGTCCTGCGGTTGGCAGTGTTTTTGGTCGCTTGTGACCCATAATTCGAGGAGCCGCAAAAGGAGCTGCCAGATGGGGCGGAAATCGGAGTTTACATCTCTGTTCGAGCGCGGCGGTGCTCAGTTGCCGCCGCTATCTCAGTCTTGCCCGGAGCTAAGCGATTGGTTCAAGGGTGGCTTGGGCCAGGAAATTCTCACCCAGCAGCTCGCCTTGGTTCAGCCGCTGGTAGAGCGCTTGTTCGGCTACCACCTGATGCAGGCCAGTGTAGCGGAGCAGGTAGACTTTGCGGCCTGTAGCCGGATCAATCACCGCTTTCGCCTGAGCCCTTGTGTTGAGGGTGGTGGCGCGGCGCTGGTGGAGTTCGAACAGCTGCCGCTGCCAGCGGAATCTATCGATGTGGTGATTTTGCACCACATGCTGGACTTTGCTCCCCATCCCCACCAAGTGTTGCGCGAAGCGGCGCGGGTGCTGATTCCTGGGGGACACATGGTGCTGATCGGCTTCAATCCCTTTTCGCTGTTGGGGCTTACACGTATCTTTGGGTCCTCGAGCATCTACCAGAAGGGCAATCAGTTGCGCGCGGCGCGGGTGGCAGACTGGATGAATCTGTTGGACCTGCAGGCGGCACCGGTCGAACGGGGTTTTTTCCGGCTGCCATTGCAGCACCGTGACCTGCTGGCCAAGACGGCCTGGATGGAGCGCTTGGGTAACCGCTGGCACTTGCCCTGGGGTGGCTTTTACCTCATAGTCGCGCGCAAAGAAGTCGCACGTATGCGCACCATCAAAATTAACTGGCGCGGTGAGAAAAAGCCTGCTTTGAGTGTGGTGCCCAGCAGTCCTCGAGTTGCCGCCAGAGATCGCCACCAAAAACGAACGCGCTGAGTGCAAATGCTTGCATCCAATGCGGCGTATCCTTGTCTTGAATACAATTCGAATTACAAGAGCCCGGTTTGAAACAAGTTACCATTTATACCGATGGCGCCTGCCGGGGAAATCCCGGCCCGGGCGGCTGGGGAGCATTGCTGATGAGCGGCGGTGCAGAAAAAGAGCTGTGCGGAGGAGAGTCACTGACCACCAATAATCGCATGGAGCTGATGGCTGCCATCCAGGCGCTGACTGCTTTGAATCAGCGCTGTGCGGTAGACCTGCACACGGATTCCCAGTACGTGCGCCAGGGGATAACCGGTTGGATCCACAACTGGAAAAGGAATGGCTGGAAGACCGCCAATAAAAAGCCTGTGAAAAACGCCGATCTTTGGCAGGCCCTGGATGACGCCATCGCCCATCACGAAGTGCAGTGGCACTGGGTAAAGGGGCATGCGGGAAATCCGGGCAACGAGCGCGCCGATGAACTTGCAAACCGCGGAATTGATGAGTTGGGGGATTAATCCGATGCGCCAGATAGTACTGGATACCGAAACCACAGGTCTGGATCCTAAATCCGGACACCGGATTATTGAAATTGGTTGTGTCGAACTGATCAATCGGAAGTTGACTGGTCGCCATTATCATCAATACATCAATCCGGAGCGGCAGGTAGATGACGGGGCCATCGAAGTTCACGGTATCACCAATGAATTCCTGGTTGATAAGCCTGTCTTTTCTCAGGTTGCTGATGAGTTTATGACCTTTTGCGATGGTGCAGAGTTGGTCATTCACAATGCCCCCTTCGATGTGGGCTTCATCAATGCCGAGTTGAAACGGCTTGGCAATCCTCGCTGGCAGAATGTAGCGGCGCATTGCGGTGTGCTTGATACCCTGGCATTGGCCCGGGAAAAGCATCCCGGCCAGAAAAATAACCTGGATGCGCTGTGTAAGCGCTACTTCGTAGATAACTCCCAGCGGGATCTCCACGGCGCATTGCTCGATGCTGAGATCCTGGCGGATGTCTATCTGATCATGACCGGTGGACAAACGGATCTCGCCTTGGCGGGGGCCGACAAGGGTGGTGATGAAGAAGAAAGCAAAACCGAACAGATGGAGGTGGGCTCCATTCGACGCTTGAGTGCAGAGCGTGCCCGCCTATCCGTGCTGCAGGCCAGCCCTGAGGAGCAGGAAGCGCATGCGCAGTTTCTCGGTTTGCTGGAAAAATCTGCGGGTAAGCACTTCTGGTAAAACGTATTGATGCTAGGGGAAACCCAGCGTTCTGCGAAATACAAAAAAGGGGCCCTTTGGGGCCCCTTTTTAATTCGTGCTTAAATTCCGGCAGTGGGATTCAGTTAGCTCGCTTAGATGGCGTAAATCACACAAAGCATGGCCACAATGCTCAGCACGATGGTGTAAGGCAGAGCCATAATGACCATGCGACCGTAGGAAAGGCGGATTAACGGCGCCAGTGCAGAGGTGAGCAGGAACAGGAATGCCGCCTGTCCATTGGGTGTGGCAACACTCGGCAGGTTGGTGCCGGTATTGATGGCGATGGCCAGCTTGTCAAAATGCTCGCGAGTGATATCGCCTGCCGTGAGCGCGGCTTTCACTTCGTTGATGTAAACCGTTGCCACGAATACGTTGTCACTGATCATGGATAAAATGCCATTGGCCAAAAACAGCATGCCTGGCTGTTGCTCCGGTTCAAGGCCAAGTACAAAGTGGGTGACCGGCTCAAACAGGTGCTGTTCATGGATGACCGCTACGATGGCAAAAAAGACTACCAGTAGGGCGGTGAAGGGCAGGGCTTCTTCAAAGGCATGGCCGATACGCGCTTCCTGAATGACGCCGTTGAATGCCGTGAGCAGTACGATGATCATCAGGCCGATGATACCCACTTCAGCGACGTGGAAGGCCAATGACAGCACCAGGATCACTGCAACAATGCCCTGCACCCACAGCTCCACAACATCCCGCTGGGTACGTTTCTGTTCCTGTTCTACCGCGAAGTTGGAGAGTACTTCGCGCACAGCGTTTGGCAGCTTTGCCCCGTAACCGAACATTTTGCTTTTTTCCAATATAAAGCAGGTCAGGAGGCCCGCGAGCAGCGCGGGCATGGTGACCGGTGCCATATAGAGGAAGAAGTGCAGGAAGTCCCAGCCCGCCTTTTCCGCAATCAGCAGGTTTTGCGGTTCGCCAACCAAGGTACAGACACCGCCCAGTGCAGTACCGACGGCGCCATGCATGATCAGGCTGCGGAGGAAGGAGCGGAACTGATCCAGATCTGAGCGGTGGTATTCCACCACTTCTTCATCGGAAGAGTGGTCGTGTTCCGGGTGGGTTTGTCGGTTTGACGCCACTTTGTGATAAACCGCGTAAAAGCCGACGGCGACACTGATCAGTACTGCGGTAACGGTCAGTGCGTCGAGGAATGCGGACAGCACCGCGGAAACTCCGCAGAACAGTAGGGATAGGGTGGTTTTGGAGCGTACGTTGATTAACAGTTTGGTAAATACGTACAGCAGCAGGTTCTTCATAAAGTAGATGCCGGCCACCATGAACATCAGCAACAGGATGACCTGTATATTGTCGGTCACTTCGCGATACACCGCGTTGCTGCTAGTCATGCCCAGTAGCACGGCTTCAATGGCGAGAAGGCCCCCGGGCTGCAGCGGGTAGCACTTGAGTGCCATGGCCAGGGTGAATATAAATTCACCGATCAGCACCCATCCGGTAATAAATGGTGAGGTGGTGTGCAGCAGGATGGGGTTGATGATCAAAAATACAGCAATGGTCAGCTTGTACCAGTCGGGTGCTTCGCCGAGGAAGTTCTCGCTGAAGGCTCGGCCGATGCCGCTTCCGGAACGTGACAGGGATTGGTTTAGGGTGTTCATTATGGGTTACTTCCTTGGTTCTCCGTGAGCCCCGTCCCGATACTGCTGGGGGGTCGCCCCGGAAACCTACCCAGTTCCGGGGGAAAATTCAATTGGTTTAACCAGTTGCCACCAGCAAGGGTAAGTTTTGTTGATTGATCGATGGAAATTGAGTCCATAAAGATGGATTCTTGGGCGGTTTGGTATAAATTGCCCTAGCTGCCGGGGTTTTGTACACGAAACCGAATGCGCAAAGCTGTATATTGGCGGCTTTGCAAAACCGCTCCGTGCAACTGCCGCCTGATGGCTCAGTTATCCTAGTAATGGCCGCGGAGTGTGCTGGATGCCCCCGATTACCGGGCGGGTAAAAATATAAAGACAATTGCAGTGGTGTAGGCATTGAGTGAATTGCGCGAAATCAACCTGACGTCCGTTAGCCTGGTAAAAGAAGAGCTTGTGGCAAGTATTGAAGGTGCCACCGGTTACCTGGATCAGTTTGCGGCCGATCATGGCAACAAGCAGGCACTTGAGCAGTGTATTCAGCGGCTGCGGCAGGTCGCCGGCGTGCTGCAGATGGTTCAATTAACGGCAGCCGAGCTGCTGGCCCAGGAAATGCTCACCGCGATGGGAGACCTGCTGCAAGACCGACAGCAGTCACCAGACGAGCTGCTCGAAGGTGTCGGTACCGCTTTCTATGTGCTGACCCGCTATCTGGATTTTGTACAGAACCGGGCCAGCGCTCGTCCAGAGTTGCTGGTGCCCTATATTAATAGCCTGCGACTCGCGCGGGCACAGGCTCCGGTACCTGAAAGTCACTTCCTGCGCTGCCGTCTGGATGCAAATATGCCGGGAGCGGTGTCCTCCGCGGTCATGTCAGAAGATCTCAAATCCTTTGTACGCCGGTTCCGCCATATGTATCAGGTGGGACTGCTGGCGTTGCTGAAAGGCAAGCCTCGCGGGCCGGCGTATACCATGATGTCGCGCGCGTTACAGCGTATTGCCAGCGTGTGTGCCGGGCGTCCAAACGGCAAGCTTTGGTCTGTTTCGGGTGCGGCTATCTCCGCGATGGCGGACCGCGAGATGTTGGTCAATCGCCAGCGGGTTATGGTGTTCAGTATGCTGGATCGACGCCTGCGCAATATCTGCCGCGATGGTGACGCCGCGCTGGATCAGCCGGCGCCGCCGGTATTGATTAAAGAGTGCCTCTATTGGTTGGCTTTGTCCGGTCCGTCCGGACATGGGGAAAGGCTGTTGCAGGTGTTCGGCGTCAAACCGCTGGGCTATCGCGAGCCCGAGCTTGAGCGTGACAGAGCCAGTCTCGGCGGCCCGGGTGCTACGGCGATTGCGGCGGTTGCCAACGCCCTGGATGAGGAGCTTTCCGGAGTGCGCCGGATGCTCGATGATGCCGAGATGATCGGTGTCAGTAACCTGGATGAAGAGGGTGGTCTGGTAGACACCCTGCGTAAAATTTCCAACACCCTGATCCTGCTTAATTTCCGCCGAATAGGTGAGAATTTGGGCGGCTCGCTTACTGCATACCAAAGCTGTGCCGCTGCGGGTGGGCGTGCGGCAGACAATGCATTACAGCAGCTTACCAATCAGATTCTGACGGTCGACGGCACCATTCGCGCGCTGCGCCAGACTTCTACGATCGAGTTGGATGAAACCGGACAGGCGGATATTGCACTTGAGCGCAGTCAGTTGGCAGAAGCGGAACTCGCGGTGCTAAAAGAGGCCGAAGCGGGCTTGTCGCTGATCAAGCGGGCGCTGGCCTCTTATGCGGATTCCGGCTTTGATCATGGCCATATTCGCAATGTCTCCACCACCCTCAACAGCGTGCGCGGTGGCTTGGTGGTTCTGAGTCTGTCTCGCGCGGCGGCGGTCGTGGAGCGGTTGGTACATTTCGTCGATGCCGTGATCGACCAGAAAAATGTCGCTCCGGCGGTAGAGCAGTCCCTGGAAATTTTTGCCGACGCCATCATCAGTCTTGAGTATTACCTGGGTGAAGTGAAACTGCATCGCCAGGCCGACAAGCAATCGCTGGACCTTGCGGTGGAAAGTCTCGAGGCGCTGGGTTATCCGGTGGAAGTTGCCTGAATGCCGGCATTGGTGCAGTCTGGGATCGGTTAAGGCATTCTGCGATCTATCGCTATGACAAATTTCAGCCCTGCCGGGAGCATATGGCCGCTCCCTGCGTTTCAATGGCATATCCTTGTATCCCATGGGGAAATCCTCTGTGGGCCGCAAGGCCCAATGCACTCTGAATTCCCCTTCGTGTTGCCCGTGCAAGCAGGCACCCCGGTCAGTCACTATCTCGGTGAGTGGCAGGGGGCTCCGTGTGGCGTCCATCACTTGCCGATTCGCGTCGACATTCCCGGTTTTGAATGGCGGGGCTTGAGGACCTTCCTCGGGGCCGTGGACGAACAGCTGTTTTTTCTCATTGGCCGCGCCACGCAAGTAGTGAATTGGGATCTGGATCATCAGTACTGTGGTCGCTGTGGACTGCAGACGGAATACCACCCGAAAGATCGCGCACGCGTCTGCGAACACTGCAGTTTCGCGGTATATCCTCGTATTTCACCCTGCGTCATCATGCTGGTGACCCGTGGCGATGAGTGCCTGCTTGCCCGGCACACTCACCACCGTCACGCCATGTATACCGCACTGGCCGGCTTTATCGAGCCGGGTGAAAATGCTGAGCAGGCGCTCGCGCGGGAAGTGCGTGAAGAGGTGGGGCTCGAAATTGCGAATCCACACTATGTCGGTAGTCAGTCGTGGCCATTCCCGGGGCAATTGATGATCGGGTTTCTGGCGGAAACCACCGGCGGTACGCTGACACCGGATCGCGACGAAATTATGGATGCCCGCTGGTTTCATCGGGATGAGGTGCCGGAGATAATCCCGCCCGCCGAGACACTGTCGGGACAATTAATCCGAACCTTTACAGGAAATAGCTGATTTCAGGCGTAAACGGGGACCAAATTCATGTATATCGCCATAACGTTTTTGATTGCGTTTATTGCTTTGCTGCTGGTTTTCTGGGGCGGCAAAGTGTTGCTGAAAGGCAACTGGTTAATGGGTTTTTTACGGGGCACCGTCGGATTGGTGTTGCTGGCGGGAGCCCTGCTGATCGTGCTGGTGGCTTTGGATGTCTATAGTTACCGAAACCTGGCGAACGAGCACAGTGTTGGCACTGTTTCTTTTGAACGTCTCGGTGATCAGCATTTTATGGTCAAGTTTGCCGATGAGGATGGTATTTCCCAGGAGTTTGAGCTCCACGGTGACCAGTGGCAGTTGGATGCGCGGATGCTGAAATGGAAGGGAGCACTGGCGCGCTGGGGGATAGAGCCTGCGTACCGACTTGATCGGCTCAGCGGCCGTTACCTGACCTTGCAGGATGAGCGGAATAAAGAGCGCTCTGTTTACGCCCTGGATCCCAGCGACCACGGTGTGGATATCTGGAGCTGGCTGCGGGAAACCAATAACCGGCTGCCGATTGTTGATGCCGTTTACGGCAGCGCGACTTTCTTGCCGATGCAGGACGGCGCCGTATACGAGGTGCGTATCAGTCATACCGGCCTGTTGGCGCGGCCGCTAAACCAGCAGGCTCAGTCAGCGCTCAATGAGTGGCAGTGACCAGATTTAACATGCTGCCTCGTAAGGCGAGTCAGTAGTAGGCCGGCGACAACCGGTTTTGACGAAACGATAATCAGGATTTTGGGGGTTGAGTGGAATTTCTTAGTCAATACGGATTGTTTTTGGCCAAAGTGGTCACAATCGTCGTGGCGCTGTTGGTCGTCATCGGTATTATCGTGGCCAATCGTGCCCACGGGAAGGACCGGCAACCCGGTCATATTGCCGTCACGCGCCTGAATGACCGCTATGAGGATATGAAAGAAGTTCTGCTGGAAGCGGTTATGGACAGCGCTGAATTTGACGCGCGCAAAAAGCAGCAGGAAAAAGACCGCAAAGCCGAAGAAAAAGAACAGGCCAAGAAGCGCAAGGCAGAGCTGAAAGCAAAGGCCAAGGCGGATAAGGCGGCAAAGAAGCAATCGCAGTCTGAGGCGCGCGAAGTGAAATTGCCGGAGCAGGCCGAGGCTGATGCAGAAGCGGGCTCGGTAGCCGTGAGCGGTGAGAAGGTCGCAGAGAGCGGTGAGAAGTTAGCC
This sequence comes from Microbulbifer sp. ALW1, assembly GCF_009903625.1. Lineage (NCBI taxonomy): Bacteria > Pseudomonadati > Pseudomonadota > Gammaproteobacteria > Cellvibrionales > Microbulbiferaceae > Microbulbifer > Microbulbifer sp. ALW1. Next base: position 3,377,854 of record NZ_CP047569.1, on the reverse strand, counting down.
GGAGAAGACGACAGCAATCTTCGCAAGCGTTTATTCGTGGTGCACTTCGATGGCGATATCAAGGCCAGTGCGCTTTCCAATCTCCGTGAGGAAATTACCGCGATTTTGCAGGTTGCCGAAACGCGTGATGAGGTCGTGGTGTGCCTGGAAAGCCCTGGCGGTATGGTGGCCAATTACGGTCTGGCAGCGAGCCAGTTGGCGCGCGTGCGCAGTGCGGGGGTCAAGCTCACGATTGTGGTCGACAAAGTGGCCGCCAGCGGCGGTTATATGATGGCGTGTGTGGCGGACCGGATTCTTGCCGCACCTTTTGCCATGCTGGGGTCAATTGGCGTCGTTGCCCAATTGCCGAACTTTCACAAATTGTTGCAGCGCAACGATGTGGATTTTGAACTGTTTACCGCTGGTGAATACAAGCGCACGGTGACTATGTTCGGGGAGAATACCCCGGAAGGAAAAGAGAAATTCCAGAGTGACCTGGAAGAAATCCATACCTTGTTCCAGCATTTTGTTTCCGAATATAGGCCACAACTGGATATCGCTAAGGTGGCAACCGGAGAGGTATGGTTTGGTCAGCGTGCACTGGATCTGGCGCTGATTGATGAATTAAAAACGTCCGATGAGTATCTGACTTCACGGGCGCAAAACGCCGATCTTTATCAGGTGGAGTACAAAGAGCGTCAGAATATCGCCAAGAAATTTGGCTTTGCGGCGCAGTCCGGTATCGAGAGCGCGCTGGCAAGACTGCTTTCGCGACTGGCAGCCTGGCGTCATCAGGCACAGTAAACGCTTGCTGGGGCCCTGTGGGGCTCTTGTAGCGAGCGGGAGCGGATTGGCGGCGCGGCAAAACAAGGGAATTGGAAATGACGGACAACACATATCGCGCGATGCTGGTGGAAGAGGTAGCTGCGGGCAAATACGATCAGGGTATTGTGGATCGCCCGCTGTCGGCGCTGCCGGCGAATCCCGTTGTCATTGATGTTTCCCATTCCTCCCTGAACTACAAGGATGCACTGTCTGCGTTCGGTAATCGCGCCGTCACACGTGACTATCCTCATACCCCCGGGATTGATGCCGCGGGCAAGGTGTTACGGGACGACAGCGGTGCCTTCACCAAGGGTGCCCAGGTACTGGTTACCGGTTACGACCTTGGTATGAATACGGCGGGCGGATTGGCGGAACGTATCGCTGTTCCCTCTGACTGGGTGACGCCATTGCCGGATGGCCTGTCCCTGCGCGAGGCGATGATTCTTGGCACCGCTGGTTTGACCGCGGCCCTCTGTGTCGAGAAGTTATTGGAGTCCGGGGCGAAACCCGCGGATGGCGAAGTCCTCGTGACAGGTGCCACCGGTGGTGTTGGTTCCATTGCGGTAGCCCTGCTGGCGAAACTGGGGTTCCGGGTAGCGGCGGTTACCGGCAAGCTGGAGTCCGCCGAGTTCCTGACCGGGCTGGGTGCCTGGAAAGTGCTCGACCGTGAGACGCTGGCGCCTTTTGCCAACAAGGCCATTGCCAAGCCCCTGTGGGCCTGGGCGGTGGATACCGTGGGCGGCGAAACCCTGTTCAATGTCATCAAGTGCCTTAAGTACGGCGGCGGTGTGGCAGCGTGCGGCATGGCTTCCGGTGCCCAGTTTCAGGCCAATGTCTTCCCGTTCATTCTGCGAGGTATCAGCTTGCTCGGTGTCGACAGTGTCGAACTGCCGCTGTCCAAGAAGGCCGAGGTCTGGGAGAGGCTCGCCGGAGACTGGTATATCGGTGAGCAGCTGGAAAAAATTGCGGAAGATATTTCCCTGGATCAGGCGCCGGAATTTCTTGCGCGCCTGCATCGCGGGCACGGGATCGGGCGTTATGTTGTGGATATGACCAGGTAGTGTTTATCTGGTCAAATTATGTGAATCCACGCGCAATATGCAGTCTCTGTCGTGCCATCCCCGTCTGGCGCCTGCTATGCTGAATAGCAACAATAACTTTGAATTGGGAGCGAACTCCCCCAGTCCGGGTGTTTTCGAAACCCTGTTCCCAATATTGTCGATCTGGTAGCAAACTTTGTCGGTCAACCTTCCGCCCACTTCACAGTCACACGATGCCGGTGCTTTGGTGCTATCCGGTGGTGGTGCCCGTGCGGCCTATCAGGTGGGGGTACTCAGGGCGCTGGCAGAGCTCACGCCCGAAACTGAACCCCATCCCTTCAAAATTGTCTGTGGTACGTCGGCAGGTGCGGTCAATGCGTTGCTGCTGGCGAGCCACCCGGGTACTTTCAAAGAGGCGGTGGCGCGCCTGTACGATTTGTGGATGGGGCTGACGGTCGACAATATTTATCGCAGTAACTGGACCAGTTTGCTGGGCAATATCCTGACGATCTCGGCGTCTTTGTTCAATCAGGGCGTCGCCCGGCGCAGGCCCCTGGCTCTGCTGGATAACGGTCCGCTGCGGGAACTGGTTACTGAGGTGATCCCATTCGGGAATATACAGCGCAATATCGACGACGGGCGCCTGCGCGCCGTCAGTGTGAATGCCATGTCGTACAACCAGGGGGAATCGGTCAGTTTCTTCCAGGGGGGCGAAGACTTGAAAGAGTGGCGACGTTTTCGCCGCTGTGGTGAACGCACGGCGCTAACCGTGGAGCACCTGATGGCCTCGGCGGCGATTCCCACTCTGTTTCCGTCGGTGAAAATTGGCGATGAATATTTTGGCGACGGCGCAGTGCGCCAGCTAGCGCCAATCAGTCCCGCGCTGCACCTGGGTGCCAGCCGGGTGTTTGTGGTGGGCGTGTCCGATAATCGTTCGCCGGTGCACTGGGGCAAGCACCGCAAGGTCGCCCGGCATTCACCGTCGCTGGCACAGATTGGCGGGCAGCTGTTCAACGCCGCCTTTATCGATAGCCTGGAAGGTGACCTGGAGCATATGGATCGGGTCAACCTGTTGCTGGATGCGGTGGACGAAAAAGCACTGGCGGAACTGGCACCGCTGCGGGCAGTGGAGTCTGCAGTGATTGAGCCCAGTCAGAGCCTGGACCGCCTCGCCGGTCGCAAAGTGCGCTATCTGCCACCAGCACTGCGCTGGCTGTTTCGATCCACCGGAGCCACAACGTCCGGTGGCGGCGCCTCCGCCGCCAGTTATCTACTGTTTGAAAAACCCTATCTGGGTGAACTGATCGAACTGGGTTATCAAGATGCCATGTGGGAGCGGGACAAGTTGCGCAATTTTTTGCGCCCACGTACTCAACTGGTGGAAACTCAGCAAAAAGGCCTTTTTGGAATCCGGGTGAAACCGGCAACGGAAGCAAGTAATGGCAATACTCCCTCCTGAATCTTCCTTTCTCCGTCGCGGACTGATCGCGTCTTTGGCACTGGTTCTTGCTGCCTGTGGCAGCCAGGGTGTACAGGATAGTGGCAGTGGCAGTGGCGGGGCGCTGCGCCAAGCGAACCAAAGTGAATACCGGCAGCTGTTGGCGGAAGCGCACCAGCTGAGTTTTACCCTGGACTTTGATCGCCTGCGGCGAGCCTTTGTGGAATCGTCGGAATACAACCCCTATGGCGGCGTCAAACTGCGGGGTTTACCGGAAGCCTACAGCTCTGTGGAAGCCGCGGATTTTGATGGTTGCCTGCGCAATGTGGACAAGGTGCTCAAGTACAATTACATGAGCCTGGAAGCCCATATGATCGGTGTTTTGTGCAGCGGACAGGCGGGCGATTTTGATCGGGAAGATCAGCATCGCTATATGGTGGAGGGATTGATGACCTCGATCGAAAGCAGTGGCGATGGCAAAAGCCAGGAAAGTGCCTTTTTGACGATCAGTACATCAGAGTTGCGGGGCTTTGTACGTCTCAAGGGCCTGCAGGTTCTGGATCAGTCCATCGTGTATGACAAGCAGGGCATCTACGACAAGATGCAGGTGCGCGACCCGGAATCCGGGGAAGAGTACCCGCTGTTTTTTAATGTAAGCCAGCAGTTCGCCCAGGCTGCAGGCGAGGAGTAGTCCCCCTCATCAACGTTGCGCAATTCGCAGGCTGTAGTCGCAATGATTACAGCAGGAATTGCGCAAGTTTGTCCCAGTCGAAGCGGCGGGTCTGGCGGTCGCTGAACAGAATCTCCACCCGCGAATCCTCCCATTTGATCACCCGTCCGTAGCCCAGTTTCTGGTGGCGAATACTTTCCCCCAGTTGCGGTTTTTTCTGTGCGGCTCGCGGCGCATTGATGTCCGGGTTGTAGTCGCAGGCTTCCAGGTATCGCAATGCCAGCCGGGTGATGGGAACGCCGGTAGTGATATTGTCTGGCCGCTGTTGCAGTGTTTCCCCAAGTAGCCGGCACAGTGGCAGGTGCATTTCATCGATGAACAGGGAGGGCTTCTGATCAGCGTCTTGTGGCCCGCTGTTTTTGGGTGCAGCGCTGTCGCTGGCGACTTCCGGTGTCAGCAGGAAAAGTTGTTTGCGCGCCCGTGTCATGGCTACATACATCAGGCGGCGCTCACTCTCCGTTGATGCGGGGGTGGAGAAGTCCCTCTGTGGTTGATAGGGCATATTGTGCACTGTCAGGGAGGGAATAATGACCTGATCCCATTCCAGTCCTTTGGCCTGGTGCATGGTGGTTATCTGGATGGCATCCGGAGTCTCTGGAGATTCCTCGCCGTCATGGTTGAGTTTTTTTTCTCCACTTTGCTGCTGGCCTTGTTGATGCTGCTGTTGCAGTTGCTGCAGGTGTGCCAGTGCCTCTCTGGCCGGCAGGCGCAATTGATCCATATACTGGCAGAACGCCAGAATGGTCTGTTGCCGCTCCTCTGCTTGCTGGCGATTGAAGGCGTCCTCGCCGATTCCACTCAGATAGTCGAGCTCGCCCAGTTGTCGGCGCAGCAGCTCACCGCCGTGGCCCCGCCACTTTTCTACCAGCTGTAGCAGTTCGGCCCGTTGTCGCAGGCGTTTGCACTGGGCCTGGCTGAGGGATTCGGGGATCAGTGTGAGCAGCTTCTTGCCCCAGCCACGTTCAAACTGTGCGAGCTTGTCACAAATAGGCTCGAGTACCGCGCGTGCGATTCGGATATGCGGCGCGGTCAACCACTCGTAGAGTCCCTGGCTGCGACGCTTGATTGGCTGCTCCGCAAAGCGCCCTGCCGCAATATTGAGGCTCCAGAATAGTGGTCGCAGCTCCCGTCGCGACAGCACCGTATTGCGGCTGCCCGAGCGGTAGGGAATGTTGTTGGCCAGCAGTGCCAGCTCCAGGGGAGCGGCGAGGGACCACAGCCGCACCAGAATGGCCATGTCCCGCAGTGATTGACCGCTGTTAATACTGCGTCGCACATGTTCCACCAACCATTTGCCTTCGTTGTTGGTGGTTACCTGCTGCAATTGCGTTTCTGCTTTCGGGTTGCCGGAAATACAGAAAATGTCTGCGCGCTCGCGGTTGTTGTGAATGAAGTGGTTGGCGGCCAGAGACAGGCTGTGGCCGTAGCGGAATGTGCGGCTCAACTGGTAGACGTTGGATGGGGGGAAATCCCCATCGAACAGCCTGAGCAAAAATTCTGGCCGTGAGCCTCGCCATTCGTAAATGGTCTGGTCAGGATCGCCAATGGCAATCACGTTGCCGGATTTCCCATAGAGTACCCGCAGCAAATAGTGCTGGATTTCATTGATGTCCTGGTACTCGTCTACCAAGATATCCTGGTAGTAACTACCGTATTCCTCGGCAATTTCCGGTTGCAGGCTGAACTGGATGGCGGGGTCGTAAATCAGGTCCGCGTAAGTCACGGCCTTCTGTTGACGCCGCCAGTCTTCGAAGTGGCGGAATACTTTCAGAAAGTACATGTACTCGTCGCCGAGCTTGAGCTGCTGGAAAGCGTTCAAATCACCGCTGAGGATGGTTTTGGTGTAATCGATAAAGAACTCTGCCGCTTCGGTTTCCGACTGCTTGCGTGCACGAATATCTTCCAGATCCGCCGGCGCCGCACAGGCCTCGATGGCTTTCCAGATCTGCAATTGCACCAGCGACTGGGGAAGCGGAGTGAGGTTGGCATGGTTGATGTGACCCCGGGCGATCATCCGCTGGTACAGCCGGTAGCCAATACTGTGGAAGGTATTCACCGCCGGTGCCCGGTGCCCCTGGTGGATGTCGTCTGGCGTTTCACACTCGGTGCGACAGAGGTCTTGCAGGCGCCTGCTGAAATCGTCCCGCGCCCCGCGGTTGTACATGAGAACCAGCATATGTTGCGGGTTGATCCCTGCATCCAGGCGGTTTTTGATGTAGTGAAGCAGGGCCGTGGTTTTCCCCGAGCCCGCCACGGCGATAATTTTCGCGTGTCCACCTGGGTGATTGGCGATGGCCAGTTGTTCTTCCGTGAGGAGTGCGGTATTGCCTGACATGAACGCTCTGTACTTCCGGGTTGGATTTTGTGGGTCGGTATTCCGCAACGGATATTGCGAATCGGGCGCCGTTTTGATGAGTACTGGATATTTTGCCAGTATTGTTCGTGGTCGTACAGTTTCTGGAAACACCGGTCGCGGCTATGCAGTAGTTTTCGGCGGGGCGTGCTTAAGGGTGGGGGCTTCCGCTTTCCTGGCTGGTGCTGAGGTCGTCTCCATCCTCTGCAGGGGCTTTGTCTGCGGCTTCCTTTTCATGTTTTTCTTTCTGCAGGGCCAGTTCGGCGATGTAGGTCGACAGAAAGATCCTTCCGGTCAGTTTTTCCAGTAGCTTGGAGCGGCTGAGTCTGTCGAGCACGGGCCCTTTGACCTCAGTCAGGTGCAGGCGAATATTCCGGTCCCGCAGGTCTTTGTTGATTTGGTGCAGCCGTTCCAGTGCTGTACTGTCGATGCGGCTGACGGAAGAGAGGATAAGTACCAGTTCCCGGGTGTCGGGGTGGCGCTTCAGTTCGCTCAGCAAGCGATCCTCGACCGCGCTGATGTTACTGAAAAACAGGCTCTCGTCGATTCTGAGAAAGACAATGTCCCGGTGGGTTTCCACGTCGTAGCGCAACACATTGCGGAAATGCTCGGTGCCCGGCATACGACCCACCACGGCAATGTGTGGCCGGCTGCTGCGCCAGATCAGGGTGGCAAACGACAGGCCAATACCGAGCGCGATACCGACTTCCACACCGAACAGTAAGACACCGACAAAGGTGCACAACATGGCGATACCATCGGTGCGGTCATAGCGCCAGTTATGGATGAACCCCCGAAAATCAAACAGGCTGGCGGCAGCGACGATGATGATCGCGGCCAGTACCGTCAGTGGCAGTTCACTGAACATTCCGGTGAGGTAGAGCAGCACTGGCACCATCAACAGTGCGGCCAGTACCCCGGCGAGGGGCGAGACGGCGCCGGCTTCTGCGTTGACCGCGGTGCGGGAGAAGCTGCCGGCGACCGGTAACCCGCCCGACAGGCTACTGGTGATATTGGCGGCGCCGAGCCCCAGTAGTTCGCCATCGGCATTCAGGCGTTCTCCGCGCCGCGCCGCCAGTGCCTGGGCGATCGAGAGGCTCTCCACAAATGTCAGCAGGGCGATGATCAGCGCCGGTAACAGCAGGCGGTAGATCAGGTCCCAGTTCCAGTCCGGCGCAACCAGTTTGGGGAGGCCCGCGGGAATGTCGCCCACGATATCGAGCTTGTCGCCCAATTTAAGCCAGTGGACCAGGGCGATGGCGCAGAGCACCAGCAGCATCGGCATTACCCGGGCCGCCAGTCGTGCAAATTGTTTTGGCGTTCCCAGGCGAAACAGCAGCATTGGCAGCCACAGGCGGCTGAAGATCAATATGGTGGCGGTGGCCACACCAAATGCCATGGTGGGCAAATCGGCGTCCGGCAAGTGCTCCAGGATATGAAATAACTTTACCGAAGCCGTCTCGCCATCGGCTTTTACCCCGAGCAGTGCGGGGAGCTGACCGACGATAATCAGCGCTGCTGCGCCGGATACAAAGCCACTGATGACCGGGTGGCTCAGGAGGTTGGAAAGGGCGCCCAGTTTGAACAGGCCCATGGTAAAGAGAAACGCACCGCTTAATAGGGTGAGCAGTATGGCGGCGCTGATGTATTCGGGACTGCCAGTTGCCGCCAGGGGACTTAACGCGGAAACCGTCATCAGTGATAGAACTGCGGCGGGGCCCACAGACATGGCACTGCTACTGCCAAAAACCGCATAGGCGATCAGGGGGATCAGGCTGGCATATAGTCCCACGTGGGGGGGCAGGCCCGCCAGCAGTGCGTAGGCCAGTCCTTGGGGAACCAGCAGCATGCCGGAAACCAGCGCCGCGGTGAGGTCGGGAAGCAACCACTGGCGACGGTAGTTTCTAAGCCATTTCGGAATCAGTCGGGTTGCCCGCATCACTTGTGCAGTTATGGTCCTGAGGGCGGATGAAATTCACCGGGGAATTTCATCAGGATAGCCCCTGGTGCGGGTACGGGGCCAGTTTGGCCCCGTATGGTGTGGTCAGGCCTGACGGCTCTCTTAACGGCTCTCTTAACGGCTCTCTTAACGGCTCTCTAGACGGTTCGCGTGGCGGCGCTCCAGCCCGCGGAAAACCAGCATGCCGGTCACCATGGCCAGCACAAACACCAGTCCACCGGTCTCCAGGGCGCCCGTAGCCACAATACCCGGGCCTGGGCAGAAGCCGGCGAGACCCCAGCCGATGCCGAATACCAGGCTGCCAAGCAGCAGGCGCTTATCGAGCTCGCGTTTGCCGGGGAGGTTCATCGGCCCGCCGAGCACGGCTTGTTCGCGCTTCTTCGCGATTGCAAAGGCGGGCAGGCCCACGGCGATGGCGCCGCCCATGACCAGCGCCAGCGATGGATCCCAGGCGCCGAACAGGTCGAGAAAGCCGAGGACTTTTTCCGGGTTGGCCATACCGGACAGCAGCAGTCCGAAGCTGAAAATCAATCCGGAAACAAATGCGGAAAGAGCGGCTTTGTTCATCACTTTATTCATGGTTTCAGGCTCCTACGATATGGCGAATGACATATACAGTGGCGAAGCCGCCAAACATGAAGGTCATGGTCGCAGCCAGTGATCGTGGGGACAGTCGCGATAGGCCGCAAACACCGTGCCCGCTGGTACAGCCGGCGGCATAGCGGGTGCCGATGCCCACCAGCAGGCCAGCGGCGATCAGTACCGGGTAACTGGCGCGGATCTCGATCGTCGGCAGGGCGAGAAACAGGCCCCAGATTGCCGGACCGGCAAGCAGTCCCAGAATAAAAGCGAACTGCCAGCCACGGTTACTGGATCCGTCGCGTGCGTTACTGAGCAGGCCGCCGAGAATGCCGGAGATTCCGGCGATACGCCCATTCATCAGGATCAGCCAGGCGCTGGCGAGCCCGATCAGGACGCCGCCGGCGAGGGCGGTCAGAGGGGTAAATGCATTCCAGTCGATGTTCATGGTGCTGAGTTACTCCGCGCAATACAGTTGATACAGGGTTTGTAGCAGAGACAGGACTTTCGGGTCGGCTACCTGGTAGTAGACCCGCTTTCCCTCCTTGCGGGCTGTGACCAGACCTTCCCGTCGCAAGACCCCCAGCTGTTGCGACAGGCTCGGCTGGCGAATGGCCAGTCGCTCCTCGATGTCGCTGACGCACAGCTCTTCCTGGCTCAATTGGCACAGCAGCAACAGTCTGTCCTGGTTTCCCAGGGAGCGCAGCAGCAGCGACGCCTCTCCTGCAGCGGTGCGCATTTTGTCGAGCTGGAAATCACTGGTATCGGGCATGGTGGTTTTACGGTTGAGTTTGCTTCTGGCAAATCTGGTGGTTTCACTAATGTTTACGTAAAAAATATTATATTGAAAAGTATAATATTGGAAGGTATATTTCCCGTGGTTATTAATTTATTCCTAAATCATCTATAGTCCTTCCCATGATGGCTAGACGGGAGCAGACCATGACCGCAACAGACACTCGCCCGCTTGTGCAGGCCTTTCTCGATCCGGCGACGGAGACTTGGAGTTACGTGATCTACGACCGGGCCGGGGGTACCGCGGCGGTGATTGACGCTGTGCTGGACTTTGATCAGGCATCCGGGCGTACCAGTACCGAAGGCGCCGAGAAGATTGTCACCTTTGTGCGTGAGCAGGAGTTGACTGTTGACTGGGTGCTGGAGACCCACGCCCACGCGGATCACCTGTCTGCGGCGCCTTTCATCCGCGAACAACTGGGTGGCAAGATCGCCATTGGCGACCATATTCGCCAGGTCCAAGGCATCTTCCGCGACGTCTTCAACCTGGAAAAAGAATTCCTGGTCGACGGCTCCCAGTTTGACCACCTGTTCCACGATGGCGACACCTTCAACATTGGTGATTTGGAGGGGCGGGTGATCTACGTCCCCGGACACACGCCGGCGGATATGGCCTGGTTGATCGGCGACGCCCTATTTGTGGGTGACACTCTGTTCTTGCCCGACGTGGGCAGTGCCCGCTGCGATTTCCCTGGGGGCGATGCCCGCGTGCTGTATCAGTCGGTGCAGAAACTGCTGTCACTGCCGGAAGGCACCCGTATGTTTATGTGTCACGACTACCCGCCAAACGGGTCACGTGAGTACGAGTACGAAACCACAGTGGGGGCGCAGAAGTGCAGCAACATCCACCTACACGATGGCATCAGTGAAGACGAGTTCGTGAAAATGCGCCGAGAGCGCGATGCCACCCTGGGAATGCCGCGGCTGATCCTGCCATCGATTCAGGTCAATATCCGTGCCGGGCAGATGCCGCCGGCGGAAGACAATGGCACCGTGTACCTCAAGGTGCCCATCAACAAATTGTGATTGTCGGAGTGATCGAATGATGGATTGCAAACAATTGGACACGCAGGTATCCGTCTCGGCGGAGCCGGCACTGGAAGAAATGGTGGCCCTGGCAAAAGCCGGAGTGGAAGTGGTTGTGTGCAATCGCCCGGAACAGGAAGCGGAAGGGCAGCCGTCCTTTGCCGAGCTGGAGCAGGCGGTTGTGGCGGAGGGGATGATGTTTGTCCCCATTCCGTTTTCCCGCGGCCAGATGCAGCGGGCGCATAGTGAAGCGTTTGCCAGGCTTTTGAGCAGCGGCAAAAAAGTGCATGCGTTCTGCCGGACCGGCAACCGCTCGTGCAACCTGTGGGCTGCGGCCGGCTGCCTCAATGGTGCAGACAAGAAACTGCTGCAGCAGGCCGCGCAACAGGCGGGCTTCGATATTAGCGGCGTGTTGGTGACCTATTAAGGTTTCTCCCGAGGAGTCATACCGGTGAACGAGGTATTCAAAAGCGGCTCCGGGCGCCTTCTGAGTCGATTCCTTCCCGCAGCTCGCTGGCTCCCCAATTACTCCCTTGCGGCTCTGTCCAAGGACTCGCTGGCAGCGGTAATTGTTACCATCATGCTGATCCCGCAGTCACTGGCTTACGCCTTGCTGGCGGGACTGCCGGCGGAAGTGGGGCTCTACGCGAGTATCGCGCCGCTGGTGGCGTATGCGTTGTTCGGCAGTAGCCGCACCCTTTCCGTGGGGCCGGTCGCGGTTGCCTCATTGATGAGTGCCGCTGCACTGGGACAGGTGGCCGCACAGAGCTCGGCGGATTACCTGCTGGCAGCCATGCTGCTGGCAACACTGTCCGGCCTGTTTCTGTTATTGCTGGGTGTATTGCGCCTTGGTTTTCTCGCCAATTTCCTTTCGCACCCGGTCATCTCCGGTTTTATTACCGCGTCCGGCGTGCTCATTGCATTCAGCCAGCTGAAACACCTGATGGGGATTTCTGCGCAAGGCGACAACTTGCCAGAGCTGCTGCACTCCATGTTCACAGGGCTCGGTAACCTCAATCTCTACTCCCTGTTGCTGGGTGTTGGGGTTGTGCTGTTCCTGTTCTGGTCGCGCAGTGGCGCAGTACGGCTTTTGCAGCGACTGTCTCTGTCACAAAATTCCGCGGCACTGCTGGTAAAGGCAGCGCCGGTAGTTGGGGTGATCATCACCATTTTCCTCGCGGTAGGTCTAAATCTCGAGGACAAGGGCGTGCAACTGGTAGGCGCCATTCCCAGTGGGTTGCCGAGCTTTGGCTGGCCGAGTTTTTCACTGGCACTGATTGAGCAGCTCTGGATTCCTGCAATCATGATTTCGATCATTGGCTATGTGGAATCCATCTCCGTAGGCAAAACCCTGGCTGCCAAGCGCCGTCAGAAAGTCGATATGAACCAGGAGTTGATAGGACTGGGCACGGCGAACCTGGCCGCGGGATTTTCCGGCGGTTTTCCTGTGACTGGTGGTTTTTCCCGTTCCGTGGTCAATTTTGATGCGGGCGCCGAAACGCAACTTGCCAGTGTACTAACCGCCATCGGTATCGCGCTGGCAGCGATGTTTTTGACTCCTTATCTCTATTACCTGCCGAAAGCCACCCTGGCGGCCACTATTATCGTGGCGGTCCTGTCCCTGGTGGATTTTTCCATTCTGCGAAAGACCTGGCGCTTTTCGTCCGCCGATTTTTTTGCGGTGCTGGTCACCATCGTGATCACCCTGCTGTTCGGCGTGGAGGCGGGGGTGTCCTGTGGGGTTGGAGCCTCCGTAGTGTTGTTCCTGTATCGTACCTCCAAACCGCATATTGCCGAGGTGGGACTGGTAGAGGGCACCGAACATTTCCGCAATATCAAACGGCACAAGGTGCTCACGGTGCCGCAGATTCTCGCGATTCGTGTGGATGAAAGTCTGATGTTTTCCAATGCGGCCTTTCTGGAAGAGCGCATTTACGCGGATGTCGCGGCCAACCCGGCAATCCGCCATGTGATCCTGATCTGTAGTGCGGTGAATGAGATCGACTGGAGTGCGCTGGAAACCCTGGAATCCGTCAATCTCCAGTTGGCGGAAAGCGGCGTCTGCCTGCATCTATCGGAAGTGAAGGGGCCGGTGATGGATAGCTTGGAGCGCAGCGGGTTCCTGAAGGAAATTTCCGGTAAAATTTTCTTCACCCAGTACCAGGCGTTTACCGAACTGCGTGATAACTCTTCCGGCTGTTCTGGGTAACCGCGGGATGTCAGGGCGAAAACAGGTAGGGAAACAGTGCGCGCTTCTCGCTGTCCGTCAGCGCTTCCACCCGCAGGATATTGTTGTGGGGAATACTCTCCGGGTCGGGGTAGTTTTTTAAGCCCCGCTCCAGGCTTTCTTCCCGCAACAGGTGAAGAATAGGGTAGGGGGAGCGATTCGTGAGGTTTTCCCCATCGTCCGGCTGGGTGCCTGCGAACTGGTAGTGGGGGTGAAAGCTCGCGACCTGATAGGTGCCCTCATAACCTTCGCGCTGTATAAGCAGCTCGGCTTCCCCCAAGAAAAAATTGTAGTGGTGAAAATCTTGCAGGTGGGTGGGCAGGATCAGCAGGGTCGTTTCCACTTCCTCTGGTGACGTGCGGTCCAGAACCTGGAACTCATCCTGCAGTTCCTCCAGCAACACCTGGTCACTGGTGGCATCGCTCACCACAAAGCGAATTTGACCCGCGCGCATGGGCTTGCGCGCGAATGGGCACAGGTTGAGTCCGACTACTACGTCCTGCAACCACTGTTCGACCTGGGCGATGACGGGGTCTGTATCTGTCATGGCAAAAACTGCGGTATTACCACATCAGGTCGTCGGGAATCTCGTAGCCCGCGTAGGGATCATCCTCGTCTACGACAGTGCTATTCTCCGGCGGCTGGACAACCATGGCCGGATTGCGCTCGGCGATTTTGTCGGCAATGACGCGCGGCACCAGCTCGAACTGGTCTCCCTCTCCCACAATCAGAAGTCGTCCTGCAGTGAGGTGTTCCTGTACCGCGCTAGAGACGTAGATCTTTTTCACTTTCTTGTCGAAGGTGAAGTGGTAGGCGATGTCGTCCTGGCCTTTCGCGCCCTTGGATTGTTTGTTGCGCTCGATCAACTGCTTGATCTGGGCGGCGATCGCCTTTTGCTGCGCGGCGGCTTCGCGTTCGGCATTCAGCTCCCGGTCGCGGGCAATCTTGGCTGCGCGCGCTGCTTCCGCAGCCTGTTTGGTCTCATCGACCTGGGTTTCGCCAGACTTCTTGGCCACTTTGTTCTGTTTGCGCTTTTCCTTGCTGATCTGCTTGGCTTTCTTGCCATCTACCAGGCCTGCCTTGAGCAGTTGATCCTGTAGTGATGCCATGGACACATACCTTTGATCGGGTTTCGAGTGATCGGGTTTCGAGATGGTGTGGATTCTAGCGGATTTGTGAGAAAGATCGCAGGGGGAAGATAGTGGGGGAGGGGCAAGTCTGGGGGATTCGAACGCTACAGGGGTGTCGAAAAGCGGTATCGCCCCGCAGTGCGTCGCAGTCTGCGGGGCGAAGGGGCTGATCAGCCCTGTTTGAATACCAGTTTGACTGTCACCGGTACGATGGGGCTGATGCTGTCGAGACCCGCCACCTCACGCAGCTTCTCAATGCCTTCCAGCAGTTTGTAATTGCCGGCATTCACAATAATGGGGGCATTGGTGGTTACCTGTACCTGGTTACCCGCGAGGCCGGTCACCTGGAGGTCGGCCTTCTCGGTTTTCTGCTGGCCGTGCACATCCACAGTGACATCCGCACTCACCGACATGGACTGCCCGGGCTGAAGGTCCTTCAGCTTCGCCGCGTCCACACTGGCGGAGATGGTCGCTTTGGCAAACTGTGCTGTGTCAAACAGCAACTTCTGCATGCGTTCATTGCGAATCGGGATATTGGTCTCGACACTCGCGAGATCAATGGTTAGCTCAGCCTTGCCGGCGTCGGAAATACTACCGCTCAACCCCTTGAAGTGGTGGGTTTCGGCGATGGTCGATTTCTTTACCGACACGAAGTTGACACGGGAGTCATCGCCGACCAGTTGCCAGTCGGCAAAGGCAGATACGGGTAGCGCGAGCAGGGCGGCAATGGCGAGAGACTTAAAACGCATCGGGTAATTCTCCTGTTCCAATCGTTTGAGGTGCCTGTATATTCCGTGACCGGGACAGACTGCTGAGTTCTGAGGCTAAACACTATCAGTCGCGAATTCCAGTGGCCAGTAAAGGATTGTTAAAGGCCTGTGACCCAGGCTCCACATAACCGTCGATTAGGCGCCCGAATCGAGGCCAGGGGCCATCACCACAATCCGCACCGCAATCCGCACTGCAGTTTGATCCATGGTCTGAGTCAAAGTCGTGACCAGCGCATTGTATGGCGGATTATCCATCGTCCTGTATTGGCGGTACCTGTATTGACGGTACTTGTATTGACGGTAATTGCACCGACAGAAAATCCAGCATGGCTTCATTCACCCTGTCTGGCTGCTCCAGGGTAGACAGGTGTCCGGCGTGTTTGATCACCACAAATTTTGCATCTTTCAGTCGCTCGGCGATCGCTGCGGAGCAGGGTGGCGGCAGCGAGATATCTTCCTCGCCAACAATCACCAGCGCCGGTTGGGAAATTGCCACCAGACGGGATTTCAATGAATCTCGGCCGCACAGGGCGTCGACCATGTTTTGTATGGAGACGAGTGGCATCGCGGCAAACTTCTCTTTCCAGTGTGTCACCAGGTCCGGCTTTTCACGCAGGGTGTGCCGACCGAACATCAGCTTGCTCACAATGTTCAGCATCGGGCGGATTCCCAACAGTTTTGTCAGCAACACCAGTGTTTTGTACTTGGCAATCTTGAAACGGGTTTCGGTACCCGCGTGGGTGTCCAGCAATACCAGGTGGCTGACCCGCTCGGGTACGCTAAACGCGGCACGCAGTGCGATCATGCCGCCAATGGACAGTCCCGCCCAGGTGGCACTTTGAATGCCTTCCTGGTCCAGTACCGCCACCACATCGTCCACCAGATCATAAATATCCAGTGTGGCGTCAGCGACGTCGGAGCGACCGTGGCCGCGGATGTCGATATTGATTACCCGGAAGTGCCCGGAGAGCATCTTTACCTGTGGTGACCACATTTCCCCATCGCACAGGAAACTGTGAAGAAGGACAATGGCCGGACCGGATCCGTGACACTTATAATAGATTTGGTAATTTTTATTATTGGCAAAAGACATTCTGTATTCATCATCCTTGTTGCGGTGATCTCACTGTAGAGGAATGCTTCTGTGTAGGTAAGGGGCATCAGGTGAAAGCGGACGGAAGGCGAGAAAGCAGGGTAGACAAAAAAAGCCGGCTGGCGCCGGCTACAAGCAATCATTGAGGATGTTTCCCAGATATGGCGAGCGGGGTGCGCCCGCCGGGAGATGACCGGACACCGCTGGGAAACCGGTATCCGGGTTTGGGTCTAGTATTGTGCTCAACTCGCCATCGACAGGTTTTCTTCCGCTTCGTCACTGACAGAAGTGCGGATCAGATGGTCGAAGGCTGCCAGCGCGGCAGTGGCACCGGCGCCCATGGAAATCACAATCTGCTTGTAGGGCACGGTCGTCGCATCACCTGCAGCGAATACGCCGGGCATTGAGGTTGCACCGCGATTGTCGATCTCGATCTCGCCCATACGGTTCATGGCCAGACCACTGTCTTTCAGGAACTCGGTATTGGGTACCAGACCGATCTGAACGAACACACCGGCCAGTTCCAGTATTTTGCTCTCGCCACTGATGCGATCGGTGTACTGCAGGCCATTCACCTTGCTGCCATCGCCGAGTACTTCGGTAGTCTGGGCATTGGTAATGATGTCGATATTCGCCATCGAGCGCGCCTTGCGTACGAGTACTTCGTCGGCGCGCAGCGTATCGGCGAACTCCAATACCGTCACATGCTTGACGATACCGGCGAGGTCGATGGCCGCCTCGATACCCGAGTTACCGCCACCGATCACCGCCACATGCTTGCCCTTGAAGAAGGGACCGTCACAGTGCGGGCAGTAGGCGACACCCTTGGTACGGTACTCGGCCTCACCGGGCACGCCCAGTTCGCGCCAGCGGGCACCGGTGGCCAGCACCACGGATTTACTCGCCAACGTAGCGCCGCTCTCCATTTGCAGCTCGATCATCTGTTTGCGTCTCAGCTCGGCCGCACGCTGACCGGTGATGATGTCTACACCGTATTCTTTCACGTGCTGTTCGAGGCTCGCCGCCAGTTTCGGGCCCTCGGTGTAGGGTACCGAAATAAAGTTTTCTATTCCGACGGTGTCCATCACCTGGCCACCGAAGCGCTCTGCCACCAGACCGGTGCGGATGCCTTTACGCGCCGCGTAAATCGCCGCTGCGGCACCGGCCGGGCCACCGCCCAAAACCAGTACGTCGTAGGGCTCGCGCTCGTTCAGCTCTTCCGCCTTGCGCGCTTCGGCACCGGTATCAATCTTGGCCACGATTTCTTCCAGGCCCATACGGCCCTGGCCAAAGTGTTCGCCGTTCAGGTAGACCGCGGGTACCGCCATGATCTGGCGCTCGTCCACTTCTTCCTGGAACAGGGCGCCGTCGATCATCTCGTGGGTGATGTTCGGGTTCAGTTTCGCCATCAGGTTCAGGGCCTGAACCACGTCCGGGCAGTTCTGGCAGGACAGCGAAATATAGGTTTCAAAGTGGAATTCACCCTGGATGTTGCGGATCTGTTCCTGCAAAGCCGGATCTGCCTTGGATGGGTGGCCGCCGGCCTGCAGCAGGGCGAGCACCAGGGAGGTGAATTCGTGTCCCATGGGGATGCCAGCAAAGCTGACGCGCGGGGTTTCTCCGGCGGGGGCGATGGCCATGCTCGGAGTGCGCTTGCGGCTCTCCTGCTTCAATTCAATCTTGCTGGAGAGGTCGGCGATTTCGCTGGCGAGGTTGTTCAGTTCAACAGCTTTTGGGCTGCTGTCGGCGGACACACTGATCTCGATCGGAGTGACGATATTCTGCAGATAGGTGTCCAGTTGTTTCTTTACGTTTGCGTCCAACATCGGTGTGTCCTGAAATTTGATTTGTTTGCTGTGCTTTGCTGCGAAGGTGTCGGTACCGGGGGCAGCTTTGTGAGACCGTCTGCGGCCAGGACGGCCGCAGCCGAGCCCCCATGGATGGGTTTACGGCGTGTCTCACAAAGCTGCCCCCGGTAGCGGCACCGCCACTGAACTCAGTTCAGGGGGTGGCGGGCCTGGCGGCCCGCTTGGATATTTAGATCTTGCCTACGAGGTCCAGGGAAGGAGCGAGGGTTTCTTCACCTTCCTTCCACTTGGCTGGGCACACTTCACCCGGGTGGGCGGCAACGTACTGGGCGGCCTTGATCTTGCGCAGCAGGTCCTGGGCGTCGCGGCCGATACCGCCAGCGTTGATCTCAACGATCTGGATCTTGCCTTCCGGGTCGATGACGAAAGTACCGCGGTCCGCGATGCCTTCTTCCTCGATCATCACACCGAAGTTGCGGGTGATTTTGCCGGTGGGGTCGCCGATCATCGGGAATTGGATCTTGCCGATGGTTTCGGAAGTGTCGTGCCACGCCTTGTGGGTGAAGTGGGTATCGGTGGAGACGGAGTAGATCTCAACGCCCAGCTTCTGGAATTCGGCGTAGTTGTCCGCCAGGTCACCCAGCTCGGTCGGGCACACAAAGGTGAAGTCCGCCGGGTAGAAGAAGACCACAGACCACTTGCCCTTCAGGTCCGCGTCAGACACATCGAAGAAGTCACCAGACTGGTAAGCCTTGGCGTTGAACGGTTTGATTTCGCTGTTGATGTAGTTAGCCATGGTATTTCCTTATCTCCTGAGAGAATTTTTGCCCCGTCGTTTTGGGGCCGTTTTTGAAAACAGGTTATCGGGTACGGGAGAAATACTATTGGATGTGAGTTGTTGATAAAAATTATTGATTTTAATGGTATTGATAGTTTTACCTGATCATTGTTTTTTGTCTGATAGTTTTAGGCCTGGTTGGCTCTTGGGGCGGGGTGCCGCAGACTCTTACCGGGTATAGTCAGGGCGCCAGTGGAGCGAAGACGGTATGGTCACAAATTCAAGGAACCGGTAGATGATGAAACAAGCAGGGGGCGAGGCAGCCGTGGCCGTGCAAGCAGAGAAGGATGAAAAAACGGTGCGCGCGGAAAGTGTGTCGACAAAGCGGATCCTGATGGCCGCACTCGCCGTGCAACTGGTGGCGCTGGCCATTGCCGGGGTCGGGCTTTACTTCAGTGATGTGACGGTGTTCTGGGGCATCAGTGCCGGGACTTTGTCGAGCGCGTTCGGGGCTATTGCATTGGGCATAGCGGGTGCGCTTGTGAGCTACTGGGTTGGCCGGGGGATTACCCGCTCGCATACCGGCGTCGGCGCGACGATGCGGGCCCACTGTGAGGCGCTGCATAGCGCATTCCGCCATTTGAGCTGGTGGCATATCGGCGTATTGGCACTGGCTGCGGGTGTTTGTGAAGAGTTGCTGTTTCGCGGTTTTTTGCAGCCCTGGATAGGGTCTTTCAGTACCCCACTGGTGGGGCTGGTGGTGGCGTCTGTGATTTTTGGTTTGTTGCACTACGCCTCGTTTATTTATTTTTTGATCACGGCCGTCATGGGGCTGCTGCTTGGCGCCGTGTACTGGCTTAGCGACAGTCTGCTCGCGGTCATTGTCTGGCACGCGGTGTACGATTTGATCGCGCTTGGCGTATTGGTGAAGTTTCCGCAGGTGCTTGGGCTGGGTGAGTCCCCTGTAGACTCCGGTCACTCAAAGCCAAATCTGTAACGGGAGCGCAGCGAGTAAACCCGTTACCATCAGTGCAAGTAGGGCAATCAGGCCGTCGTGCGCAACCAGTGCCAGCCCGAATGCCATCAAGGCAAGACCGGCGATGCTCGCCGAGAAGGGAAGAATTTCCATTACCGGTAGTGCCAGTGCCAAAGCGGTACAGACCAGAGCAATCAGGTAAGTACCGCCGCGATGCACCAGCCAGGGCAAGCGTGGTTGCAGCCAGCGGTCAACAAACATCGCCGGTCGTTGCAGCCAGCGCAGGCTGCGCTGAAATTTGGCGCCGTTGATCGATTTTTGCAGCATCCACTGGGGTAGCCAGAAATGGCGGCGCAGTAACAGCATTTGTAGGGAGGCCAGCAAGATCAGCAGGCCCATTACCGTCGGCATTCCCGGGATGCCGGAAAGCGGTGAGAAGAGTATCAGCCCGGCTACAAGAATCAGGGGCGCGAAAGAGCGCTGCCCCAGCGCTTCCAGTACCTGGGCGAGGGTAACGCGGTCACGCCCTTGCGAACGCTGTTCCAGCTGCCGCAGTAGTTGGTTCAGGTTATTGATCTCTTCCTGCATCAGGGGGCGCCGGAATTGTTCTGGCGGCGATTGTTCTGGCTGTTGATGGCGGCGTGACGCTCGTGCCAGTCCAGTGCAAATACGGTGAGCGCCGGAAGCAGGGTCAGCGTTATGATGGTCGCACCGATAATACCCGCCATCACAATGACGCCCACCCCGCGATAGAGCTCGGTGCCAGCACCGGGTAAAAACACCAGCGGCGCCAGGCCACAGATGGTGGTCATGGTGGA
The DNA here is from genome assembly GCF_009903625.1 of Microbulbifer sp. ALW1. NCBI lineage: Bacteria > Pseudomonadati > Pseudomonadota > Gammaproteobacteria > Cellvibrionales > Microbulbiferaceae > Microbulbifer > Microbulbifer sp. ALW1. The sequence goes on along the minus strand of NZ_CP047569.1, from coordinate 3,357,529 downwards.
AATGGCAATGGGGCGCAGACGGGAATCCACGGCTTCGGATACCGCTTCTACGGCGTGCATGCCCTCATCTTTCAGGTTGGAAATCGCCCGGTGCACGATCAGTATCGGGTTGTTCACCACCGTGCCCATCAGGATCAGGAAACCCAGCATGGAGATCATGTCGAACGGCTGGTGAATCCCTTCAAACCCCATACTGCGCAGAATGGCCCCCACCAGGTTCAGCAGCGCGAGGCCGGCAATACCACCGGCAATACCCAGTGGAATCGTGGTCATGATCAGTAGTGGATAGCCCCAGTGCGCAAAGATCGCCACCATCAGCAAATAGATGATGGCGAGCGCCACCAGATAGTTGCTCCCCAGTGATGCGCGAGTGGCATCCAGCTGATCTGCGGCACCGGAGATGTTCATGGAAACACCGAGCGGCACCTGGCCGTTGTCGCGCATATATTGCACAAGCTCCGAGCGCACAGCCTCCACGCCAGTTTCCAGGGCGACGGAGCGCGGTGGAATGATATTCAGGGTGACGGTGCGGCGGCCATCAATACGGCGTACCGTGGCGGTATCGACCGTTTCCTCGATGTGTGCAATTTCCGACAGTGGCAGTACGGCGCCGGTGGGGGTGTAGACGGAAATCTGCTCAAGGGTTTCGATGGTCGCTTCCGGCCCCTGCTGGCTGTAGAGGTACATATCGATCTTGTCGTCGTCGAGAAAAAACTCGTTCACGAAAGCGCCGTCGGTCAGTGCCGCAACGGCAAAGCCGATATCCTCCGCCGTCATGCCCACTTCCGCCGCGCGTTCCCACCGGGGTTTTACTTGCAGTAGCGGTTGCGCCAGGGACAGGCTGGTGGGCTGGGTTTGGATGTTCGGATTATCGAAGATCTCCTGGGCACGGCTGTAGGCGGTACGCGCCACCTGGTAAAGATCGGCGAGGTTGGCCCCGGAGATGTCCAGGCTGACACTGCGGGTGCCCCCATCATTGCTGCTAATGATGGAGCCGCGGGTAGCAAAGGCACGCATACCGGGATAGCGCTCGTACTTGCGCACGATAATCTCCATCAACTCGTCGATATGCCTGGGGTCTTTGGTTTCAGCAATGATCCGCAGGCGCTGTGGAGACACACTGATAATGAAAAATTTCATTGCCGGCACCTCGGCCTCGCCGGCATTAAATAGTTCCGGATCCTGATCCACAAATGGCAGAAAATAATCCTGTAATTCGAGGCCAATGGCGTTCATGGTGGCGAGGTTGTAGCCCGGCGGTGCGTTCATACTGGCGAAGGTTTTCGCTTCTTCGCCCTCGGGTAAATATTCCGCCGGTGGTGTCAACAGCAGGGCAATGGCGAGGCTGATGGCAGTGATGAGGGCGATGCAGTAAAGACGCCTGGTAGCGGTAGCAAGCAGCCATTGAATCCGTCCCACCACCGCGTGACGCAAGCGGCTGTGGGCAATGGTCTCCTCTGTGTTCTCCTCTATGGCCTCCTCTATGTTCTCCGCGCGGTTGCCGTCAAACTTGAGGCGTGCGCTGGCCGTAGGGATGACGGTAATGGCCACCAGCATCGACACCAGAATGGACGCGGAAATGGCGATGGCGATGTCGGAATAGAGTTGCCCGGCCTCTTCGGCAATAAACACCACCGGCAGAAACACCATCACGGTGGTCAGTGTCGATGCGAGTACCGCAGGCCACACCTTTTTAACACCGGTAATTGCCGCCTGCAGCCGATCCAGTCCTCGGCGACGTTCCAGCTCGATACTCTCCAGCACCACGATGCTATTGTCGAGGGTCATGCCGATGGAGAAGGCCACACCGGCCAGTGAAATGACGTTAATGGTGCGCCCGGCCAGCAGCAGGCCGATAAAGGCGGCAATAGTGCAAATGGGAATGCCCACTACACCCAGCGCGGTCGTGCGAAACGACCGCAAGAACCCGTACATGATTGCGGTGGCAAGCAGGGCACCCAGCAGCAGATTCTTCCAGACGTTGAACACCGACGCTTCCACATAGCCCACATCGTCGGCGGTGAGCGCCATCGTCATCCCCTGGGGCTCCAGAAGCTCGCGATTGATCCGCGCCACCTCATCCACCATGGCCCGCTTGATATCGATGACATTGGATCCACTTTCCCTGCGTATGGACAGGAAAATCACCGATTGCCCGTTCACATAGGCGCGACTGCGGATCTTGAAGTGATCCAGCTGGATTTCGGCGACATCACCCAGGCGCACAATACCGTCGCCATCTCGGCGCAGGATCAGTGCGCGTAGCTCTTCCAAGTCTTTGAAGCGGCCGAGGGTCCGCAGCAGGTAACGGCGCTTGCCGCTTTCCACTTCGCCACCGGAGATATCCCGGTTGCGCGCGCTGATCGCTGCGCGCACCTCGGCTAGCGTGAGGTTGTGTTCGGCCAGCCGCTCAGGCTTGAGGCGGATCTGGATCTGCCGTTCGGCACCGCTGCCCACATCCACCTGGGCTACCCCCGGGACGCCAGACATACGCGGGCGCACATTGTCTTCCACGTAGTCCCGCAATATATCCATGTCCAGATTGCGCGGGTTGCCGGGCAGTGGGGAAATCCGGTAATACATAAACGCATTGGACGAAAAGGAAGTGGCGTAAACCCGCGGCTCGTCGACATTTTCAGGGTAGGAGGGTACCTGGGTGAGGGCATTATTGACGCGAATCTGGGTTTCCAGGATGTCCACCCCGAAGGGGAATTCCAGCTCGATATCCGCGGAGCCTAGGTCAGCGGTGGACTGCAGTTCCTGCAGGTAAGGAATGTTGCGCAGGTATTCCTCCTGCTCGATCAGGATTTCCTTTTCAATATCCTGCGGGGTGGCGCCGGGCCAGCTGGTGCGGATGGAGATGGTGCGCACTTCGAGGTCTGGAATCATCTGCACCGGGATGCGAAAGGCCGCGACCAGGCCAAGGATCGCGATGATCAGCACGGCTACCGTCACCAGAATCCCGTTTCTGACGATCCACTCGAACATCAGCTTCCGTCCGCTCCCGCAGCGGTAATTTGCGCCCGTTTGGGAATCACCTTCTGTCCTGCCTGCAGGCCTTCATTGCCCCGTACCACGACCCGCTGGCCGGCTTCCAACCCCGACTGGATTTCAATCATGCCATTGAAGCTGAGACCGGTGGTCACCTGCTGCTCCTTTACTGCCACCGGCTGCTCCCAGTCACTGCCGGGGGCGGTGACCCAAACTGTAATGCGCCCGTCCGGGTAGCGCAGTACCGCATCCCGGGGTACGGCAATACCCTGCTTGTGATTTTTCAGCTGCAGCACCGCGGAGGCAGACATACCGGGAATCAGGGCTGGATCCTCCCCCCCGGCGCCGCGGGCAACGATGGTACGCAGCAGAAAGGTACGGCTGCCACTGCGACTGATCGGGATTTTGTGTTCCACCCGGGCCGTGAAGGTGTCACCGCTGTCAAGCGTCACCCGAATACCCGTCTGTGGCTGAATCCGGGAAAAGTAGCGTTGTGGCACCTGGAAGTCCGCGCGCAGGGAATCCGTATCCACCAGCTCGAACAGGGCGGTGCCAGGCTCTACCCATTCGCCGACTTCTATTTGACGGAGACTGATGGTGCCGGAGAAGGGTGCGTTGACCTGATGACGCCGGAGCAGGGCGCTCAGCCGCTCGGTTTCCACCTGTGCCGCCTGCAACTGCGCGCTGCGCTCGCGGACTTCCGAACCAAGGCTCTCGACCTCTGTTTCCGCCACATGATTGTCGCCCACCAGTCTCTCCAGCTCCGCCAGGCGTCGGCGGCTGTCTGCCAGTGTTTCTCTAACCCGCGCGACTTCAGCCAGCGCGGCATCGCGACTGATGCCGCTGAGCTCCGGGTCAAGCGTAAGCAGTAGGTCGCCTTTTTTAACCCGATCGCCAATGTCGGAATGAATATCCTGAATCAGCCCAGCGACTTCCGCCGACAGCAGTGCCTGTCGCAGTGGATTGATGGTGCCGGTGACAGGCACTTCCTCGACAAGCGGTTGCTTGCGCGCAATGACCGCTTCAACCGCAATGGGTCTTGCCTCAGCAGGCTCATTGGCTGTACTGACTGAGGAAATGACAAGCAGGGCAACGGCAAGGAATCTGGTTAACCACATAAAGGAAGATCGGAAAAGGTATCTCGCTAGTGTAGTAATCGTCCGGAGGGGCATCAGAAGCGACGGGACTGAAGAGAACCATCTCAACGAATAAGCAAAAACAATAAGGCTAATTTGTGCTGTTTATCGATGGGGCGGCACTTTCCGATATATCTAGTTGTACGGCATTTGTTGGCGCAGGATGGCTTTTCTTGCGCGCTCAGTGCTTGTGTCAGTGCCTATAGTCAGAACTAACCAGTTTCAGGCAACTCGCTGACTTCTCTCAGGAGACACACCAATGATCAAAAAAGTGATTCCCTTATGTACCGCCATTGCGATGACAGTGGCGACACTCTCCGCCAGTGTTTCCCTGTGGGCACAGGAAGCGCCCGCGCGCGGCGAACCCAAGCCCAATAGTTTCTGGTGGCCGGATCAGTTGGACCTGTCACCACTGCGCGATCACAGCAAAACCTCAAGCCCTATGGGAGAGGATTTTGATTACGCCAAAGCATTCAACAGTCTTGATTTGAATGCGGTGAAAAAGGATATCGAGAAGGTGCTCACTACGTCCCAGGACTGGTGGCCCGCGGACTACGATCACTACGGCCCGCTGATGATCCGTATGGCATGGCATGCTGCGGGTACCTACCGCGTGGGTGACGGTCGCGGTGGTGCGGGCGGTGGCCAGCAACGGTTTGATCCGCTCAACAGCTGGCCGGATAACGTCAGCCTGGATAAGGCCCGCCGATTGCTGTGGCCCATCAAGCAGAAGTATGGCAAGTCCATCTCCTGGGCGGATCTGATGATCCTAACCGGTAACGTGTCGCTGGAATCCATGGGTTTCAAGACCTTTGGCTTTGCCGGTGGTCGTGAGGATGACTGGGAGCCGGAGCTGGTCTACTGGGGTCCGGAAACCCAGATGCTGGATTATGAAAAGCGCTTCAAGGGCAAAGACCTTGTGGACCGCAAACTGGCGGCCACGGTAATGGGCCTGATTTACGTAAACCCGGAGGGCCCGGGTGCCAACCACGACCCGAAATCGGCGGCAGAGCGGATTCGCCTGTCCTTCGGTCGTATGGCCATGAATGACGAAGAGACGGTCGCACTGATTGCTGGTGGCCATGCCTTCGGTAAAACCCATGGTGCGGTCAAGCACGATTGCGTTGGCAAGGAGCCTGCCGCAGCCCCGATAGAACAACAGGGATTCGGCTGGAAAAACAAATGCGGTAAGGGTAATGCGGAAGATACCTTTACCAGTGGCCTTGAAGGCGCCTGGACCATCACTCCAGCCCAGTGGAGCCACAATTTTCTCGACAACCTGTTCCGCTTTGAGTGGAAGCAAACCAAAACCCCTGCAGGCGCCACGCTGTGGATTCCCACGGATCCCAATGCCGCCAGCATGGTGCCGGACGCGCATCTCAAAGATAAGCGTCACGCACCGATCATGCTGACAACGGATCTGTCACTGAAGGAAGACCCCGCTTACCGCAAGATCGCCGAGCGTTTCAAGGACAACCCGAAAGAGTTGGAAGACGCCTTCGCCCGGGCTTGGTTCAAACTGACCCACCGGGATATGGGGCCCAAGGCGCGATATCTGGGCTCTGAAGTGCCCAAAGAAGATTTATCGTGGCAGGATCCTGTGCCAGCGGTCGACTATACACTCCTGGACGAGCGGGATGTGTTGAAGCTGAAAAGCGAAATTCTGGCCTCCGGACTTACCGTACCGGAGCTGGTGCGGACCGCCTGGGCTTCAGCTTCCACTTTCCGTGGCTCTGATATGCGCGGTGGCGCCAATGGGGCGCGTATTCGTTTGGCCCCCCAGAAAGACTGGCCGGTGAACAATCCGCAGGAACTGAGCAAAGTACTGGGCAAGCTGGAATCCATCCAGCAAGGGTTTAACAAGTCCCTGTCTGGCGGTAAACAGGTTTCACTGGCAGATACCATCGTGCTGGCCGGTAACGCGGCTGTAGAGCAGGCAGCGAAGAAGGCCGGGCACAATGTGCATGTGCCCTTCAAGCCAGGTCGAACCGATGCAACCGTCGAGATGACCGACGTCGAATCTTTTGGCTGGCTGGAGCCAATGGCCGACGGTTTCCGCAATTACTATGGCAAAGGTAACTCTGTATCGCCGGCAGAAATGCTGGTGGATCGCGCCGATCTACTGACCCTGACCGTGCCTGAAATGACCGTACTCGTGGGTGGTATGCGTGCCCTTGGCGCTAACACCGGGAATTCCAAACTCGGAGTGCTCACAGACAAGCCCGGAACCCTGACCAATGACTTCTTTGTGAACCTGCTCAGCATGGATTCTGAGTGGTCCAAGTCTTCGACAGGTGATGGTATTTACGAAGGCAAGGACCGCAAAACGGGTAAGGTGAAGTGGACCGCGACGCCGGTCGATCTTATCTTTGGTTCAAACTCGGAATTGCGCGCAGTCGCAGAGTATTACGCCATGGAAGATTCCGATCAGGCGTTCGTCAATGATTTCGTCGAAGCTTGGGCTAAAGTCATGAACCTGGATCGTTTTGACTGAGTTAAGCAGTGCAACGCACCGCACATCAATTCAAGTGCGAACAGTGAACAACAGGCGGCCAATCGGTCGCCTGTTGTTGTATTTGGAAGGGGAAACCTGACATTGAATAGGGAAGCAGGATGGCAGGTGCCTGATGGGGGTGATGATCCAGTGGCAGCCTGTTTGCGTATGATTAGCTTGAATTCTTGAACGGACGTGACGGAGTAGATGAAAAAACTGACAGTTAGACTTTGCTTAATTTGCTCTCTGTTATTTGTTGCGGGTGCCAGTGGCGCTGAGCTGGAAATACGCGTTTCGAACACGCCTGCAGATGGCACCCTGGTGTTTCAGGTATACGACAACCCAGACGCCTTCGGCGATTTTCGCAGCCCACGCTCCGAGTCCCGCTTGCCGGTGAACCCGGAAGGCATCTATCGGCTCACCGGATTGCCATCCGGCGCCGTGGCCTTGCTGGTCTATGCCGATCGCAACAACAATCAGGCTCTGGACCGAACCTTTATTGGCATCCCCAAAGAGCCCATCGGTCTGTCTAACGGCTACCGCCCGAAAGGGCCGCCCAGTTTCCAGCGGGCGAGCTTTTCCCTGTCAGAAAGCGAAACCAAACCCTTAGAGATTGAGTTGTACCAGGTGTTGGGTGAGTCCGGTCAGTGGGGAGTCGGCCTCGGCGTTATTGGCCGCAGCAGCCCCTATGTGGGCTCAGACTCCGCGGTTACTCAGGTAATCCCTGCCATCACATACTTTGGCGAACGCCTGCAGTGGGTGGGCCCGAGCCTGCGCTACGGGCTCTGGGGTAGTGACACCTTCCGTTTCGCGGTCAATGCCACTTACCGGGTCGGCGCTTATGAAGAAAACGACAGTCCGATTCTGGCCGGGCTGGGTGACCGGGATAGCACCCTTATGGCCGGGGTAGGGCTGGTTTACGACGGCCCCAATCGAATCGACGTGGATTTTCGCTATCAGCACGATGTACTGGACCGATTTGGCGGCGGTACTGCAGAGCTGCGGGTATCGCGGGGATTCCAGACTGGCAATGTCAGCTGGGGACCTTCGCTCGGCCTGAATTGGCTCAGCAGCGACCTTGCCAACTACGATTTTGGTGTGCCGACCTGGGCCGTGCTACCCGGGCGTCCAGCTTATGATGTAGGGAGTACCGTGACGGTGGAGGCGGGTATCGGTGGAATGCTGGAAATCACCGAGCACTGGCGCCTGGTTCTGGATATAAACGCCGAATACCTGGGGGACGATATTTCAGACAGTCCGATTGTCGGTGACGACTATGTACTCAAGGGATTTGCCGCGATTACCTATACCTTCTGAGATTCTGTGCCTTAACGCCTCTAAAACAGCCCCATCTGGGGCTGTTTTTCGTTGAAGTGCAGGGCGGGAGCTTCTGGCAATCGGGCATTCAGGAGTTCGCTCCAGAGTGTGACCAGACGCAGCGCGTCGCCATTGTCGGGCATATGGATAAATACAAAAGGCCGCACGCCCTGTTCGATCCACTGGGCGACACGCTCTACCCACGGTGCCAGGTATTCGCCGTTGCTCTCAAGTACCGGATGGCCGATATAGCGAATGACCGGTGGCGCATCCACCGGTAACAGGTGCACCGGCACATTGGGCTTCTTGCGCTGGGCGTCAATGATCGCGGGGCTGTCCGCCTTTGCCGCGAACAGGCCGCGGCTATCCAGGCACACCCGGGCAGCCTTCCGCTCACGCAGCCCCCGGTTCAGCGCCCGCTCGGCGTCACCTTTTTGAAAAAATGCCGGGTGGCGAACCTCAACGGTGCAGGTCATTGGCGCCGGGAGCTGATCCATAAAGCGCCACAGGTTGCCTAGGTGCTGGGGGCCGAAGGTGGCCGGCAATTGCAGTAGAAAGGGGCCCAGCACATCGTTCAGGGGGGAAATAATCTCCAAAAAGTCTCGCACCTCTTTCTCCGGCGGCGCCAGCAACTGATCGTGGCTGATACTGCGCGGGAACTTGAGCAGGAAGCGGAAGTTTTCAGAGACCTGGCTTCGCCACTGAGTGCATTGCGTCCGAGTCGGGGTTGCATAGAACGTGGTATTACCTTCCACGCAATTCAGCACCTGACTGTAGCGTTCAAGAGGCGTGGAGCCCGCCGGTAATCGAGCGTTCCATGCCGGGTGTTGCCATTGTGGGCAGCCGAGGAAATAGGGGAGATTCATGGATTTGCAGTGATAAATATTCCCGCGCAAATGTAACGAGAGAGATCCGCAAGTCAAGTCTGCACTTTTACTTTTAAATCATTAGAATGCGCGGCCTTTTGGCGGGTCATATTTTGGTGAACAGGTGATTCACCATCGACCCGGGCATTTGAGTTCGAAGAGGTTGACTGAAGTTCTATGATCGTATTTACCCTGACCAATGAAGACACGGATCAAGTATGGGTGGGCACCGCGCGCGACGGGGTATCCCCGGAAGCCCGTTTTCAGCAGATCCAGTCCGCCGTTGCACTGGGAATCGATCACCCCTTCTTTGAAGAACTCAAGAAATTCGGTGTAAGCGCCTTCACCCCAAGCCTGTTCGCCGTTGCTGAAGACCGTATGGAGCTACAGGAGCTGGTGGAAGAAGCGCTGGACTCTTTGAATGCCAAGAGTCTTGTTGGCATAAAAACGGTGAAACCCGGTACCACCAAATCCGCACTGGCCCCCAAGCCCAAGACCCGAGTGAGCCGAGTAAAACCTTCGGCCAGCGCAGCTACCAAGCCAAAAGCGGTTAAACCCGTGAAAGAAAAGCTGGCAACCGGTCGCACCGGCAGTGCAGCCAAAGAGCGTGCAATCAAAGCGGGTATCGAGGCGGAAAAAGCGCGCATAGCCGCCGCCAAAGCCAAAAAAGCCCAGGACGAGGCGGACGAAATGAAGGCCATTCTGGCCGGGTTGGATGCCCGTGGATCTACGCTTTCCCGCCGCTGAGGAAATCGGGGGGCAGGGCGAAGGTTCGCTTTGCCCCGCTCTGCCTAATATGCATCGGGGCTGTACTCACAAGCAGTCCTTAACACCCGTCATAAATTTTCGTCATAGAAACCCGCGCGATCCAGTGCCTCCCGGATCTCAGTTACCGTCGCATTGCTGAGCTGGCGGTAGTCGGGGTAGGGTGTCAGCAGTATCTGCTTTTCAGGATCGAGGGCAACGTCTGGCGCCGCTCGCAGAGGCTTCGCATTGAGGCCGTCAATGCTAAAGCGCTGCAAGTTGTCCTTCCCTCCAATCCAGTGCCACGCGTCCAATTCCTGCAGGCGCACGCTAAAGCACAGTGCCGTGTGCTCGAATAAAACATCATCCCTGAAGCTACGCCACTCCTCATGAGGGCTGGCAACCTTGGCCAGCAGCGTCACAATTTTTCGCCAGTGGTTGGAATTGTTTGCCATCAACCGTTGGGCATCGGGCGCATTTATCAGCTCATCCAGGCCCTCAGGGCGGTGGGGCAGGTAGAGAATGAGGGATGGTTCGGGCGATCCCAGGTAATTTGTATGTCTCACAGTAGCGTGCAGGTTGCTCTGGATTCCCGGTGGAATGCAGCGATCAGTGAATAACGCAGGAATTGCGAGCAGGTGGTCAGGTAATCCTTGATCCAGAACTGGATATCTTCAGGATCCAACTGGTGATCATCTGTGATGAACTCACATTGCACTACATCCCGCGAGTCTCGCACTTTGTCATCATCGGTGACAACAATGGTCAGTGTCGAGGCATTAGCGTCCCAGCCGAAAAGCATAAACCTGGAATCGTCGCGGATACCGTTCTCCAGGAGATCGCAGGCTTTGTCGACACAAGCGCTGATCGCTAGTGGTATGTCGCTAGTGGAGCTGCCGTTAAAGCTACTTTGATGGATGACGTGCTGAGTCTTATCTCCCGTTGTGTCTTGTAGCAGATCGTTGTTGTGGCATGCGGTCCAATATAATTTCATGGTCTTTTCTCAATACGCGGCCTATGCAAATTCATTGTTACCCGCCCTTCATCTGTTGATCGTAGGTGCTCACCAATAGAGTCTTTCGTGGTTCGATGTTGCAGCCAACAGCTGAAAGCTCGGTAGAGGAAACAGCCCGGATCCGGTCTGGAAGGTTGCTCCCACATCTTGTATCGAGTTTTCGCTATCCGGGAAGTGACAGGAATTTGCAAAAGTTATCAATTTATCGCTTTTATTGAAATTGATTTAATTGATATCTTTCCGATGGTGGACGTCGGATCTATTCGCAAAATGTGATCCAGATCGGATTTGGGGAGTTTTACATAAATGGTGTTATTACCTGCATTTACCTTTTTTATGATTGATTGTTGCTGTGTAAATGGGTGCTTCGGATTCGACTTGAGAGAGTAGAATACCTGTAGTTTTGAATTTTCCGGAGATAGCATTTCCACCTTCAGGATGTGTTGCTTATCACTTGAAAATTTCAGGTTCTTAATAATTATTTGTGGGTCTGTGTTTTGAGATTCGATATTTAGTATCGAAACGTCGCCAGTATCAATTTTAGTAGCATTTCTAAGAGTGGTTGATCGAAAATCACTGTTAAAAATTAGATTGTTACTTTGTAAAAACTTGTTTTGGAATAACTCTTTCGATAAAAATTCGCCAGCCCTTGGGGTGTGGGGCAGTTTTCGCTCAACCCATTCCTCAATTATTACGTCTGGCTCATATTTCTCGACAAGGCTTTCAATTGTTGAGGGGTCAAGCCTTTCCCAAATAAAAGTCGATGCGTAGAACTTTCTTGCGAAGTAAGGTTCCAGTGCAGTAAAAAAAGAATCTCTAAATACGAGAACTTTCAGCTTTTCAGTCTCGCAAAGATATGAGTGAGTTTCCCTTTGTGATGCATTTTGAGGGCTCTTTTGGGGGGCGCAAGTGCTGTTGAAGATTGGGAGTGGATAGGGATCATCTGGAACATTTAGGCCCGCTATTTTTGAAAGGTCTCCTCCAGATTTGGTTTTTAACTCTAAGTCAAAAAGCTCTGGTGAAATTTTTCCGGGGAATAGATTGGAAATATATGAAGCTAACTCAAACTGAACTAAATTTGCTGCGTAGTGGTTCCAGTGTGTGTCAGATTTATAGTATACGTCATGACCCTCCTTTTCTTGGAGTAATGCGCTTCTAAAGTCAATTGTTCGCACGCTAGAATTTTTGCCGAGAAAATCGTAAAGCTGGTCAGCGGCGGAAATGGAATTGACTTTGTTAAAGTGGCTTGGTAGCTCCTCTGGGTAAATTGTGTGCTTATTAGGTGCTATGAAGAAGATATACTCCACTTTTTTGGTTTTCAGCCAATTGCTAAGGGATGAAGCATACTCAGAAAATGCTTCGAGTTCGGCGCTGGAGTATAAGTTCTTATTTCTTGCATCGCCGATAGGGTCGTCATATCCAGAATAGCCAATTTTGTTAGAGCCTAAGAAAAGCCAACCATTTTTCCCTTTAGTTACATGCTCTGATGGGGAATCCCCGATTAGTGATTTGGTGGAGTTGAATTTTTGAGAAAGCCAGTCTCGGAATCCAAACTGGTCGGAATAGTAGTTGGAGAAACTCTGTGGCCAAGTCGCTAGCTCCCTGGCTGATGAGGGTGGCTCGGGGAGCTGTTCTAGTGTTCTATTTTCTGTGGTCGATTTGTCTTTATCTTCTTCGATTGCCCAAATAAAGAGTGGCGCGTATATTCCGATCAAAAAGAATAGTGCTATAAAAATTTGGGTATTTGCGAAAGCTTCTTTCTTAAACATGGCGTTCTTTTAAAATCTGAAATATATAAAAGGGTTGTAAGTTGAAGAGGCAATTTTAATTGCGCACAAATAGGAAATGAAAATCAGGGAGCATATGTTAAGAACTCCGGCTGTATAAATTCCTGGTAGGCTATGTGCTGAAGGTTTCTCTGAGAAAAACGTTTTTATTTTTCCAAGTAGTGGAGTGCTTAGGATTACTCCCAAAAACAGGGCAATAAGGGCTTCATTGGTCAGGATCTCAAGGGGGTGGATTGATAAAGCATTTATGTTGCCCAGGCCAAACATGGCGGCTAAGTAGTCTTGTGACTGGGCGAGGTTTTCTGAGCGGAAAAATACCCATCCTAGAGTGACAATCAATAATAAGTATACGTGTTGTAAAGGCCTCCATAGTCTGTCAAGGATTCTCGAAAACCCAAAGTGCTCACAAGCTAAAAAGAATCCGTGAAATAATCCCCAGACAATAAAATTCCAGCTGGCTCCATGCCAAATCCCTGTCAAAAGAAATACTGTTACTAGGTTGAAGGCCACTCTTGGTGTGGAAGCTCTGTTGCCACCAAGCGGGATGTATACGTAGTCCCTAAACCAGGTAGACAGCGAAATATGCCATCGGCGCCAAAACTCGCGGACTGATCTTGCGATGTAAGGGAGATTGAAGTTCTCCAAAAATCGAAAACCTAGCATTCTTCCCAGACCTATAGCCATGTCTGAGTAACCGGAAAAATCGAAAAAGATCTGTAGTGAATAGGCGATTATCCCAATCCAGGCAACTGGGGTAGTGAGTTCGTTACCGGAAAGTGAAAATGCTGCATCTGCTACTTCACCAAGAGGGTTTGCGATGAGCATTTTTTTAGCAAGACCAGTGATAAATCTGTGGGCGCCACTAGAAAACAATTCTACGGAGTGTGAGCGATTGATAATTTGTTTTGAAATGTCGACATATCGAACTATAGGCCCTGCAATGAGTTGCGGGAAAAGAGATATATATAGGGCAAGGTGGAATATGTTTTTCTGGGCGGGAATTTTTTTTCGATAAATGTCCACTATGTAAGAGATTGCTTGGAAAGTGAAAAATGAGATTCCAAGTGGTAAGTGGATCGGTTGTAGCTCTATTTTCGGGATGTCTACTAGTGATAAAACTTGGTTAATGTTGTCTGCTAAAAAATTCGCGTATTTGAACGAAATTAATAGTAATAAATTGGCGGCGATGGCGATGACGATTGAGGCGCGTGATAGATTGTGGTTATCTGTTTCCTGTGAGCGATATATTGCTCTTCCGAGGACATAGTTAATGGCTATGGATATAAGCATTACAAGGATGTAAAAAACTTCGCCCCAAGCGTAAAAAAGTAAGCTCGCAAATAAGAGTACGGAATTTTTCAGCTGCTTGGGTGAGCCGTAATATATCAGCAGGAGAATAGGGAGGAACCCGAATAGAAATATTGGGGACGAAAAAACCATTGTATTGCCTGGTATGTTATCAAGTAAAAGTTGATCTGGACGAAAATTGATCGCTCGAAGGCGCTTTCGTTATTGTAAGTAGATAAATTTTTCTTTTGGTATTGTCGCATAATTCAGGGGCGCCGCCGACATGTTCGTGGCGTTTGATATTTCGGAGTTATGCAGGGCAAAAAAAAAGCCCTACCGGTTAGGGTAGGGCTTTTCGATTTAGGCTGTTGCTTTAAATAGCAACTTCCTGAATCTCGGTCGCGGCAATGCGCTTACCTTCTTCGGCAGACTTCTGGAAGTCTTCGATCTGATCGAAGTTCAGGTAGCGGTAGATTTCCGCAGACATGGAGTTCAGGTTCTGGGCGTATTCCTGGTATTCCGCCGGGGTCGGCAGTTTGCCCAGGATGGCGCCTACAGAGGCCAGTTCCGCGGAGGTCAGGTACACGTTGGCACCGTCGCCGAGGCGGTTCGGGAAGTTACGGGTAGAGGTGGACAGCACGGTGCTGTTCGGGGCTACACGCGCCTGGTTACCCATGCACAGGGAGCATCCTGGCATCTCGGTGCGTGCACCGGCGGAGCCGTAGATGTTGTAGTAGCCTTCTTCCATCAGCTGGTGCTCGTCCATCTTGGTAGGCGGAGAGATCCACATACGGGTGGAGATACCACCTTTGTGTTGCTGCAGCAGTTTACCGGCGGCACGGAAGTGACCGATGTTGGTCATGCAGGAGCCGATGAATACTTCGTCTACCTTATCGCCAGCAACGTCAGACAGCAGCTTGGCGTCGTCCGGGTCGTTCGGGCAGCACACGATGGGCTCTTTCACTTCCGCCAGATCGATTTCGATCACAGCCGCGTATTCCGCGTCGGCGTCGGCGCTCATCAGTTCCGGTTTTTCCAGCCAGGCTTCCATGGCGCGTGCACGACGCTCCAGGGTGCGCTTGTCACCGTAGCCTTCCGCAATCATCCAGCGCAGCAGGGTGATGTTGGAACGCAGGTACTCGGCGATGGAGTCTTCCGGCAGCTTGATGGTACAGCCAGCGGCGGAGCGCTCGGCGGAAGCGTCGGACAGCTCAAACGCCTGTTCTACGGTCAGGTTGTCCAGACCTTCGATCTCGAGGATGCGGCCGGAGAAGATGTTCTTCTTGCCTTTTTTCTCGACGGTCAGCAGGCCTTCCTGAATCGCGTAGTAAGGGATCGCATGTACCAGGTCACGCAGGGTGATGCCCGGCTGCATTTCGCCCTTGAAGCGCACCAGTACGGATTCCGGCATATCCAGCGGCATTACGCCGGTAGCAGCGGCAAACGCAACCAGACCGGAACCGGCCGGGAAGGAGATGCCCATCGGGAAACGGGTGTGGGAGTCACCACCGGTGCCCACGGTGTCCGGCAGCAGCATGCGGTTCAGCCAGCTGTGGATGATGCCGTCGCCCGGGCGCAGGGAAACGCCGCCGCGGTTCATGATGAAGTCCGGCAGGGTGTGCTGGGTGTCGATATCAACGGGCTTCGGGTAAGCCGCGGTGTGACAGAACGACTGCATGGTGAGGTCAGCCTGGAAGCCAAGACACGCCAGGTCTTTCAGTTCGTCGCGGGTCATCGGGCCAGTGGTGTCCTGGGAGCCAACGGTGGTCATCTTCGGCTCGCAGTAGGTGCCCGGACGGACGCCTTCCATACCGCAGGCTTTACCAACCATCTTCTGCGCCAGGGTGTAGCCCTTGCCGGTGTCGTTCGGCTGCTCTGGCAGGCGGAACAGGTCGGAAGCGCCCAGGCCCAGGGATTCGCGGGCTTTGGTGGTCAGACCGCGGCCAACGATCAGGTTGATACGGCCGCCGGCCTGTACTTCGTCCAGCAGTACGTCGGACTTCAGTTCGAACTCAGACAGCACCTTGCCGTCTTCGGCCAGGATCGTGCCTTCGTAGGGGCGGATTTCGATCACGTCTCCCATGTTCAGGTCGTCAACCGGGGCTTCGAACACCAGTGCGCCGGCGTCTTCCATGGTGTTGTAGAAGATCGGCGCGACTTTACCGCCGATACAGATGCCGCCGCCTTTCTTGTTCGGTACGCCCGGCAGGTCGTCGCCGAAGAACCACAGTACGGAGTTGGTGGCGGACTTACGGGAAGAACCGGTACCGACTACGTCACCAACGAAGGCAACGGGAATGCCTTTGGCCTGGATTTCTTCGATCTGGCTCATCGGGCCGGTAACGCCGTGCTCTTCCGGCGTGAGGCCGTCGCGGGTCATTTTGTACATGGCGCGCGCGTGCAGGGGGATGTCCGGGCGGGACCAGGCGTCCGGGGCCGGGGACAGGTCGTCGGTGTTGGTTTCGCCGGTCACCTTGAAGACGGCAACCTTGATGCTCTCGGCAACCTTGTTGCGCTTGGTGAACCACTCGCCGTCGGC
Organism: Microbulbifer sp. ALW1; assembly: GCF_009903625.1. Classification (NCBI taxonomy): domain Bacteria; kingdom Pseudomonadati; phylum Pseudomonadota; class Gammaproteobacteria; order Cellvibrionales; family Microbulbiferaceae; genus Microbulbifer; species Microbulbifer sp. ALW1. The sequence continues at coordinate 3,341,353 of NZ_CP047569.1, read as the reverse complement.
CCAGGACTGGATTACAGCCTTGGCCACTTCGTTGCCGGCTTTGGCTTTTTCTTCCACATCGTGGAAGGCGTCGAACATCAGCAGGGTGCCTTTCAGCTGCTCGCCGGCCAGTTCGGCCAGATCTTTGTCGTCCAGCAGTTCAACCAGAGTGGCGATGTTGTAGCCGCCCAGCATCATGCCCAGCAGTTTGGTCGCGTGTTCTTTGTCGACCAGCGGGGACTCTGCTTCGCCCTTGACGATCGCAGTGAGGAAACCGGCTTTAACGTAAGCCGCTTCGTCCACACCCGGTGGGACGCGGTTGGTGATCAGCTCCAGCAGTTCCTGCTCTTCACCCGCGGGCGGGTTTTTCAGCAGTTCTACCAGGCCGGCAACCTGTTCGGCGTTCAGCGGCTTGGGTGGGATACCTTGTTCGGCGCGCTCGGCGACGTGTTTGCGATAGGCTTCAAGCACGGAAATGTCCCTCTTGTGTGTGGGGTAAAACCAACAGCGTTGTGAAGTCCGGTAGGGCGAAATCTTCTCGACCGGACGGTATGTGTAGATCAGTGGCCGTTGGAAACGGGTGGCGAATTCTACAATGAAACAGATATGCCTGTTAAGTTCGTTGAAAAATCAATAACTTACGCGAATTTTCACCATTCATAAAATAAATAACGGTCGCAAAGCGAGCGTTTTAGAAGTGAGAATTAATCGCACTTGCGGTCGGTTGTATCCATCTTATGAATGGGAAAATCCACTGCAAAAAATGCTATTCTCTGCGGCACGATTTCACACTGATTTTTATTCGACTGATCGTTCAGAAACCTCGGTCGCAGCCGGCAAAAGAACACAAGGTATTCCAGCTTCATGGCGATATATAAGAAAGTGCGCACGCCCTGCATCGGGGTCTGCTCCACCGGGATTGGCGATAACGTCTGCCGGGGTTGTAAGCGCTTTGCCCATGAAGTCATTGACTGGAATGGCTATTCTGACGAGCAGCGGCGCATTATCGCCGAGCGTCGTGAAGGTTATCTTGCAAATGCCGTCCGCAGTCAGCTGGAAATTATCGATCGCAACCTGTTGTTCTCCCAATTGCGCCACCAGCAGATTCGGTTTAATGAAGACGAGAACCCCTATTGCTGGGTGTTCGAGTTGCTGCGTGCCGGTGCCAGCCAGATCAAGGACCCTTCGGAATACGGACTCGCACCCACTGCGAGCGCTCGCGGCGTACCGCTGAAAGAAGTGCGTCGCCGGATCGACGAGGATTTCTATGCGCTGTCTGAGTCTTATTACCTGCGCTTTGTCGCGCCGGGGCTGAGGACTGCCTGAGCCCGGTACCTTAACGTTTGCCCCGATGGTTGAATACAGGGAGTCGCGCCATCAGCCCACAATCTGACGATTATCGTCGCGCTTTGTTGATTCGCAATCCGGGTAGCCGCCAGGGGGGCAGCGCAAATCTGGATGCCGGGCTTGCGCGACTCGAAGCGGCGGGTATCCAGCTGAACCCAGTGATCTCAGAGTCTGCGGCGCAATCCTGTGAGATCATCCGTCAGCGGTGTAATGACGTTGACCTCGTAATCATCGGTGGTGGTGACGGCACCATCAGCTCCTGCGCACGGGCGTTGCTCGAGTGTAAGTTACCTTTTGCCATACTTCCTCTCGGTACTGCCAATGATCTTGCGCGGTCGCTCGCGATCGAAAGTGTCGAGCAGGCAATTGCTGCCATCTGTGATGGACACACCGCCGAGATAGACCTGGGCGTGGTCAATGACCATGTGTTTTTCAATGTCGCAAACCTCGGTCTGGGTGTGCAGGTGACCGAAGAGTTGACACCGGAAGTAAAGCAGCGCTGGGGGGTGTTCAGCTATCTGAAAGCACTGGTGTCTGCATTTGCGCGGCATCGTCAATTCAAGGTGGAGCTGCAGATTGATGGCGAGCGTCATGTGATGCGCTCGATTCAATTGGCGGTTGGCAACGGACGTTTTTATGGCGGCGGGAATATTGTGCACCAGGAGGCGACCATCGATGACGATCTACTGCATTTGTACAGTCTGCGTCCGCAAACATTTTGGGAGTTGCTGACCCTGGCGCCATTACTGCGTGGAGGGCGCCACGATATTGCGCGCCGAACCTTCGCTGCGTCAGGTCGTGACATCCGGATTTCCACTGGCAGTAAACCGATGTCGATCCATGCCGATGGCGAGCCGGTCAGCGAGACTCCGGCGCACTTCTCAGTAAAGCCCGGTGCCCTGAACGTGGTGGTGCCGTCAGGCTCTCCTTTATTGAAACGGTGAAACACAGATGGGTATTTTCCGCAGCGATGTTCAGGTGGCCCTCAACGACTTGCATCTTGCCCTACAGGAAAGTGCGGATCACTACCGGTTTGCCGCAGAATTTCTTAGCGAGTCGCCGGCATGTCAGGTGTGCGAGCAGCTGGCGGGTGCGCGCGAGGCGCTTGCGGTGAAAGTGGCGGATTTGATTCGTGCGGCCGGTGAATTGCCTGGTGAGCCGGACCGGGACCTGGAGGCGGCGGCGCAGCTTCGCCAGCAATTTGAAGCCTTGTTTTCCGAAGATGCCGCAGCTGGCGTGGTTCGCCAGCGTATTCGGTCTGAGATGGACCTTGAAAACTTGCTCAAGGGTGATGTTGTGTCACCGCTTGAGGCCGAGCATGCTGCGCTGTTACGTGATTGCCGGAATAGCGCTGAGCGGGCCCTCAAGCTGATGGCACCTCTGGCGGATCCGGAGACGTAAGCGTATTAATTGCCGGTGTGCAGGTGTACGCGTAACGCTGGCAGAAATGGTTCAGTGGATATTTTCAAGTCGCGCCGCTGCCGCCGTCTGCTGACTGGCGGCTCGTGCTCAACCCGAGTGTGTTCTGGCAGTCGCCCGTCGCTTTCTACCAGCACCGGCATCACGGAATAGCCGACCTGGCGGTATCGTTCGCCAGTTACTTTACCTGTAATTCCAACGTCACCTTTAACTTCAACTTCATCGTAAAAAATTTCAGCGACCTGCAGGTTGGGGCGGCTCTGTACCTGGACCTGGCGCAGCAGCTGATGCTGGCTGGGGTGCAGTCCTGCCAGTAACTGGCGCTGGTATTGAATACCGGAATCCAGTCCTTGCGGGTCCAATTGGATCAGCTTCTTTTCACACCAGTCCGCCGTGACCTTGCGTATCGACTTGCGGGCCTTGATCCAGCTCAGGGCAATGGCGTCGGGTCTGAGTGGGCACAAGAGAATCTGGCGGTAGCTCTGGCGCAGATGGGTGCGCGGGTGGCCCGCGTCTGCCAAGGCGTCGCGCAATCGTTCGTTGCGCTCGAGGGTAGGGCGGTCGGACAGGCAGGTTTTGATGTTGCCGGTAAGCTGCTGAAAAGCACCCTTGGCTTCATTCAGGGATAGGGCGAGCGCGATGACCTTGCCCGGAACGGCGAGTACGCCGGGGATCTGTAGCGTCTGCCGGGCGTCGCTCAGCTCGGAACCCTCACTGTAATCCAACAAGGCGAAGAGGGATCCCGCGAGGCGGAAGGGGGTATCAAAGTCCTGGTTCAGTGCTAGCGCAGCGTCATGGGCGAAGCCGGGTTGCAGCAGGTAACTCTCCCATTGGCGGTCACTCTGCTGAATGGCTTCCAGCGCGGATTGCAGCTCGGTGGCGCGCCGGTGTAACTGATCAAGCGCCTCCGGGAGCTGCTGCAAGAGGGCTGGCAATCGCTTTGGTGTAAGTTCGGTGTTGGCGACCTGGGACAATTTTGCTGGCCTAAAGAGAATGTGAGGGTAAATATTAATCCACTTATTAAGCCGTTATCAAATTATCGTGACTACACCGCCACACAAACTTGCTCCTGTGCCCCCGTCCTGGTTATCCAGTTGCGGGGGAGGCGCTATAATGCGCGCCCTGCAGGGGGGCGTGCGCGGATCATCGCCCGGTTCACCCGCTGCTGTCTCTCACCACCAATTAGCGCTAGTGCCCATGTCTAACGAAGTGCCCGATCTTTCTGCCATACACGAATTTCTGTTGTGCCCGACACCGGATGCATGGGTTGAGGCCGCGCTCGCGGAGCCGGAAATGATGCTCGTGGATCACGCGAACTGTGAGAAAAAGGCCGCGGGCACAGCGCTGAACTTGATGTTCCGGTATCTGGACAATTTCGAGTTGCTCAACAAGATGTCGCGCCTGGCGCGGGAGGAGTTGCGGCATTTCGAGCAGGTGATCGCGCTCATGAAAAAGCGGGGGATCGCGTACCCCCATGTGAGTGCGTCCCGCTATGCTGCGGGATTGCGCAGCGAGGTGCGCAGTGCGGAACCCGGGCGCCTTGTCGATACGCTGATCTGCGGCGCCATTATCGAGGCGCGTTCCTGCGAGCGGTTTGCGCGCATTGCGCCGCACCTGGATGAGGAATTGCAGAAGTTTTATCTGTCACTGCTGAAATCCGAGGCGCGACACTTTCGCGATTACCTCACCCTTGCGCAAAAGGCGACCGACGAAGATATCGCACCGCGGGTGCAGTCTTTGCTGGAAGTGGAGCGCGAGCTGATCCAGGGCGGTGACGGAGAGTTCCGCTTTCACAGTGGCGTACCGGGGTTGGCATAGTGGTGGTGTAGTGGTGGTGTAGTGGTGGTGTAGCGGTGATGTAGTAGCGCCGTTGCTCAGCGGTTTACGGTGACCACATCCCCCAATCTGTCTTCAATAATCTCCCGCAGGTGCGCCGCCAGTTCCCGGTAAAAATGCCGGGCCGGTGCACTGGCGCGCCACACCAGGCCGTGCTGCCGTCGAATGGGTTTCGCCTTCAGCTCACTCACATGAAGTGCTTCCGGATTGTGCATTTCAGAGTGTACGTACAGTCCGGGCAAAAAAGCCACGCCCAGTCCCATCACCACCATCTGGCGCAGAGTGTCCAGGCTGGTCCCTTCGTAATCTCTTTGCAAATGGGCGCCGAGACGCTCGCAGATTTCTTGTACCTGATGGTGAAAGTGATGCTGGTCTTCCAGGGTCAATACCTTTTCTCCGCGCAGCTGGGAGGGCGTCACCTGGGCCTTGCCCGCAAGACGGTGGTCTGCGGGTACGACAAATTTCAGTGGCTCGGTAAATAGTGGTACTACCGCCAGGTCATCCCGGGTCACCGGGAGCGGGACTATCGCAATATCGTAGGTCCCGTCCGCCAGTCCCTGTAGTAGCAGCCGGGGAGGGCCTTCGCGCACATACAGCTTGAGGTTGTGGTGTTTGGCGTGCAGCGCCGGCAGTACATTCGGCAGGAGATACGGGCCAAGGGTCGGGGGTACCCCAAGTTTATAAGTGCTCTGGTGCCCCTGGCTGATCAGTTCTGCTTTGGCGGAAAACTCGCGCATGGCGAGGATTAACTGGCGCGCCTGATCCAGCAAGTCCCGGCCTTCCGGCGTAAGTAGTGTGCCAGACCGGGAGCGTTCGAACAGTGACAGGCCCAGGGTGCTTTCCAGTGCCCGGATCTGGGTGGTGAGTGCCGGTTGGCTGACCCCCAATTCTTCCGCCGCGCGGCGATAACTTGCACGTGACGCAATGGTCACAAAGTACTGCAGCTGCTTGAAACTCGGGGGGTTCACGCTTTTGGGCATGGGCGCTCCAGGTGACGTTGATAACTATGTGTTATCAGCAAATGGTATTTTAACTTATTGAACTATCACAAAATAATGGATTCGAACCTGATTGCCCAGTTTTGTTATTCAGTAAGGAGTTTTCATGGAACATGTAATTTCTGGCGTAGCGAAGTTTCAGAAGGAAGTCTTCCCGTCAAAGCAGGAGCGTTTTTCCAAGCTGGCGGATGGCCAGAATCCCGAGGTCTTGTTCATCACTTGTGCGGACTCCCGTATTGACCCGAACCTGGTAACCCAGACTGAGCCGGGTGAACTGTTTATCTGCCGCAACGCCGGCAATGTCGTGCCTCCCCACAGCAGCCAGACTGGTGGTATGACGGCATCGATCGAATTTGCCGTGGCGGCGCTGGGTGTGTCCCATATCGTGGTTTGTGGTCACACCGATTGCGGTGCCATGAAGGGCGCGATTGCGCCGGAAAAACTGGAAACCCTGCCGCACGTCAAGGAGTGGCTGGGCCACTGCCGTTCTGCCACGGAAGTGGTGCGCGGTCGTCACGGTGATCTGTGTACTGATCACCTGGACGAAGTAACTGCGGAAAACGTCATTCAGCAGCTGCAACACCTGCGTACCCACCCTGCGGTAGCCAACGGTATCGCCAATGGTGGAATCACCCTGCATGGCTGGGTGTACAACATCGGTAGTGGTGAGGTGTTGTGCTTCGACGAAGAGACTCGCGAATTCAAGCCGATGGAAGAGCGTTACCGCTCCCTGTTCGGTGAGTTGCCAGAAGCGGTAACCGGTGGAGCTTGTGGCGCCTGAGGCGCCAAAACTCTGTCGCACGATATTTTATTGCCTGGATTGGTAGCGTTTTTGCAGGGAAGTTGAGTAGTTTCAAGAAGGTTTAGCTGTCATGAAGTTTGATTTAACCAATTTGCGCGGCGACATTACCGGCGGTATTACCGCCGGTGTTGTTGCGTTGCCCCTGGCGTTAGCCCTGGGCGTGGCCTCGGGTCTCGGCCCTATGGCCGGTATGTATGGTGCAATTGCCGTAGGCTTTTTTGCTGCGCTGTTTGGCGGTACCGGCCCGCAGATTTCCGGGCCAACTGGTCCGATGGTGGTGGTGCTGGCGGGGCTGTTTGCCAGTCTGTCTGGCGATGCTTCCCTGATTTTTACCGCGGTGATTCTGGCGGGTGCCCTGCAGGTCGCCTTTGGTGTGCTTGGGGTCGGCCACTATATCCGGCTGGTACCTTACCCGGTGATCTCCGGTTTTATGACCGGTATCGGTGTGATCATCATTATCCTGCAGTTGAACCCATTGCTGGGGCATGCTTCCCCTAGCGGGACTCTTGGTGCCCTGGGTAATGTACCCGAGGCGCTGTCGGACATTCACCCTGCCAACCTGCTGTTGGGCCTTGCCACATTGGCGATGGTTTACCTGTGGCCGGCAAAATGGGGGCGCTTTGTGCCTGCTCCGCTGGCTGCGCTGGTAGTGGGTACCGTCATTGCCTTTTTTGCGCTGAACGTACCTGTTCTCGGCAGTATTCCCACCGGTTTGCCGGAACTCCATATGCCGGTATTTGGTGGTGACCAGATGATGCTGGTTATCGAGGCGGCCATTATCCTGGCTGTTTTGGGATCCCTGGACAGCCTGCTGACCTCACTCGTAGCGGACAACATGACCCGCACCCGGCACCACAGTAATAAAGAGCTGATCGGGCAGGGTATTGGTAATGCCGCGGCGGGCTTTATCGGTGGTATTGCCGGTGCCGGTGCCACCATGCGGACTGTGGTCAATATCCGCTCCGGTGGCCAGACCCGCATTTCCGGCATGGTGCACTCGCTGGTGCTGCTGGCGGTAGCGCTGGGGTTAGGGCCTTTGGCCGAAAACATTCCCCAGGCAGTACTGGCCGGTATCCTGGTGAAAGTCGGTCTCGACATCATCGACTGGAAATACCTGAAGCGCGCCCACCAGGGCCCTCGCTGGGACCTGTTGCTGATGGTGCTGGTGCTGGGTATGACCGTATTTGTCGACTTGATTACTGCAGTAGGTGTTGGTGTGGTGCTGGCAGCCCTGGCTTACGTGAAGCAGGTGGCAAGCCTGCAGATCGAGCGTCTGCGCAACCTGCCTGAGCATCTCGACAGTGAAGAAGACAAGGCAATTTTGCAGCGCAATCGCGACCGTATCGCGCTGTTTGAATTCAGCGGGCCTCTGAGCTTCGGCGCTGCGGCCGATCTCGGTCACCATGTCCGCGAGCAGAGTGCGTCAGGCTCCAAGGTGTTGATTCTGGACTTCTCCGCAATGCCGTTCCTGGACCTGTCGGCTGCCATGGCGGTGGAAACCATTGCCTCCGATGCTCGGGATAGTGGCAAGCAGCTATTCCTCGCAGGGATGAATGAAGAGGTGGAAAAGGTGCTCAAGGGCCTGAACGGACGCGTGCCAGCCAATAGCAGCTTCGCGGATCGGAGTGAGGCGCTTAAGGCGGCTGAGGCGGCACTGCAAGTGCCGGCTTCAGGAGCCACTGGCGGCCTGTCAGCTGCTGCCAGCTAACCGGTCCTTGTCTTGCGGCGCTGAAGTTTAAGTGGTGCCGCATAACCCGTGTCAGGGTTGTTGCCGGAAGTGGTGGCAACTCATGCGCGGTAAAAATGCCGCGAGGAGTTCTGTAGAGCACTCCTTGCGGCATTTTTTATTGGGCTTGATTTTTGGGCTTGATTTTTGGGCATGGTTTTTGGGTGTCGTTTTTGGGTGTGGTTTATTCGATCCCGCTAACGCTGCTCACCACCGCTCGCGGTGCCAGTTCTTCAAGAATGTCTTCCAGATCTATCAGTGCCCAGCAGGGGCGGGCGCCAGGGGCGCGATAGTGACCCCGCACTATTTTTCTCGCCATGGCCGCGGCAGGCGCCGCCGGTATCCAGGGGCCGTCACCATTCAGTCCCAGAATCTCCCAGCGTAAACGATATGCCCCCTGGGCTTTCGCTCCTTTGTCTGTCGCTTCTCCATCCTCAATTTTGAGTCCGGTGATGTCCAGTTGCATACCGCCGTGGTCACTGCCACCTGGCCAGTGTGCAGCCAGCCAATGGCCGATACGAGCCATCAGCGGGCGCGGGGCGGGGAAATAAGTGGGCAAATCCAGTCGCGCCAATCGGGCGCATAGCGCCAGTCCAAACTGGAGGGGGGCTGGCTGCACTCCGGTACCGAAGCGCAAGTCCTGAACCTGTGGCAGCTGCTCAGGGATCAGGCGCAAGTCCGGGACCTCAAAGTTGCACACCCAGCGAGGTCCGACCGGGTGGCCGATCTCGACCTTCCGGAGTTCATCGCCCACGTATGTGCTCATGATGGCGCCGTTGCGGGGGGTACCGAACTTTTGGCCCAGGGATTCCAGTCCGGAGCGCACGGTGGCCAGTCCGCGGCGAATTCGGTGCGCGGGTGCGATGCTGATCTCGATACTGTGAATTTTTGAAAAGCTGGGGCTGAGGGCGGCGATGACCGCCGAGCTGAGGGCGGGCAGGGTGCTCGCACCACTGACTACACTGCAGTTTGCCGCGCGAGCGGCGGCGTCCAGTTCGCGGATGCCGCATACAAGGTCGGCGCTGTCGGCGATATCCAGGTAGTGAATGCCGTTCTCGATACAGGCATTGGCCACATGGAAGCTCTGCGCCTTAAATGGGCCTGCGCAGTGAATCAGTAAAAGTAGGTTGAGGCCGCGCAGCTGTGCTGCCAGATTGATCGAGTCGTGCTCTAGTCGCAACCCTTCGATATTGGCGTCGGGATATTGTTGTTGCAGGCGGTTGGCGAGGAGTTCGGCTTTGAAGCGGTCATGGCCGCCAATAAGGATCTGGATATCGGGTTCAGTGGCGAGCATTTCGGCAACGCGGCTGCCAAATTCCCCGTATCCACCGAGTATCAATACCCGTTTGTGCAGCGTTTTTAATGGTGACAAATGGTTGGCTCCTGATCCCTGGCGCGCTGATGGTCAATTCGCTTTGGGCTAGTCTGCCGTGGGCCAGTGGATCAGTTCAAGTCCATTTTTGTCGGCGCGGATACACCAGCCCTGGTCGCCCCAGTCTCCCAGCACGATGCGCTCGGCGGCCTGGCCGTCGATGGTCAGCGGGTGGCGGGCAGGGCGGTGGGTGTGGCCGTGAATCAGGGTGTGGACCTGATGCTTGCGCATTTCCCCCATCACTTCGTCCGGCGTCACATCCATGATGTCTTCCGCCTTGCGGCTATTCATGGATTTGGAGACGGCGCGAATCTGGGCGGCGATCTGGCGGCGCTCTTCCAGGGGCTTGGCAAGCAGGGCCTGCTGCCATTGCGGGTTGCGTGCCTGTTGCCGGAAGGCCATGTATTCCTGGTCCAGCGTACACAGGCTGTCGCCGTGCATCAGCAGGACCGGGCTGCCGGCCAGCTCGACCAGGCTTGGATCTGGGAGCAGGGTGGCTCCGCAGCGTTGGGCGTAGTCTTCGCCCAGTAGGAAGTCCCGGTTGCCATGCATCAGGTAGAGGGCGGTCCCCTTGTCGCTGTATTGGCGGAGTTGGCGCGCAACTTCGTCAGCCAGGGGGGCATCGTCGTCATCGCCGATCCATACTTCGAAAAAGTCGCCGAGGATGTACAGGGCTTCGGCATTGGCCGCCTCACCCTTGAGGAACGCGAAAAAGGCTCGGGTGATGTCCGGGCGGGTTTCGTCCAGGTGCAGGTCTGAAATCAGGTAGGTCGCCACTGGTTACTTTGCTCCGCCCGTTCGGCCCGATTACTTGTCTGCGTAGGCGTCAGAAACGGATACGCCAGTGATTTCAATGGTTTCGGTCGGTACGTCCTGGTGGAAGCCGTTGCTGCCGGTGGCAACTTCCTTGATCTTGTTGACCACGTCCATGCCTTCGACGACTTTGCCGAAAACGCAGTAGCCCCAACCTTGCGCATCCTTGGAGCGGAAGTTCAGGAAGTCGTTGTCGTTCACGTTGATGAAAAATTGCGCAGTGGCGGAGTGCGGATCCATGGTGCGGGCCATGGCCAGGGTGCCGGTGTCGTTTTTGAGGCCGTTGTCGGCTTCGTTTTCTACCGGGTCACGGGTCGCTTTTTGATCCATGTTCGGGGTCATGCCGCCGCCCTGGATCATGAAGTTGTTGATTACCCGGTGAAAGATGGTGCCGGTATAGAAGTCGTCGCGGCAGTATTGCAGGAAGTTGGCGGCGGACTTGGGCGCCTTGTCAAAATCCAGCTCAATGTTGATATCGCCGTAAGTGGTGTGCAAAGTGATCATAAAATGTCCTTTCCGGGGTCGGTTTGGGGCGGCATGATACTCTGTTCACAGACCGACGCAAACCGCACCGGCTCGCGACATAGAAGCAATGAAAACCCCATGCGGCGGCAGTCATCTGCGTTATAATCCGCCGCTTACTTCGAGTAGTTGATTTTAGAGAAAGCTATGACATCCGAGAGCAAGCCCGCTCACTTTTTACAGAATATCATCCGCGAAGATCTGACCGAGGGTCGTGTCAGTCAGCTGACCACCCGTTTTCCGCCAGAGCCCAACGGCTACCTGCATATCGGTCACGCCAAGTCTATCTGCCTGAATTTTGGCCTAGCCAAGGAGTTTGGCGGTCAGTGCAACCTGCGCTTTGATGACACCAACCCGGCAAAAGAAGAAGAGGAATACGTAGACGCGATCAAGCGTGACGTCTCCTGGCTGGGCTTCGAGTGGGCAGGGGATGTCAAGTACACCTCGGATTATTTCGACCAGCTGCACCAGTGGGCCATCTACCTGATCGAGCAGGGCAAGGCGTATGTCTGCGACCTGTCCCCGGATGAGGCGCGCGCGCACCGCGGCACCTTGAAAGAGCCGGGCAAAAACAGCCCCTACCGTGACCGCTCTGTGGCCGAGAACCAGGATCTGTTTACCCGCATGACTGCTGGTGAATTTGATGAGGGCAGCTGCAGCCTGCGCGCCAAGATTGATATGGCGGCGCCGAATATCAATTTGCGCGACCCGATTATCTACCGCATCAAGAAAATTGCTCACCACCAGACCGGTGACAAATGGTGCGTGTATCCGAGCTACGACTTTGCTCACGGTCAATCCGATGCGCTGGAAGGGATCAGCCACTCCATCTGTACCCTGGAGTTCGAAGACCACAAGCCGCTGTACGACTGGTTTATTGAAAACCTGCCGGTACCTGCGCGCCCGCGCCAGTACGAATTTGCGCGTCTGCACCTGAACTACACGGTCGTGTCCAAGCGCAAGCTGAAGCAGCTGGTGGACGAAGGTTTTGTAGATGGATGGGACGACCCCCGTATGCCGACCATTTCAGGCCTGCGTCGCCGTGGTGTTACACCTGCAGCGATCCGCCAGTTTTGCGAGATGATCGGGGTAACCCGCGCCGACTCCACGGTGGATGTGGGAATGCTGGAATATGCTATCCGCGACGACCTGGACAAGAATGCACCCCGCGCCATGTGCGTGATGGAGCCGCTCAAGGTCACCCTGACCAACTACCCGGAAGGTCAGCAGGAAATGTTGAGTGCTCCCGGTCACCCGGTGCGCGACGACCTGCCAGCGCGGGAGCTGCCGTTCACCCGCACGGTGTATATCGAGCAGGAAGACTTCCGCGAGGAAGCGAACAAGAAATACAAGCGTCTGGTACTGGGCAAAAAAGTGCGTCTGCGCAATGCCTATGTGATTCAGGCAGATGAAGTCATCAAAAACGATGCCGGCGATATTGTCGAGATCCTGTGTTCCGTGGATTTGGATACCCTGGGCAAAGACCCCGCTGACGGCGTCAAGCCAAAAGGCGTAATCCACTGGGTGTCTGCGGACAATAATGTAGACTGCGAGGTGCGCCTGTACGATCGCCTGTTTAATGACGAGTCACCGGATGTAGGCGACAAGAATTTCCTCGAGTCGGTAAACCCGGACAACCTCCAGATTCTTTCGGGTTGTAAAGCCGAGATCGGCCTGGCTGAAGCCCAGCCGGAAAAGGGCTACCAGTTCGAACGCAACGGTTATTTTTGTCGCGACAGCAAGTTCGGCACCCCGGAAAAGCCCGTGTTCAACCGCACCATCGGCCTGCGGGATTCCTGGGCGAAAGAGCAGAACAAGTAGTTTCGGGACAAGTTAGCTGGAACCTTCGCAAATAAGTTAGCGAGATAAGTCGCAACTTCCCAAGGTGGGTAGGCGCAGCCTACCCACCGGATCACTACCAGAATAGATAGCGGAAAGAGATGTCTCTCAAGCTCCATAACACCTTCTCCGGTGAAAAAGAAATCTTTACACCCCTGCAGGAAAACCGTGTGCGCATGTACGTGTGCGGCCCCACGGTCTACAACCGTGTGCATATCGGCAACGCCCGCCCGGTGGTTGTCTTCGATACTCTTTATCGGGTACTGAAGACTCTATACAGTGATGTGGTCTATGCGCGCAATATCACCGATATTGACGACAAGATCATGAAAGCGGCGCGGGAAAACGGCGAGGAAATTGCCGCACTCAGCGCGCGCTTCGCGCAGGCCTATGTGGAGGATATGCAGGCGCTTAACAACCTGCAGCCGGACGTCACTCCCTATGCCACCGAGCACCTGCCGGAAATGATCGCCATGATCGAAAGTCTGGTGGAAAAAGGGCATGCATACGCAGCGGAAGGGCATGTGCTCTTCGCCGTGGAATCCATGGACGGCTATGGCCAGCTTTCCAAGCGTTCCCTGGACGATATGCTTGCCGGTGCGCGGGTAGAAGTCGCGCCTTACAAAAAGTATGCCGGTGATTTCGTGCTCTGGAAGCCGTCTTCCGATGACGAGCCCGGCTGGGATAGCCCTTGGGGCCGCGGACGCCCGGGCTGGCACCTTGAATGTTCGGCAATGATCAAAAAGCACCTCGGGGATACCATTGATATCCACGGTGGTGGTCGCGACCTGACCTTCCCGCACCACGAAAATGAGCGCGCACAAAGCTGCTGTGCCAATGGCGTGGATTTTGTGCGCTACTGGATGCACAACGGTTACGTAAACATCGATGGCGAAAAGATGTCCAAATCCTTGGGCAACTTTCGTATGGTGAACGACCTGCTGACGCAATACCCCGGTGAGGTTCTGCGTTTTGCGCTGCTGTCGGCCCACTATCGCTCAGAACTGAACTTCAGCGCAGATCTGCTGGATCAGGCCTGGCGCACCCTGGATGGCCTCTACGGCGCCTTGCGTGAGAGCCAGTCAGTGGAACCCGCAACGGCAGATTTGACTGGCTCTGCATTTTTGGCTGCGCTGCACGATGACCTGAACACGCCCATCGCAATCAGTGAGTTGCACCAGCTGGCCAAGGAACTGAACAAAGCGGAAAGTGCAGATCAGGCGCTACTCAAAGGGCAGCTGCTTGCCGCGGGTGCGTTGCTGGGTATCCTGCAGCAGGACCCGGAAGCCTGGTTCAAGCAATCCCGGGGTGGGGACGAAATCAGTGAGTCGGAGATCGAGGCCCTGATTGCCGAGCGTCAGCAGAGTAAAAAGGATAAGAACTACGGCCGTGCTGATGAGATTCGTCAGGAATTGAAAGCCAAAGGCGTAGTGCTGGAAGACAGCCGCGAAGGCACCAAGTGGCGCAGGGAGTAATCCCTCGCCGCCACTGCCAATAAACATCGACAAAATATCAGCGGATAACAACATGAAAAATTTACTGACCATTCTCACTGCCACTATCGCTGTCCTGACCCTCACCGCCTGTGAACCCAAGCGCGGATCCGATGCCTGGTGCAAGAAAATGGACGGAATCCCCAAGGGGGAGTGGAGCTTCAATGACGCTGGTGATTACACCAAATACTGTGTGCTGAACCAGAAGCCTGAAGACAAGTAAGCGTCAGCTCCAAGGAAAACTGCCCGTTGTTTTTTGCAGATTCCTATCAGCACTTTTTCCGACCGCTCACCGGTAAGTACCGGGAGCAGGTGGTGGAATGCCTGCGCCTGTTGTATGAGCGGCTGTATACCGCCAAGGCCGACTACGGCGAGTCGCTGACGCGCGAGCAGATCCTGGAGACCTTTGCCGAAGCGCTCACCCGCGCCCCGCAGCTGGACAGCGACGGTGGCGCCGAGCCGGAAGGGCGCTTCCGCAATTTGCGCGAGCAATCCGTCTGGGTACTCAATACCCTGGTGGAGTTTGGCTGGCTGGAAAAGTTGGTCGACAGCGCTACCCTGACGGTTTCCTTTCCCTTCAGCCGCCGTGGCCGTCTGCTCACCCAGCCGATGGTGGAGCTGAACAGCACTCGCGTGCGCACCCGGCACCGCAATACCCGCAATACCCTCAATGCGCTGGAAGCCTTTGCCAGCCGCGGTGAAGTCTATGATCTGATCGATGCCTGGGAGTATTCCGAGCGTATCGTGGCGGATTTCACCGATATGATCGCCGAGCTGGAAGAGCGCAAGCGTGAACTGGTGCGGGAAGTGGAGGCGCAGATCCTGGTTCAGCAGGCCACGGATGAATTCTTCTCGTTCATGGAAAGCCGTTTCCAACCGGATCTGGCCATTCGTCTCTCTGCCGATAGCGTAGAGAAGCACCGCGATAGTATCACTCGGGTTATTACCCTGATCCGCCGCAAAGACAATGCAAAGAAAGCGGAGTGGGAGCGACGCCTGCGCCAGCAATTGCCAGAGCTGCACGTGGAAACTCAGTCCATTCTCTGGTTGATGCTGGACACCATTGAAGATCGCATGCGCCGCGCCTGTGAAGTCAAACTGCCTGCATTGCGCCACGCGCTGCACGGTTTCACCAAACGCGCGGAAATTATCATCCGCCAGCTGAGCTACCTGCAAAGTACCAGTGAGGGAGCCTTCACGGATCTCTGCAAAGATCTGGGTGAATCACCACAGCGAGACCAATTACTGTCAGCACTTGGCGATCAACTTTCCGCATTCCAGCTGCGGTTGTTTGATCCGCGCCAGGCGGTGTTGTGGCAGCGCAACCGCCGCCAGCCGGTCAACACGCTGGTTGAGGATGATGTCCCCATGACCGACGACGGCCAGCGGGAAGTGGTGTTGCAACAGCTGCTGGATCAGGCGTTCAATTTCAATAGTAGCGATTTACGCAATTATCTGGCGACGGCCCTTGGCCGTGGCCAACGGGTAAACAGTCGCGACCTGCCATTGCGGGATGCCCGCGATCTGTTGGCCATGAGTCACGCCCTGGAAGCGGCCGCCGTGTCACAGGATGGCAGCGGGCCTTTTGTGCAGGTGACCTTCACCGGTGAGAAGGCCAGCAATGACTATTTTGCAGAATTTGATGAGTACTCCCTTGAGTTAAAAGGGGAGCAAAAAGAAGAGTGAACAGGTCGTGATTGAACAGGCTCTCGAAGAAGCCCTGGCCCAGTGCCGGGTGACCCGCAACGAGTTTTCGGAATTGCTGGTGCGGCTGTTGGATTACGGGGTGATCTGCCGCGACGAAAGCAATGTGGAAACCCTGCTTTACGACCGCTTCCAGCGCTGTGAGGCATTGATCCGGGAGTGGTTGGCGCCTCTGGGGCTGCGCCTGCAGCACGATAGCCGCTTCCAGTTTATCCGTGTCTATCCGCCGGGGGCAGAAGTGCCCGGAATGCCGGATCAGGAGGAGCCTCATCACGGCGGCTTCCGTGCACGCCTCAGTCAGCAGGAAGTGGCGGCAATTCTGGTACTGCGTGTTGAATACGACAAGTCTCTGCGGGAAGGGCAGGTAGACGACCAGGGCTGCGTAGCTTTGACCCTGGAAGCACTGGAGCTGGGTTTGCGCAACCTGCTGAAAATGTCACTGCCCGACAAACTCGCAGAGCGTAAGCAATTGTTGAAAAAACTGCGGCAGTTGCGCCTGATCCAGTTCAATGGTGAAGACAGCGAAGCGGTGGCAGAGACCCTGCTGCGGGTACGGCCTACCGTCGCGCAGTTTGTTAGTGAGACTGCACTGCAGCAATTGCTGGATACGCCGGAAGCATCCGACGTTGGCCAGGACAGTGTGGCGGCAGTGGAAAGAATTACCCCGGCCAGTGAAGATCACAGCCTGTTCGCTGCAGAATCCGAGTCCTGAGGTGCAAGCCCGGGGCAAGACAGTATAAATACACCTATTTCTCGAGCGCACGAAACGTATGTTTCTGAAGAAACTCATCCTGATCAATTGGGGCAATATTCCACAACTGGAATACGACTTTGGCCCCATCAACCTGTTTTCCGGTGGCAATGGCTCGGGTAAAACCACGGCGGCAGATGCGATCCAGACGCTGATGACCGCAGCCCACGATACCCTGTTCACCTTCAACCCCGGTCAGGACGAAACCACGCAGCGTGGTCGCGGCGGTAAACAAGTTCGTACGCTGGCCTCTTATGTACTCGGTTGTGACGATGGCAGCTACGCCCGCCTGCAGCCGACGGACTGCTATATTGCTGGCAATTTTTATCCCACCGAGGGCGAGGATGGTGAGCCGTTTACCGCCATCATGGCCATCCGTGCCCATCTGGATACCAGCACCAAGCCTGCGCAGGCGCGTCAGGACAGCCTCAAGTTTTTCCTGATCCCTGGCGAGCAACTGGCGCTGGGCGACTTCGTCAAAGAATATAAAGATGGCAAACATCTGTTGCCGTTGGACAAATTTTACAGTGTCGTCAGCAAACAGTTCGAGAAGGTCGAGCAGTACGATAAAAAGAAAGCCTACCTGCGACGCCTCTACGGTGCCCTGCGGGGGCGCAAAGATGCGGTTCCAGACCGCGAGGCGACCCATGCTGCGCGCACGTTTGCCAATTTCATGGCGTACAAGCCTGTAAAAAGCATTAACGATTTTGTTGCACAGGAAGTGTTGGAAAAACGCGACCTGGGCGAGGCCATTCGCTCCGTTTCCGAACTGATGAAAACCATCCATGGAATGGAGCAGGAGGCGCGCGAAATCGTTGACCGGGTAGATGCACTGCAACGCATCGCGGAAACCGCTGACCTGTACAGCGAGCAGTGGCGTCAATTGCGTGTGCAGGAGTACCTGCAGGCCAAGCACCAGCAGCTGCGTGTACAGAAAACCTACCTGCAAGGCAAAAATCGCCAGAAAGATACCCGTGCAGAACTGGAGCGCACCGCGCAGGAAATTCAGCAGTCGGAACACCGTACCCGAAGTTTGAGTGAGCAGTTGGTAGCAGTGCAGGCTCAGCGCCAGGGGATCGCCGCGCTGCGCAGCAAAGATGAACTGGATCAGAAGATTACCGCAGCAAACCGGAGTCTTTCATCCCTGGCAGCGCCGCTGGCAGCGCAGCAGCAGTTGTTCGCAGCGAACCAGTCTGCCGCCAGCGATTTGCTGTCACTATTGGCCAGTACTTCGGTTTCCCTGGAGATCCCTGCTTTTAGTGATGGGAGCTTGCTGAAGTCGCTCAAAGCCGTAGGGCGGGGTGACGATCTGCCGCAACTCGAGGGCCTACTGGGTAAGGACTGGATCGACCTTTCTGCCCAGGAGTCGGTACGCGATCAGGTGGTCGCTGCAGAGACCTTGCAAAACCGTCTGGTGCAGCAACTGACTGCGGCGGATGCCGGTGAGGTCACTCTGCGCGACCAGGTCAATGAACTGGTGTCCCGCGGTGAGCTGAAAGTGCAGCAGTTACAAAAGCAGCTGCACGGGCAGGAATCCCGGATTCACCATTTGCAATCCAATCGCGTCCGCTACCCGCAATATGTAGACCAGGCGCTGGCTGCAATCCGCGAACAGTGCCCGCAGGCCGAGCCGCAGGTGCTGTGTGATTTTGTCGAAGTGCTGGATGAGCGCTGGCAGATGGCGGTCGAAGGTTACCTCGGCGGGGCGCGTTTCTCGATCATCGTTGACGCGGATTACGAGGCAGAAGCCATTAGCATTGTGCGGGCCATGCCCGGGCGGAGTAACCGGGCCCGCGTAATCCAGGGCGACAAGGCCAGGCGCGATGCCGAGCGTATGGAAGCGCCGAAGCAATCCATCATTGATTTGATGTCCTTCAGTCACAAAACCGCCGAGTATTACCTGCGCGCCTCATACGGCACTGTGCTGCAGGTGCGTGATGCCCAGGAGCTGCGCAGTACCCGGCGTGGCTTGACCGCCGAAGGCTTGGCGAGCGGCAATTACAGTATGTGGCGCTGTGACGTGGATGACAGCGAACTGGTATTTGGGCAGGGTGCCCGCGCCAGAGCGCTGGCAGCACAAGAGAAGGCGTTGCGTCGCCTGCTGACGGAGGCCGCCCAGGTCAATGAGCAGCAACAGCAGCTGCGCCAGCTCGCACACGCGGTGCGCAGCTTTACTGCCTTGCAATTACTGGAATCCGTGGATGCGGCGCTGAATGCCCTGCGCCAGCGACGCAATGCGGAGCAGGCCCTGGGCAACCTGGATCTGGACGACGGTCTGGAGCTGGAGCAACAGGCCAATGCGCTGCATGAAAAGCTGGAAGCGGAGCGACAGCAGGGCGCCAGCCTGCAGAAGCTTGCGGGCAAGCTGGAAACCAATCTCGATAATATTGGCAAGCAATTGCATGCACTTGCCGCGCAGCTCGATCAGCTCGATGAATCGCTGTCGGACTGCGAGGCCGGGGTGCAGCGTATTGTTCAGATCGCCCCCGATTTTGATGCGGAAGCCACCCTGCAGCTGGCCGATGACCAGGCGGCTCAGGCGGGGGACGGGTTCGACTTCTCCCAGGATATCGCCGAGTGGCAGGGGCTGTTGCAGAAATACAGTCATCAGCTATTGAAAGGGGTGATGGACTACAACAGTAGCTGCAGCACCGGGGATACCCTCGCATTCGACCCGGACTTTGCCAGCGGCCACAGTGAGGGGCAGTTCAAGCTGGTCTGCCAGTTGGTGGATCAAGTGACGGCGTTGCGCAATCGCCTCAAGAACAACCTGCTGGTGGATCGCCACGAGCAACTGTTGGGCTTGAAGAAATCCTTCAATACCACTTTCGTTACTCACCTGTGCCACGCGATCTATCAGTCGATCAACGACGGTAAGCGGGTGCTGGACGACCTGAACCAGGAGCTGGAGCACCACCGCTTTGGTGCCGACCGAGAGCGTTTCCGCTTCGATTACCGCTGGGTTCCTGAATTCAAGGAATACTGGAGCTTCTTCAAGGCAGTGATCGAATTGCCAAATCTGGGGGAAGAGCAGAGCCTGTTTGACGCGGATCTTTCGGTCAAGCACCGGCAGGTGCGTGACAAGCTGTTGGCGATGTTACTGAGTGAGGATGAGCAGCTCGCCCGTCGAGAGCTGGATCGCATCAGCGACTACCGCAACTACCGCAACTACGAAATCTACAAAGAGCCTCAAGGCAAAGAGCCGATCGCCCTCAGTCAGTACGGTACTGGCTCCGGTGGCCAGTTGGAAACGCCGGCCTATATCATCCGCTCCGCCGCAGTTACCTCGGCCTTCCGTTTTAACGATGGCAACAGTCACCTGAAAATGGTGCTGGTAGACGAGGCCTTCTCGAAAATGGACGAATCCCGCTCCCGGGAGGTGATCCGTTACCTGACCGAGACCCTTGGGCTGCAGCTGCTGTTTATCATGCCCAGCAGTAAATCCGGTCCTTTTATGGACCTGATTTCCAACCAGTTCGTATTCAGCAAATGTCCGGCAGCAAAGCCGATCGGTGAGCTGAATACCCGGGTTTACGTCGACCGTAAAGTCTGCAACCAGGAAAAGATTGCCAAACTGTGGGCCAATCACCGCCGGACAATTCGCCAGCAGGCGAGCCTGGAGTTTCTCGACCTGGTGGATGAACAGACTCCTTGATTCGCTAAGCGATCGATTTGGATGATAATGGGTCTTCTGGTCACTTTTTGAGCTTGAATTTTACGCGCCAGTTCGCGGAAGATATCCCCTGTTCCGGTAATATTCCTCGGGTTATTACAATATGACTCGCATAAGCAGGGGAGGCTTGGATGCGTCAGTTTTCGATTTTGTTGGTCTTCGTGGTGGCCTTTGGGGGCGCTGCAGTGCTGTATGAGCAGGAAAGTCGCAAGGTGAAGGGCGTTTTGTCCCAGATTACCGATTTGCAGGCCAAAGTGGGGGATATGCAGGCGGAGATCAACCGTCTGAATGGCGAGCTGGAGGCGGTCAAGTTGGCCGAGCGTCGCCGCCCTAACCTGAACAGTATTGCCAGCCGTGTGCTGAAAAACGAACCTGCAGCGCCGGTTTCCAGACCAGCGCCGACGGCGCAGCAGCGTGGACTGATGGCCAGTGACGTCACGGCTGCTGCCCCGGCGATTCGCGGCCGCGGTGAACCGGAAGAAGAGGGTGAGTGGTCCAAGCCGACGGTGGATGCTGAGGCGTACCAGTCACAATCGGACAGCGGTGAATCTGTGACGGATCCGTATCAATAACGCGAACGCCATCATTCCTGCGCTGAACTTCTCGTACAGTTAGCGACACCGTTATCGTTACAATAGAGCCCGCTTCAATAGCGGGCTTTTGATTTTGGGGCTGGCGGCTTGCCGATACATTGATTTACCGCAGAATTAGCGGAAAATTTTCGGACGTGGAATTTTTATGACGACAACAGCATTTTACGACTCTCTTTGTGCGCAACTGGCCGGGCTTTTGACCGGCGAACGCGATTGGCTGGCGAATACCGCAAATGCCAGTGCGCTGCTATTTATGGAACTGCCAGACATAAACTGGGCCGGCTTCTATTTCCTGCATGGCCAGGAACTCACCCTGGGGCCGTTTCAGGGGAAGCCCGCGTGCACGCGGATTGCCGTCGGTGCCGGGGTTTGTGGTACCGCGGTTGAAACCGGGCAGTCGCAGTTGGTGAAAGATGTACATCAGTTCCCGGGGCATATCGCCTGCGACGCGGTTTCCGCTTCGGAAGTGGTTGTGCCGCTATACCATGGCGAGCGCTGTATTGGTGTATTGGATATCGATAGCCCCTCTGTGGCGCGGTTCACGGATCAGGACCTGGCTGGTATAGAGGCGTTCGCCAATGTCCTGTTGCAGCATTCAGATTTGCCATAGGGTAGGGGTTAAGTACTTGGGACTCAGGAAGGTTGGGGCACAGGGATGGCGCTGGTTTGGGAAAAGCAGGTAGGGGGTAACCGGTACCAGGTTCGCAAACATGGGGCCAGTGTCCGGCTTTACAGCAATGGTGTTTTCCATTCCCAGTGGAACCCGAGAGACCCACTGAAAGGTTCCCTTTGGGAGTTGTTGTTACTCCCCGCGTTTTTTCTCCCTGAGAAACAGATACAGCGGGTATTGCTACTCGGAGTGGGCGGTGGTGCGCTGATCCGGTTGCTGCAAAAATTTGTCCAGCCTGAATCTATCGTCGGGGTGGATATAGATCCGGTACATCTGACGGTAGCCCGCCGATATTTTGGTGTTCAGGGTGTCGAGTTGGTTTGTGCGGATGCCCGGGAGTTTATCGCGGGGCTGGATAGCAGTAATACGAGTGCGCCCTTTGACTTGATCGTCGATGACCTGTTTGGTCATAGCAACGGTGAGGTGGCGCGCGCGTTTGAGGCGGACGGTTACTGGTGTAGTAAGTTGCTGCGTCAGCTTTCCCCGGCTGGCGCAGTGGTCAGCAATTTTGTCAGCCGCCGTGAACTCCTCGCCAGTGGCTGGCGTCAGGCGGCAATTCGGGAGCGCCTCCAGGGTGCCTGGACTGCGCAGTCGCCGCTCTACGATAACTGTATCGGTGTCTTCAGCCGTGTACCGCTCGATAAGTCAAATCTTCTCACCCAGGCTCCGGCGGCCATAAATCCCAATAATCCCTTCCGAAAGCTGGATTCCCAACTGCGTGCTCTGCAGTGAGCGGGCAGGTTGATTGGCGGGTGAATGATCCTTGTGACTATACTGGATTTAGGCAGTTGTTTTCCCGGGATCAATTGATGCGATACAAGACCTTGGAAGATGTGATTCAGGAGGGGAGGGAGTTTCACCTGAAGCTGAGCCGGCAGTACGAAGAGTTCGAGGTGTTGTCCGCCAATGAGCGGGCGTGCCTATTGCTGGACCAGTTAAAGCGGCGGGAAGTTTCCATGATGCATACCTTGGAGAACTTCCGCGAGGATATTGGTGATGGGGCTTTGCATACCTGGGTGCAGTTCGCACCGGAGGGGCGTGAGCCCGAGTTTCTGCAGCGGTTGCGCAATATCGACGTCAGCGATGTGGAAGCGATTGGCCAGCTGGCCATGGATATAGAGATCTACCTGGCGGATCAGTATCGGGACTTGCTGCTGGGAGCCGATACGCCGTCGGCCAAGCATGCACTGGAGCGACTGCTGGAGCTTGAGCAATTGGAGGAGCACACGCTCTCCATGAACCTGTTCAACCTGCGAGATTACTGAGTATTCGTCTGCGATTCTTTTCGAGGGTTATTTGTCGAATTGCAATCGCCGCTTCAGCTTTTTGTCAGGCGGTAGACACAGAAGCCTTTTTCTTTATTCAGTAGTTCTGCGCATTGGAAGATACCCTGTGCCTTCTTGCCGAGGGGAATAAATTCATTGACCACGAAAAGCGCGATACCCTGCGGGCGTAGAATACGCGCTGCCTGTTTGAGGAATCGGTCGGTGAGATCGCCCTCCACCTGGAACCCCTGATGAAAAGGTGGGTTGCAGATCAATAGATCGGCGCTGCCACTTTCGATCGCAGAGCCGGCATCGCCTGCTACTACCTCACCTTGAATTCCCAGTTCCTGGAAATTTTTCTGGCAAGCCTGTATCGCTGCGGCATTATTGTCTGTGGCCTGAATGTATATTGCCTGCGCTTTCGGCAATTGCTGTGCAAGCTGCGTAGAGAGATATCCGTAGCCGCAGCCTAGGTCTACCACTTGCGCATTGGTACTGGGGTGGTGTTCTGCAAAATGTGCGGCCAGCAGGGCGCTGCCCGTATCGATTTTGTTCCAGCCAAATAATCCCGGTTTTGAATAGAGTCCACCCAAACTTTCCAGTGGGCGCAGCAGCGGGTAGTCGCTGTCGTCCAGCCGCTGGCCAGTTTGGGACTGCACCTTGCTGATGCTCAGATAATCGCTGCCGTGCTTCTGTAACTGTTTACTTGCACCAAACCGCTGGGCGGCTTTTTGTGCGTAGGTTTTGATTCCGCTGTTCTTGCTGCCAATCAGCAACAGCTCACCGCCGGGCTGCAGGAAGTCCGGGGCGCAATTGATGATGTGGTGCACCGCGGCCTTTTCTTTGGAAACCGGGTACAGGATTCGGGAGAAGCGTCCCTCTACCTCGAGGGTGGTGCTCTCTGCAGCACTCTCAAGGTCAAAGTCATTGAAGCTGGCGCGGATGCCGATTTTTGCTGCTGCTTGCACTATATCCCAGCGGTTACTGATCAGCCTGCCGGGAAATGGCTGGCTGTTGCCGTTTGTATTGTCGACCAACAGCGCTTTGCTGTTTTCATCGGCAATCCACAGCGCGTTCTCGTCGCACTCGCGCAGTAATTGTGAAAGTAGGGCAAGCATAGGCTCGGCAGGCGTTACCAGAGTGGGTTAAAGGGAGTCTGTTCCGATACCGGCAATTTCTTCAGTGCTCAGTGGACGGTAGTCCCCTTCGAGAAGGTCTTCTTCCAGCACGATGTTGCCAATACGTTCGCGATGGAGTTCCAGCACTTTGTTGCCAAGAGCGGCAAACATCCGTTTTACCTGGTGGTAGCGGCCTTCACTGATGGTAATGCGCACTTCATTGCGGAAAAGGATTTCCAGCTGCGCAGGCTTGGTGCGCTTTTTCTCATTATTGAGCCAGATCCCCTTTTCAAATTTTTCGATCGCGCCGTCTTCTATCGGGTCCGCCAGTAGGGCGTAATAGGTTTTTGCGCAGTGGTGTTTGGGGGAAGTAATCCGGTGAGACCACTGGCCGTCATCAGTGATCAGTACCAGTCCCGTCGTATCGATATCCAGGCGCCCGGCTATATGCAGCTTGTGTTTGTTCGGCTCGTCCAGCAGGTCGAGCACGGTCGGGTGCTCGCCGTCTTTGGTGGCGCAAACGTAGCCGAGGGGCTTGTTGAGGATAAAGTAGCGCGGACCGGCCTCGGTGAGTAGATCGCCGTCCAGGCAGAGTTCGTCGGTCTCACGGACCTTGGTCGAGGGATCGGTCACCGCCACACCGTTGACGGTGATCCGCTCCTGTTTGGCTGCCCGCTTTACTTCTGCCCGGGAGAGGTCTGTGACTTGGCTGATCGCCTTGTCGAGACGCAGGGTCTTACCGTCAGCCAATCTTCTTTTCGCCTGAGTCGACAGATTGATAGATCAGGGTATTGATGGTCATGGGGCCAACGCCACCGGGAACCGGCGTGTACGCGGCAGCGCGATCCACCAGAGGGCCCAGTTCGATATCGCCTACGCCACCGGGGTGGTAGCCAGCATCTACAACAACAGCGCCGTCTTTGATCCAGTCCGCCTTGATGAACTCCGGGCGACCAACGGCGCCGACCAGGATATCGGCGCGGCTGATGTGATCCGCAAGGTCTTTGGTGCGGGAGTGACAGATGGTCACAGTGGCATTGGCATTCAGCAGCATCGCCGCCATCGGCTTGCCGAGGATCGGGCTGCGGCCGACGACCACGGCGTGTTTGCCAGACAGTTCGATGTTGTAGGCCTCCAGCAGGCGCATGATGCCCTTCGGAGTGGCGCAGCCGTACGCCTCTTCACCCATGGCCATGCGGCCAAAGCCCAGGCAGGTCACGCCGTCCACATCTTTTTCCAGGGCGATGGCGTCAAAACAGGCGCGCTCATCGATCTGCTCGGGAACCGGGTGCTGCAGCAGGATGCCGTGCACATTCGGGTTGCTGTTTAGCTCTTCGATTTTCGCCAGTAACTGTTCGGTAGTAGTAGAGGAGGGGAGTTCCACCTGCATGGAGTCCATACCGATGCGGCGGCAGGCGTTGCCCTTCATCTTTACATAGGTGGCAGAGGCGGGATCGTCACCGACGAGAATAGTGGCGAGGATCGGGGTCTGGCCGCCACTCTTCTCTTTTAGTGCGGTGACGCGGGCAGACAGTTCTTCTTCGGTTTTCTGAGCAAGAGCCTTGCCATCCAGAACCAGTGCAGACATAGGAGTTTCTCAACTTGAACGAGGAGTGCGGCGCAGGCACGCACTCAAAGCGTAGTAGTCAACTTCGGCACTAACGTCGGTACTGAGGGATGTATCAGTACCCAGCGCTGGCGTTGGTTGAAGGTTGGTTAAAATTAGTAGCTTAATAAAGGGGCGGCATTTTCGCACAAGCTGCGAATATTTTCCCTATAGAGTCACGCTGGATCGGCCCGTCACAGGCGGTTATCTGCTCAAAGGCTAAACTACTTTAAAAAGAATGGCTTAGCGGCGTTGACACCCTAGGGGGGCGCAAGTAATATGCGCGCTCTCGAACAGGGGGCGACTCCTGAGAAGAGAATCGGGGCATAGCGCAGTCTGGTAGCGCGCCTGCTTTGGGAGCAGGATGTCGGGGGTTCGAATCCCTCTGCCCCGACCATTTTTTACCGGGTTTTCTTGCGCCCGTAGCTCAGCTGGATAGAGCATCCGCCTTCTAAGCGGATGGTCGCAGGTTCGAGTCCTGCCGGGCGTGCCAATACCTCTATAGGTAGGGATGGTTCGGTGGTTGTCGGATGTGCCGCTGCCAACTGAGAGTCGCAGGGCTATTCCGGCCCATCAGTACAGCTGATGGGCGTAAAAATCGCCGCAAAGCGTTTGTAGCAGCGATTTTTACCCGGCTGTGCTTTGTGCCAGTTCGGGATGTTGATGTCGCCACAAGGCATCAATCAAAACTTTATCAATGGTGGCCGTAGCTCAGTTGGTAGAGCACAGGATTGTGGCTCCTGAGGTCGCGGGTTCGATCCCCGTCGGCCACCCCATATTTGACCTCTGGTCCCGAAAACCCGGCTATATGCCGGGTTTTTTGGTTTTTGGACGGTATTGTTCTATGGGTTGCCTTTACCAGTAGGGTGGCGATCTAGGATAATGCGCGCCAGTTTTGTGATTTCGGCCTAAGTATTGGCCGGACTTATCCATTTGCAGACATACGAAATCAATACTTAGGGGACGAATGTGACGGAAGTAGTCGAGCGTAAAGCAACCAATGTTCACTGGCATGACGGTGAAGTAACCCGTGGCGACCGTGCTGCTATGCTGGGTCATAAAGGTGTGACTCTGTGGTTTACCGGACTGTCCGGTTCTGGCAAGAGCACTGTTGCGGTTGCGGTGGAAAAGGCGCTGACTGCCCGTGGTGTGCTGAGTTACCGCTTAGACGGCGATAACATCCGTCTCGGTATAAACTCTAATCTGGGTTTCTCCGCGGAAGATCGTCAGGAAAACATTCGCCGTGTGGGTGAGATTTCCAAGTTGTTCGCTGACACTGGTGTTGTCGTATTGAGCAGCTTCATCAGCCCTTACGCAGAAGACCGAGCCCTGGTGCGTAAGGTGCACGAAGAGGGTGACCTTCCGTTCATGGAAGTGTTTATCGATTGCTCCCTGGAAGCGGCGGAAGAGCGTGACCCGAAAGGCCTGTACAAAAAGGCGCGCGCTGGCGAGATCCGTGGGTTTACCGGTATCGACGACCCCTACGAGGCGCCGGCCAATCCGGAATTGCACCTCCGCACTGACCAGATGACCCTGGAAGATGAAGTGGAAGCGGTCATTAAGTCGCTGCAAGAGCGTGGCATTATCATCTGATTTGCGACGGCTTCGTTTTCGTTATTGAGGTTGCAGCAGGTCGTCAGAGTCCTCTGGATTGATGTGTTGCAACTTCCAGTTTTCGGGGTAATTTTTCATTTAATTGCTCCGAAAATTCGTTCAATTTCCTCCTGTATTCCCCATCTCCTTGAATAGAATTCTGGGCCACTCTCTCCTCGGAATTTTCTTCTAGTTTACTCCTCCGCCAAGTCCCCAACGGTTTTCCCGGCGCCACATATACTGTTGCTGTGCTTGCAGGTTTGATCCGGCAAAGCACAGGGAACAGGACGTATTGGCGTACGGAGGCAGCTATGGCTTGGAGCGCACGGAAGATTACGGCGCGGTATTTGACCCGGCGATTACTGGCTGGTGTCGCGGCTTCATTTTTTGTGCTGTTGGGGCTTGGGTTCTGGTACGCCTACGAAAAATTGCCGCGTCTCCCGGGTGTGCCTAAAGCTCCTGTGGTTGGGGTACCCGCTGGTGCGCTTGATCACAGGCCGGCACCGGCCTACGCCGGGGATCACCCAAGAAAAAGTGGCCGTCCCGCAGAGTATTTTCCATTTCCCATCGCCATTGGTGAAACAGGGCCGGTAGAGACCCTGTTTGCCGGGCCATCCAGCTATCCGTTTCTTTGCGGTGAAAACGCAGTTACCGAGCTCCAACCTTTGGTGGACAACCACAATGGTGAAGGTGTCCCGGTATTTTCATTGGACGAGGCGGGCAATAAGACCGACGAAGTCATTGGCTACAGTCGGGATTGCAGCCATGCCACCTCAGTTGCTTACTTCTATCGCAGCACTCTGGACGGCAACTTTCATCCGCTCGAGAAGGCGCAGAATGATATCGATCTGGTGACCGTCAATGGCCAAACCACGGAGTTTGTGGTGCGGCTGGAGACGGGCACTATCAATCGATTCTTTTATGCCATCGCGGCATTGCGGGGTGATGGAGAGACACCGGAAAAACCGAACACTAGCAACTGGAACAAGCGGTTGATTTATCAGTTTCGCGGTGGCGTGGGAGTGGGGCGGCAGCAAGGTGACATCAGCAGCCGTTCAATCATTGATCGCCGTGCTGACCAGTTGGCACGCGGTTATGCGGTGGTCTACTCAACGGCTAACCAGACGAGTAATCACTACAACATCTGGCTGGCGGAAGATACGGCGCGTCGCCTCAAAAAACAGTTTGCTGCTTTGTACGAGGAGCCGTTGTATACCGTAGGCATCGGTGGCTCTGGTGGCGCCATCCAGCAGTATCTGCTGGCTCAGAACGCCCCGGGGGTGCTCGATGCTGCACTGCCACTTTACTCCTACCCCGATATGGTCAGCCAGACCATTTACGTTTTTGATTGTGAGCCGCTGGAGTATTTCTTTGACGTGGTGGCCGCGAAAGATTCTCGCTGGCAGGATGTGTCAGAGCGTGAGGCGGTGATCGGCCTGGCAACGCGGGATGAATTCGAACATCGCTTCAGGATTCTTGAGAATGCCGCGGCACTTTTCGATGGTCGTTACCGCGGTGTTGCTAAAGGTTCTTCGGAGTGTGTTCAGGGGTGGCGTGGCCTGGTGCCCCTGGTGAACAACCCGAACTTTATCCATTTCAGTAAAAGTTTTGCGGATCCGGTGGCCAAGAATACCCACTGGTCCCATTGGGAAGACTTGCGGGATTTCTATGGTGCGGGTGCCGATGGCTATGCCAATAGTGCCTGGGACAACCAGGGAGTGCAGTACGGTCTGGAAGCGCTCAAGGGCGGCCGGATCAGCATCGACGAGTTCCTGCGTATGAATGCCACTATCGGTGGTTGGAAGCCGCCGGAAGACCAGGGCGGCGAAAAGCTCTGGTTTATGAACGGGGATTTGTTCCCGGTAGACCTTTCTGTCTGGAGTGAGCACAACATGAACCTGGGCAGCCTGGATAATCCGGCGCCGAGGAATGTCGCCAGCGTCGAAGCTATCGAGGGGATTTATCGTTCCGGGCACGTGTTTCTGGGGGATGTCGAAATCCCGATTATCGATGTGCGCCACTATCTCGATGGCGAGCTGGACATGCACCACAGTCTCGCGTCTTTTTCCAGTCGGGAGCGTATTCGCCGGGCCCGTGGTCACGCCGATAACCAGCTGATCTGGATGAGCCACAAAAAGTACAACCCGGTCGATGAAGCGTTAGATATTGTTGATCACTGGATGCAAAAAATTATCGAGCATCCCGAGCGAGGGGTGGCGGGCAATCGGCCTGTGGAAGCGACGGACCGTTGTTTTGATCGGTCGGGCAATGTTTTGGCTGCAGGTCCCAGCGTTTGGAATGGTCGCTGGAACCGGAAGCCTGACGGTGCCTGCATGCAGCGCTACCCCATTCACAGTACGCCGAGGCAAATGGCAGGGGCCCCAATTACCGGGGATGTTTTCAAGTGCGCTTTACAGCCCGTCGAGCGAGCCCTGGCGAAAGGGGTTTATGGCGAAAGTTCTGCAGCCATTGTTGAGCACATTGCTGACATGAAGCGAATTTTCCCGGACGGCGTTTGTAATTACAGCGCCCCAGACCTGGGGCGGCCGAAAGATCGACTGTTTCAGCATGGCGGTGATGTCATTATTGCGGGTCATCTCGTTGGGGCAGACTATCGCCAGCTGCCCACAGAGCTGGCGCAAGATTCTGAGCCGGAATCCGAAGGGCAGGACGCTGAAGTGAAAGCGACGCCGGTTTCCGTCAACGGGAAAAGTGCTGGCGAAGAGAACTAATGTCCCACTGAAAAAATGCGCCAAAAATATTTCAAAGTTTTTGGCGCATTTTTTGTTGACACAAAATTTTGGTTCGGTATTATGCGCCTCGCTCTCGGGGGATAACCCCAGAGCAAAAAGGAAAGCTTCTGAAGAAGTTGCCCGAAATGGGTGGTTAGCTCAGTTGGGAGAGCGGCGGCCTTACAAGCCGTAGGTCACAGGTTCGACCCCTGTACCACCCACCACTTCCTCAAAGGAAGTCACTACCGCGGACCGGTAGTTCAGTTGGTTAGAATGCCGGCCTGTCACGCCGGAGGTCGCGGGTTCGAGTCCCGTCCGGTCCGCCAGATACAAAAAAGGCCCTGCTCGCAAGAGCAGGGCCTTTTTTGTATCTGCGGATTGCTGGGTGAGAACCCCGTTCGACCAAATCGCAAAGCGATTTAGGGCGCCGAAGGGTGAGCGGCAAAGCCGCGAATCAGTCCCGTGCTGATGTGGCATTAGCCCCTACGGTGGGCACCAGCAAGTTTGCCAATTGTCCAAAAATGACATATATTTTGGTCATATGTCCTCTATCTTCAATCCGGAGGCAAAATGGCCAATCCAGCCCATACCCCGCAAGCGACAGAAGATCAGGTCCTTCTGGAGGCAACCCTAAATACCGCCAGTCACCTGGGCCTGAAAAAGAAAGAGCTCGGCGAAATCATCCATCTGGACGACCGCACTCTGCGCCGCCGCAACGGCCTGGCGCCCCAGAGCGCAGAGGGGCAGTTGGCGCTGCTTTTAGTGCGTGCCTATCGGTCGGCGTTTGTCTTGATGGGGGCGAAGAGGGTGCCAAAACCTGGTTTGCCACTGCCAATCGCGCCTTGAACGGTATCCCCAAAGAGCTGGCCTGCCGTATTGACGGGCTGGTAAGGATTGTCACTTACCTAGATGCCATGCGAGGCAAGGTTTGAGTGGCTTCCGCGACAAGATTCTCCAATCTGCCACCCGTCTGATTGGTCGCCTGTACCGGATCATCGAGTCCCAAGAAGAAGTGGCGACCAGAAGCCTGGTGGATAGCCTGCAAAAGCAGGCGGTTCTTGAAAACCTGCTTGAGCAGAGTAAACCCAGTCGGCTACCTGGTAGTGAGCAACTGCATTACCTCCTGGCCACGCCATTCCGTTACCCTCCGCTCCCCTGGGGCTCGCGCTTTGGTGGCACCGCAGAAAGCGGGATCTTTTACGGTAGTAAAACGGTCACCACGGTACTGGCCGAGGCCGCTTACTACCGGTTGCTGTTTTTGAATGACATGGTTGGGTCGGTGGCGAAGCCGGTGACCAGTTTCCATCAGGTTTTTTCGGCCAAATATTGTGCAGACCCCGGGGTAAAGTTGCAAAGTGAGCACTGGCAGGCGTTTTGGCCACAGCTTACCCAACCGAGTGAGTACAGTTTTTGCCAGAGCCTCGGGGCACAGATGCGAGAATGTGGCATCAAAGGTTTGGAGGCTCCCTCCGTGCGGGCCCTGTGTGCAGGCTTGTCGAGTTTGCCTCTGAGTGGCGGGGAAGGGGTGAATGTGGCACTGTTTGCCCCTGAAGCGCTTTTAAGAAGGCCGCCCACGATTGAGGCGGAGGTCACAGCGGAGTCGACCTCCGAAGGCGTCGCCTTTCTGGTTAAATCAGGAAACAGCGTGGAATCAAGGCAGTTCGACCGCGCTGACTTCCTAGAGTCCGGCCAGTTGCCATTGCCTGCCTAACGTAGAGCCCCTGAAATGATCCGCTATCTGAGCGAGCTGAGTCTCGAGGCCTTTATCGAGGCTGCCCGCAATGTTCCCTATCAACAAATCAATTCGGACCTCTTTCCGGGAATCGACCTGTGGATTCGCCGGGATGACCTTATCGACCCTCTGATTTCCGGCAACAAGGCCTACAAGCTGATCTACAACCTGCTGGAAGCGCGGGCGCAGGGGAAAAACACCATCGTAACCTGTGGTGGAGCCTGGTCGAATCATCTGCACGCGACCGCGGCTGCGGGCCAGCGGTTTGGATTCAAAACCGTTGGGATAATCCGCGGGGAGCGCCCGCCAGTGTTGAGTGCCATGCTGCAGGATGCGGAGCGGTTTGGGATGGAGTTGCGGTTCGTCTCGCGCGCTGAGTATCGTAAACGGTATGACCCTAGCTTTTTGGCTCTAGTCGGGCAGAAATTGGATAATTCTTGGTTTGTGCCAGAAGGTGGTGCGAATATTCAAGGTGCGAGAGGTGTCCAAATTTTAGGCAGATCTATCAATGAGGTCAGCCCCACACGATTCGACGAGTATTGGCTGGCCTGTGGTACCGGTTTAACTTTAGGTGCATTGGCAGCTGTATTACCTGGGGACTGCACTGTTTACGGTGTCCCAGTGCTTAAAGCAGAGAGAGCTATTCGTGGAGATGCATTAGATTGGGCGCAGAGGTTGTCGAGCCATCATTGCAAAATTAAGTTAATCGAGGGGGCTCACTGTGGCGGCTACGCCAAAGTAGACACGCGGCTCGCGAAATTTATCGAAACATCTGGAAGCTTGTTAGCGGTTCCGTTAGATCGAGTTTACGGCGCTAAAGTTGCCCTCCAGCTAAATCTAGCTGGAGGTTTGTCTGGTCCCGCTTCTGAACGGGTTCGAAAAGAGAGAAGAGTTCTAATGATTCACACCGGTGGGTTGCAGGGAGAGCGAGGGTCGGTTGATTTTCAACCTGTCAGTACAATAAATGTACAGTCATTATAAGGTTCGACGTGAACGGCGCCGTTCGGCATAATTACGTCCTTTGTTACATAGTGTAAATGACTAATAGGGGGCTTCGTGCGTAAAGGGATCATTCTTGCCGGCGGGACGGGTAGTCGGCTGTACCCATTGACTAAGGCAGTAAGTAAACAGCTGATCCCAATATACGATAAACCAATGATCTATTACCCCCTAACTACTCTTATGTTGGCTGGGATTAAAGACATTCTTATTATTTCGACACCGCAAGATCTGCCCGCGTTTCAGAGCCTTCTGGGATCAGGAGAGCTTTGGGGGTTAAACCTCTCATACGCGGAACAGCCTTCACCGGATGGTCTCGCGCAGGCATTTATTATCGGAGAAAAGTTCATTGGTGGGGATGACTGTGCACTCGTTCTAGGAGACAACATCTTCTACTCCCACGACTTCATGAACTTATTGAGCAGTGCAACCTCAAAGGTAAGTGGCGCCACTGTATTTGGTTACCATGTTAACGACCCACGAGCGTATGGCGTTGTTGAATTTGATGATGATGGTCGCGCACTTTCAATTGAAGAAAAGCCGGAACATCCAAAGTCAAAGTATGCTGTGACTGGCCTTTATTTCTATGACAACCAAGTAATTGACATTGCAAAATCTATAGTGCCATCAGCTCGCGGTGAGCTTGAGATCACAGACGTGAACCGAGCCTACTTGGAAGCAGGGACATTAAATGTTGAAGTGATGGGGCGTGGAGCGGCTTGGTTAGACACTGGTACTCATGACAATCTACTCGCGGCTAATCATTTTGTGCAAACTATCGAGGCCCGACAGGGGCTCAAGATTGCTTGTCCGGAAGAAGTCGCCTATCGAATGGGATATATCTCGGCAGAAAAGCTGCAGCAATTAGCTCAACCGCTACTAAAAAGTGGATATGGAGAATATTTGCTGCAAGTTATTGAAGACCGGGTATTTTAATTGTGAACGTTGTCGATACGAAGATACCTGAAGTAAAGGTTCTTAAGCCCAAGGTATTTGGCGATGAGCGAGGGTTTTTTATGGAGACCTTCAGGGAAACGTGGTTTCGTGAAAATGTCGCTGATGTGACTTTCGTTCAAGATAATCACTCAAAGTCATCCCGCGGAATTTTGCGTGGGCTGCACTACCAGTCAAAGCACACGCAAGGCAAGCTTGTAAGAGTTATTAGCGGCGAAGTCTTTGATGTTGCCGTAGATATCCGTGATGGTTCTCCTACTTTTGGGCAATGGGCTGGCGCCTACCTTTCAGCGGAAAATTGTCATCAGCTTTGGGTTCCGGCAGGTTTCGCTCATGGCTTTTATGTAACATCAGAATACGCCGAATTTGTTTATAAATGTACCGACTATTATCACCCGGAAAGTGAATATAGTTTACGCTGGGATGACAGTGATATTGGTATTGCGTGGCCTTTGCAGGAAGGTAAAAAACCCCAGTTATCTGAAAAGGACAAGTGTGGCTTGACCTTGGGCGAAATACCGAGACTTCCTTATGAGTGTTGAGCGACGTAAAGCCCTTGTCTTCGGTAAGAATGGCCAGCTGGCATGGGAGTTGCTACGAACGGCACCTGAAGACTTTGCCGTTACGGCATTAGGTAGCAGGGAAATAAATATTCTGGATGCTGCCCAAGTAACTGAGGTTATAGAGTCGTATGCGCCGGATCTTGTCATCAATGCTGCTGCATATACTGCCGTTGACAAGGCAGAGGTAGAGCAGCAAGCGGCGTATGATCTAAATCAGCGAGCTGTTGCCAATATTGCTGAAGCTTTAATTGGCCACGTTAATACAGCCTTTGTTCATGTTTCGACTGATTTTGTATTCAACGGACAAAAATCTACTCCCTATACAGAAACTGATGACGCGAATCCAATTAGCGTATATGGAGCTAGTAAGCTCGCCGGTGAGAAAGAAATTCAGAACCGTAATTTGGCTCGTGCACTGATTTTGCGGACATCCTGGGTGTACTCCAGCCATGGAAATAACTTCGTAAAGACCATGCTGCGTTTGATGTCCGAAGGTGAGCGTGCCCACTTAAACGTCGTAGCCGATCAGATTGGCACGCCCACATGGGCATTCTCATTGGCGCGAGCCATTTGGCATGCAGGGCACGCCGATTTAGAGTCCCCTGAACCAAGCGGCACTAAAATTTCAAATTGGACCGATGCAGGAGTTGCCTCTTGGTATGACTTTGCGATTGCAATTCAAGAGTTGGCAATTGAAAAGGGATTACTTGAAAAAATAATTCCAGTTTACCCGATTCCGCAAATAGATTTCCCCAGTCAAGCTCCTCGCCCAGCATTTAGTGTATTGGACAAAACGAACCTTAATAGAACTTTTGGTCAAGATTTATGCCATTGGCGTAAGCAATTAGCAATGATGCTAGATGAATTATCTGGAAAATGAGCAGGCGTGCTCCGGCGCGTGGATAACCTCGAGTAAGCGCTCCTAAGTCATTAGGGGGCCCCTCAACCTTTTAGATGGTGCCGTTCAAGGAATTTAGTCAATCCAAAGAAGATGTACGGCAGGATGGTTTCCCAAAATATACTAAGAAGCAAAGTTTAAATACCACTTTTTGTTTGGCTGTACGGACCCTGGGTTGGTCAGTAAGGGGAGAACAGTGTCAGAATTCCATAGTATCGGCTTGATCGGTCGCCATGAAAGCGACAGCGCCGTGCAGTCGCTAAAGCGATTGAAGACTTTCCTGGAGAAAGGTGGTTATCAAGTTGTTCTTGACAATGAAACTGCAGCCAGCTTTGTCGCTGATGGCGTGCGAGTAACTTCCAAGGAAAAACTTGGGGAGCTATGCGATTTAGTTATAGTGGTTGGCGGAGATGGTAGTCTTCTGGCGGCTGCCCGCGCACTGGCTAAATTTAGTGTTCCCTTGTTAGGAATTAACAGAGGTCGACTAGGATTTTTAACGGACATTTCACCCGATGAGATTGAGACTAAAGTCGGAGAGGTGTTAGCGGGAAAATACATGGCTGAAAGCCGCTTCCTCTTGGATATGTCCGTCTCAAGGGAAGGGAAGCCCATAGGTAAAGGGTCTGCTTTGAATGATGTGGTTATTCATCCAGGTGAATATATCCGAATGATTGAGTTTGACCTTTTTATCGACGGACAATTTGTATATACACAACGCTCTGACGGTCTGATTATTTCTACCCCTACAGGTTCTACTGCGTATGCCTTGTCTGGAGGGGGACCAATTATGCATCCCAAATTAGATGCTATCGTTGTTGTCCCATTAAACCCGCACACTCTTAGCAGTCGACCTATTGTTGTTGAAGGAAGTAGCGAATTCAAAATTATCATTGGCGATGAAAATGTAGCGTTGCCGCATGTTACCTGTGATGGGCATGAACAATTCATTACTCAGCCCGGAGATGTAATTAGAATCCATAAAAAGCCTCACCGGTTAACACTGGTGCACCCCATAAAACATAATTTTTATGAAACTTGCCGCTCAAAACTTAATTGGCAAGTTAAATAGTAAAGCAATATTGACGACTTCCGAGAAGTCTTAGATGAAGTTTGGTGATGTAACTTGAATAAAATTGATTATAGTGGTCTAACTGCATATCTTTTTTGGTCTGAAATGCGGTCTGACTTAAACCGCTACCTATTAGGCCCCATATGGTGGGTATTGGAGCCGTGCCTTTATGTTGCGGTTTTTTATTTTGCATTTGCTCATCTGCGAGGTCAGAGTGACCATGTGTTTTCACTTCTTTGCGGCATTAGTGTGTGGCACTGGATTTCCTCTGTTATTAATCAAGGGGCCAACTCGTTAATAAAGAAGAAAGGAATCTTAAGAAGTTTTAGTGTTCATCCAATAATATTTCCTATTTCAACTCTTTTGGTTCACACGTTTAAGTTTGCAGTTGTAATGATTTGCGTCATTACAGTGCTCTGGTTAAACGGAGTGTTAAATTTCGCAGGGTTCCCGAGTTTTCTTTTATGGATTTTGGTTTGCTTGGTCGTATGCTTTTCATATTGTGTGAATTTAAGCCTCATAATTCCATTCGCACCTGACCTCCAGTTAATTATTTCCAGGGCAATGATGCTCCTAATGTTTTTGTCAGGAGTGATTTTTCCTATAAAGAATATGTCTCATAGCGTTCAAGAATTTTTGATTTGGAATCCGTTTGCGCACTTAATTGAGTCAGGGCGTAAGGTGTTACTTTATGGTGAGAGCCTTGATCCCCTCTTTATGGCGACAATCGTCGTAATTCACATACCTTTTTTGTGGATTGGTTTCTTTTTGTTAGGAAAGTTGCGTGGTGAAATACCCAAGCGATTAATTTAAGGTGTTCGATATGCGACTGCTACGATTAGAAAATATCAGTCTTAACTACAGAGAAGGAATTAATTTATTCAATCGAGGTAAAAAAGTTGCCCTTAAGAATCTGACATTGGATATAAATAGTGGTGAGAATATAGGAATCTTAGGGCGCAACGGAGCTGGGAAAAGCACATTACTTAAGCTTTTGGCTGGTATTTACAAGCAAGATGGAGGGCGAATATTAAAGAGTGGGGACTTAAGAGTCTCTTTTATCGGCCTTCAAAGTGGTTTTGTTCCTTATATGAATGGAATTGAAAATGCCACACTAACTGGTCTCTTAATGGGAATGACGAAAAAAGAGATCGACAAAAAGCTTGAGTCAATCGTCGCATTTTCTGAATTGGGGGAAGCGATAAATCGACCGATTTTCACATACTCCTCAGGGATGCGAGCGAGACTTGCATTTGCCGTATCAGTTTTTTCTGATCCAGACTTATTACTAATTGACGAGGCAATGTCTGTAGGTGATAGCCGTTTCAGGGAAAAATCTAAAAAAACAATATTGGAAATGATAAAGGGAGACGCTGCGGTTGTACTTGTTTCTCATGAACCTGGATTGGTCAGCAGTCTATGCAAAAAAGCTGTTTGGTTTGAACAGGGGGAAGTTAGAGAGCAGGGAGAATGTTTGTCGGTAGTAGAAAGTTACACCGCAGCTCTTCATAAAAAGCCGCCTGTCGATACGAATGAGTTGGTGGTATAAATGCCGCTCAATAATGTGACCGAAGTTAATGTCTGCCGGATTTTAGTAGGGGTAATCACTTATAATCCAAATAAGGAAACACTTTATTCCCTTATTTCAAACCTGGCCGCCCAGCCATATGACATACTTATTTTCGACAACGCCTCCAATAGCCAAGCTGAACTGAGTAACATCTTTAGCCAATGGGACAATGTAATTTTTCTTCGGTCAGAAGCCAATATAGGACTTGCTTCCGCCGCTAATAGAATCTTTGAAACTGGAACAGCAGGGAAATACGACTTTGTTGCACTGTTTGATCAAGACTCACTTCCAGAGAAGAATTATCTTAGCGTTCTCAGGTCACAATATTATGAACTAAAAAGGCATGGAAAGCCTGATATTGCCGCAATATCTGGTACTCAATTATGCAATTTTAGTGGCACGCGTGCGCCGTTTATTCGTTACTCGGCTTTTTTTCCTACGAAAGTATATCCTAGTCAATTTGAAGGTTCAGGTAAATTTGACTTTCTTATAACCTCTGGCTGCCTTTTTCCCTTATCAATAATTGACGCTGTCGGTCCATTCGACGAAGACCTGTTCATCGATAACGTTGATGTGGAGTGGTGCTGTCGGGCAAGAAGCCTAGGCTACGAATTGGTAGGTACAAATGAAACTTCGTTTTCGCATAGTATTGGGGACGACGTATATAAATTATTTGGTAAAATTGTAGCCAGACGCCATTCACCAATACGTAGTTATTATTCTGTACGTAATCTCTTAGCGTTAAGTAAACGGAGATATGTCAGTGCGGCTTGGAAAATTAACGCAATTGTTCGCGCGCTCGCTAAGTCAGCTTTAATTATTCTGTTAAGCAAGGAGAGAGTGAAATATTCACGAGAGATTTTCCGCGCGTTAAAAGATGTAAAAAATATCTCTACCTCCCCTAATTACAGGAAGCACGACTAATAAGGGCAGTGGGAGTATAGAATTATGTTGAGAAAAAAAACAAATGATCTAGTTGTCGGTCTGGTTACTCATAAGTCTTGTTTAGTCTTGCTTGAGCAGACCCTTAGTTGTCTTGTAACGGCTGTGAATGAATTGGCAGGCAGTGTTCTCGCTAGCCAAGTAAAAATTGTAGTCGTTGATAATTCGGACGACTATGGATATTTGGAGAGCCTGAGAAAAATATTAGCGATGCCAAAATTTGATGATGTCGCTATTGAATTGCTTCATACCGAAAATCGAGGCTTTGGCTCCGCACATAACCAAATTATAAATTCCAATGTTGCAGATTTCTATTTAGTTTTAAATCCGGATGTGAAATTTGAAAGCAGTGCTCTAGTCTGTGCAATAAGTGCATTAGTAGAGCAGGGCGCAGATTTAGTAGTGCCTAAGGTATTTGATGCTGCTGGAAATGAGCAGCCTCTTCATATACACGCGCCCAGTCCAATTTATATATTAATCCGAGCATTCGCGCCCACGTGGATTCGAAAACTTCTCGCCGGGTATACGAAGAAAATAGAGGATGTCTCGATAAATTCTATCATTCCCCGGGGAAGCCGAATTCTTTTTTCTGGCTGCTGTATGTTATTTCGGCGAAATTCCATTTTAAGTCTAAATGGTTTTGATGAAAAATATTTTCTGTACTTTGAAGATTATGATCTTTCTCTGCGGGCCCTGAGTAAAGGCCCGGCAATTATATCCGGCGAATTTTCAATCATTCATTATGGTGGGGGAGCATCAAAAAAGAGCTGGACCCATAGAACTCAGTTCATTAAGTCTTCACTAAGATTCTACAGAAAATTATATTTAACCGGATTTGAATCTTGATTATGTTTGGCAATCTCTCACGTATTCGATTTAAGCTTACAGTTGAACTGTTTAAAATTGCCCGACGTATTCCGTTAGGGGTTGTGTTCAAATTAAGGAACTATCACTTGGTTCAGGCGTTGTTCCGCTTATTAAAGGATGAGGCTCATAGAGAGCGTTTCTCTTACCTGCGCTTAATTGATCTTCAACAGAAAAAAATTGCCAAACTTAGCGATAGAAGTAGCTCAGCGTTAAGTTTTACGGTGCTAATTAAAGTAGGCTTAGGAAACGTCGAGCTTCTAACGAGAACACTCGATAGTTTAATGAAGCAGCGCTACTCTCGTTTAGAAATTTATGTGATAGCAGATCCCACCCTGATTCATCAAGTGGAATCACAACGGGGTGATCGCGACGTAACAACGTGTACATTAAGTGAACTTGATAATGTAGTGCAAGTTAATGTATCAAGGGAGAATTATATATTCTTTATGGATTCTGGTGATTTATTGCATGAAAACACCCTGAGAGTTATCAGTGATTCTTGTGTAGAGTCCAATTATCCGCCGGCACTTTATACTGACTCGGATACATATGGCGAGAATGATATTAGGACGGAACCAAGATGTAAGCCAAAATGGTCACCAGATTATTTTTTAGAATATAATTATATAGAGAAAGGAGTTTTTTTTAAGCTCGGCAGTATCCCTTCAGGATTTGAAAAATATCTCGAAACATCAGTTAGTGAAGCAAATTACTGCACTTTGCTAGATTTGTTTTTTAACGGACCAAACGATGTAGTTATCTCCTCCTTAGCCTACATTCTCTACCATGAGAACAGAGATAATGTGCGAAAACCACCTTCGAGACTTGCAATTCAACGCCTTACCGAATTAGGTCAAGTCTGCGGTTTTAATATTAAAAATCACAAGGACAATCAGCGCCAGATAGAATGGCATGCAAACGTAGAGAATTGTTTTGTAAGTATTATTATACCCACTAAAGATAGAGTAGATCTCTTGAGTCAATGTATTGATTCAATATTGGGGAAATCTACTTTTCAAAATATCGAAATAATTGTTGTCGATAATGATTCAGTAGAATCTACGACGGCCAGCTATCTGAAAGAAATTAGCAAGAATTCAAAAATCCGCGTGATTTCTTACCCTGGAGAATTCAACTTCTCTGCGATTAATAATCATGCAGTAAAGGCGGCGAAAGGGCAGTTAATCGCATTTGTAAATAATGACATCGAAGTAATCACCCCCGATTGGTTAAACATATTGGCTTCGCATGCTCTTCGCCCTGAGATTGGATGTGTAGGAGCTAAACTGTTGTATCCAGATGGTTCAGTTCAGCATGGAGGTGTTGTTATTGGTATCGGAGGCGTTGCTGGGCATGCTCACAAGAGAGCACCTGGCGACTCTAAAGGTTACATGAATAGATTAGTCACCTCTCAGAATTACTCTGCTGTAACAGGGGCCTGCCTGGTTGTTAGAAAGAAAATTTTTGAAGACCTAGGAGGTTTTGATGATGAAAACCTTAAGGTGGCATTCAATG
Organism: Microbulbifer sp. ALW1; assembly: GCF_009903625.1. Taxonomy (NCBI): domain Bacteria; kingdom Pseudomonadati; phylum Pseudomonadota; class Gammaproteobacteria; order Cellvibrionales; family Microbulbiferaceae; genus Microbulbifer; species Microbulbifer sp. ALW1. The sequence goes on along the minus strand of NZ_CP047569.1, from coordinate 3,300,393 downwards.
ATGTTGACTTTTGTTTAAAAGTTCGGAGGGCCGGATACCGTAACCTCTGGTCGCCTGCTGCTGTACTTTATCACCATGAATCAGTATCACGAGGTGATGATCGAAAAGGCGCTGCGAAGCGACGATTTGAAAGTGAAATTAAACATATGAAAACCGTCTGGAATACCGATTCTGAACACGACCCAGCATATAATCCAAATCTGGCGAGATATCGCGAAGACTTTGGTTTAATAACACTAGATTAATGTAAAAATTGCAACCTATCAGAAAGTAGCTTTAAATGCGTGTATTGATTTGTGGATTGAGTAAAACTGGCACAACGTATCTTGCTGAAAAAGTTAAGCGATCTCTCGAAGACTATCTTGGAAGGGTGGTCCAAGAAGTTTTTGAACCTAAAAGCATCGAAATTACTAATGGCGGTTTGTATTATGGACATAAGACCTACCAAAAGTTATCGAAACCAGAAGAGGTAGTTAAAGTCCTTGCGGACAGTGGGCCATCATCTGAGTCTATTATTGCGGCACAGAATTTTTTTGATAAAAAAATTATGATTGTGAGGGATCCCAGGGATCGCTTAATTAGTGGTACATTTTACCGATGGCACTCAGGACATAATCCTGATCCGGAAAAATTTCATCGAAGTCTTCGGCTAACGAAGCATAAAGAAAAGAACCCTGAGGATATACCCTTTATGTTTCTTTTCAATCAAAACCCCATTTTTTTCTGTCCTGGTAAAGCGGACTTTGGGGCATCCTATAGAAGTGCACTCCGCCTGATGGATGACCTTGATAATGACTGGTATATCATTAAGTATGAAGATATTGTAGACGGGAACTTAAGCGGACTTGGTGAATATTTGGGGTTAAACATCGCTGACAAAGTTTCGGTATCGGCTGGGCGCGCTCGCGTCGCACGAAGTAAGTCATATGGTAACTGGAGAACATGGTTTACTGAGGTCGATGTAAATTATTTCAAGCCGATATTTAAAGAGTACATGGAAAGGAATGGCTATGACTTCAGTGATTGGGAGCTAAGTAAAGTTTCTGAGCTTCCCTCTAAAGAGGGATCAGAGTATATGCTGAAAATTTATAGTGCAAACCAAAAAAGAAATATTTCGCTAAGCAGAATTCATCAGAAACTTGTGCCATTGGCTCAAAATATTTCAAAGCGAGTTTCTATGAAAGTCGCCCGTTCTGATTTTATATATAGCAATTTCCCGAAAGTTCCTGAATCTAAACCCTATTTCTTTATCCATATCCCAAAGACCGGAGGAACTAGCTTTCGTGAAGCATTAATGATGCGAGTAGGGGCTATTAATATAGTTGAAGACTACCGAGGGCATGTGGATTATAGGAAGTCGCTTGTCTATGAATACATTGACCAAAAGAATGACTTTGACGGTTTTTTTAAACGGTTCTCAGAGCTGAGGAACCCATGGTTGGTTGGGCACACAGATTTAGAGCGTTACTCCAAACTATTCGATTCTGAACAAATTATCACCTTTGTCAGGCACCCGGTCGAAAGGATAATATCCTCATATCGTCACAAGGTTCGAACAAAGCGACTGGAGTGTAGTTTTGAAGAATTTTGCCACACAAATGAGTGCCAAAACTATCAGTTTAGGAAATTGAGCGGCCGACCATTAAAAGATATTGGCTTTGTTGGAGTGACAGAGCGATATCAAGAGTCAATTCGATACTTTAATTGGATGACTGGGCTCGATCTTCCGGTATTTGCATCAAATCAGGCACCTAAGTCAGCAGATTTTGATATACCTGGAGATCTCTATGCTGAATTGTGCCAATTGAATAGCTTAGATTTTCAGATCTATGAAGAGGCCAATGCGCTGTTGGACTTGAAATTGAAATCTATTACTTAATTAACTGAAAGTATTGACCACCGGTAGTTAATGAGACTAATTATTAGTTAAAGAGTTTTTTATGTTTGTGCGAGAAGAGTTATCCGTTAGCGACATTAAACACAAAGTTCTGGAAAGTGGGTTTGTTGCTTTTAGAGGGTGTAGAACAAATAAACCGCTAGAAATTTCTCTCGATAAAAAAGCTAGATTTGTTCGTCTAAGTTTACAGGCGCTTGAGTCCTTCCACCTCGATGAAATTGAGATCTATGACAACACGGGAGTAAATATAGCTATTGGAAAGCCCACAATAATAAGCTCCATGTACAACGACGATCCCAGGTATAACGGGAGCGGAGCTGTGAACGGTACACGCAAAGGTGGCTGTGGTTTTCACACCAAGCGAGAAGAGTCTCCCTGGATTGTCGTCGACCTCGGAGCTGTCTACCAGCTCTCAAAAATAAAAATTTTCAACAGGGATGATGACTATTTTGTCCGCGCGCTGAGTCTATGTATTGATTGCTCTGTGAATCTCTATAAATGGATTCTCATTCATGATAACTGGAGCGCTTTAAAAGTGATAAAGGGCAGCAAGGTAACTCCGAGAGAGGAGGCACTTTATCACGCGTGTGTTTTTGAGCCAAAGATTCCTCAACAGTTATTAAAGAAACTTAAGTCTACTGATCACAATGCTGCGAAAATGCTACTTAATGATGTCAATAGCGTGATTAGTGATCAGGGATTGGCCTTGGCGACCCACGGGTTCAGAAAAACGTTTGACTTGATCGGTGACGAGGCCAAACAAGTAATCTACGAAGAACTTGGTCAAATTTTAAAGTGGCTTAATGAAGACTTTGGAGTAAACGCGTTTATTTCATCCGGTACCTTACTCGGAATTATTCGCGACGGAAAGTTAATTGCTCACGATGATGATGTCGATATTTGTTATATTAGTAATTTTTCTGAGCAGAGTGAAATTCTTTCCGAACGAGAGAGGTTGGTTGAATTCCTGATATCCAAGGGATGTAAGCTGAAGCGCTCTGGCGTGGCACATTACTGGTGCTCTACGCCCAAATCTGTGAAATTGGATATTTTTACCGGATGGGTTGAAAATGAGCGTTGCATTATGAACCCTCTGAATATTGACGGTTTACCAAAAAATGCAATATTTCCCCTAGTCAAGCGTGATGTAAGCGGTGAAGAACTGGTTGTCCCATCGAACCCGGAAGCGTTACTGGAATTAAATTACGGTACGAACTGGGAAACTCCTGATCCATTGTGGGTTTTCGACTGGACACATGCTAAAAGAAACTATAATTTTTTGTATTTTAAATAAGTAGAGTATCTATGAAGACAGTGGTTACATTTGGAACATTTGATGTTTTTCATGTCGGACATATCAATTTATTGCAGCGTGCATCGGCGCTAGGCGATACTCTTATTGTTGGCGTTTCTACTGATGAACTGAATTATAGTAAAAAGCAGCGTTACCCTATTTACAAGCAGGAAGACAGAGCAAAAATTATCAATAGTTTGAGGTATGTTAATTTTTGCTTTTTTGAAGAATCGCTGGAAAGGAAAGCAGAGTATCTACAGTATTATGGCGCTGATGTTCTAGTGATGGGTGACGACTGGAAAGGTAAGTTTGATCAATATAGTGAAATTTGCGAAGTGGTGTACCTTCCTCGGACTCCCTCAATTTCTACCACTGAAATCATTGAAGTAATTGGCAGTTAATGATGGGAGGGTTTGAAAGCCTTAACTCTTCTCATTTATATATTTAGGCTTTCTAGGGCTGTTTCAGATTTCTGGAACAGCCCTTTGTGACAAATCGTCGAATGATTACTGCAGTTGTTGAGAAAGGCTTTGGAAGTGCTCGCTTTCAGGTAGCTCTTGATCTTTTAGGAATTGTGAGTAATTAAGTGTGTTCTTGTGTCTGGTAGTGTCAAAGTTATCAGCATCAGCTTGAGTCCAGCGTGACTCTTGAATTAGCTTCTCCGAAGACATTTTCATTACATTGTTGTAGTTGATGAATGGAATCCCAGTAGTTACAGCTAATTCTTCGGTCCTTGAATCAATAGATATAACTTTACCTGGTACGCCGACCTGAATGGGTAGCGCTACACCGTGATATCTTGGACCTATAACTTGAGAGAATTTTTTGCTGTATTGCATCCAGTTTTGTGCATCTGCAAAATAGACCGAGTTTATCGCTATCCATTCAATAATACTTTCGATTTTTCCTATGGATGAATAAGTACTTTCGATAGCATCAACTTGAGCTGGCGACAAACCATCAATGTTTTCCAAAGCAAGATCAAAAAGCGCTTTAGGGTGCTGTAAAATATAGTCGCCGTTGTACTTGTCAACTATTTCAACTAAAAGCTTTTCGATACTTCTGGAGGGATGAAAAGGATTGCCCGCTGCAGTGAGGATTTTATTAGCCTTTCTTTTATTCTGGTGCTGTAAGCACAGCTGACCTAAATTAGTCAGTGGGGAAATAAACTGCGATGGACAACCGTATGGATTTGAGTCATAGCCATAATGGCTAATTACTGATGAACTGAACACTCCCCGGGTTAAAAAATTACTCTTTTCAGGGTTTGCACGGAGTGAGGCGGCCACACTAAAAAACTTGATTGTCCCCTCCGGAAGGTCGGGAATGTCACCGAGATGATCGGCTTGTGCACCTATACCAATAAATGTTGATGGTAGGTCAAATTGAGCGAGTCGATCAGCCCATCCGGAAAGGTCAGCATGTGTCCCAAGTTGGTTCGCGCAGCATACGACAATGTGATCCAGGTTTTGATGGATTGAACTTGGGTTATCTCCCCAATGGATTAGCTGTACTTTCCCACCAAGGATTTTTTTAACGCCCTCTACAAACGCGACATTTCCCGTATTCCCACCGGTAGCCGTCATCCATTCCGATGAGCTACCAAAAGCAAGTCTATTTTCAATAAAAGACTTGTCATGTACTAAATTAGTAATTAGACCTATACGCATTCTATTACTCTACTGTCCTTGAATTTCATCTATTGTAGCTTCTTCTATCAAGAGGCTCTGAATAAGCTGAACGTGCTCCTTAAACGGAGACGCGTTACCTGCCGTTTTTGAGTACCAATAGTCGAATACTGAGGGTTCTGTCGCTTCGACAATTGCTTTTGCTAAAGCCGATGCATTTCTTGCTTCGAATGTAAGCCCGGCTTTCCCTTCAATTTTTTCCTTCATCCCACCGATATTGGACCCTATCAATGGCCGTCCAAATGAGATGGCTTCCTGGATAACTACGGGTGAGTTTTCCCACCATATAGAGGGGATAATTACCCAATCAGTTTCATTCATTAGTGACTGAAGTTCATGGGGCTCGTACTGGCCACGCAATACAACACAATCGTCAAGTTTTTCAATCGTCTTTAATATTTTATCTTTAAAGTCTGGGCGTTGGTGATCTAAATTGGCACCATGAATGTCTATACGAAGGTGGCTTCTAATTGATTGTGGTATTAGTACAAGTGCTTCTAAAAGTACATCGACACCCTTGTAAGGATTAATTTGCCCAAAAAAGGCAAATCGATTTCGTTTTTCACCAGCAACTAACTCCCTGGGGGGGAGCCTTTGTTGCTCGGTAAGTACGTTTTCAATAACAGAGAATTTACTTTCTGGTAGTCCCCATTCAATATATCTTTTGGCTAAAAAAGCACTCGGAGATACGAAGTGATCAACGCAATCGAATTGATCCTGAATATATTGCTTCCTCAGGAAAAAATCAGGTGCAGTATGCTGAGGAAAACAACGATGGCAATCAGCTTCTAATGCATTCTCGCAAAGTTCCAGGGTTCCACTTTTAACCATTTGCCCATTGTGTAGGCAAATTGCCATGTACTCATGTACAGTGAATACAACTTTGGCTTGTGGAGAAAGTTGCTTAAAGAGACGAAATATCTCGATGCCAATATGAGCATAGTGGTGAATATGGATGAGGTCCGGCTTAAATTCATCTGTGATTTCTTTCAAGCAGTCTCTGAGGTTCTTTGTATCGGATGCTGTCAGGTTGAACCAATCATTGATACTGCTGTGAAATAGAACTTGATCCGGAGCAATTCGATTTAGATTGCTACCTTGCTGCGGGATACTATCTGTTCGAGCAACATATAGGCAATTGTAACCCGCGGACTTTAATAAGCTAAATAGGTTCCAACTGGCAACCTCGGCGCCCCCTTTCATGTATTTCGGGTGCCCGTGGGAAACAAACATAATATTTTTCATGAATTCTTTACCTGCATGAATTCTGGAAAATGCGTAAAAATCTGGGATGTCCATTTCTGATTGTAAACAAGCGCATTGTATATAGTGAGCTTGTGCTTCCAGTCTCCTGGCTCCACTAGATTTTGAGACTGGCGTTCCAAGTGGTAAATTTCGAGGTCACGACGAATAAGATTCTTCTTTCCTATTTCGATAATTTTCAAACAGAGATCGGAATCTTCAAAATCGCCTAAAATGTAATCTGCCTCAAATCCTCCAACTTTTTCGAAATCTTCTTTCCTTAGCGCGATGCAAGCTGCTGTAAGCAAAGGACACTCTTGGGTAGGCGGGAGTTCCGGCGCCAGCTCAAGATCTACCCCTTTACGGGGATGGTCATTAAATAGAATACCCGGGTACTCTTTAATGCGCATCGGTGCCATGCCATCGTGTTGAATACTTTGATCTTCAAAGAGCAAGCGTGTTCCAACTATTCCTACTTCCTCACTCTCTAGCGTGGAAACTAGGCTATCTGCCCAGTGCGATGTTAAAGGCATTATGTCGGAATTAAGGAGAATTAAATTCGCTGAATTGGCGTGCTTTACGCCAATATTATTTGCTCGGCCATATCCAACATTCTGTTCCAGGGATAGGACGGAGAATGGGAACTGGAATATCTCAAAGACTTCCCCGGCCAGCGCATTCACATCTTCTACTATATTGGGATCGTCAACAACAAAAAGAATTTCGTGGTTTCTAAGCTCTTTTTGTCTACTGAATCGAGAAATTTGGTAACGTAAAAAGTCAAATCGCCCATATAGCGGGATAATAATGGTTGATTTTGGTTGCGCGGGTTGCTTACCGAAATCAACCCTTTTACAAGAAACTTGGGAATCATGCCGATAGAGTTTCGACAAAATAGGACTGATCACATCAGTGAAGCCATTGATATGCTCTGCAGCCAATGGATTCCATCCGTTCAGAGCTTTGATAAGGCTATCTTTTTGATTTTCCAAAAGTAGCTGCGTACTCTGAATTGGAAGCCCGATGGAATGATCAACAAAATTAACTCTTAATGTTAATTTATTCGCTTCGCTTTCTGATAGGGTGTTTGGAAATTTAATGCTGCTTAAAAAGCCTCTACAACTACTTTTGGAAAATTTATCCTTAAGTGCACTTTCGACGTCTGTTCTTCTCGTCCAAATAATAGCTTTTTCTGTACTGGCTATTACTTTCTCACTAAGGAGAAGATCAGCTGAGGTATATGCAGATTTACTGGCAAGCCAGCCATTCACGAACAGAACATCGTCCCCTAGTAGAGAAAAATCAACATGGCCTTGTGAGTCGTGATGTTTGCTCTTGACAGCATCTTTAAGAGGGTCTTTCTTGATGCCAAGCGATGCTCCCGAAGATTTCTCGTTTGTGACGGGGTATAACTTTTGGCTGCCTCTGCGAGATACAAATGAAATGTAAAGCCCGGAGAGATCATTCAGCGTGCTGCAGTGAATGTTAAATCCCGTAGCTTCCATCCGGTATGCCGCAGTAACATCTTCTCGTGGATGGGTTTCGATTGAGCTATATACTTCTCTTCGCTGTTGATCAACCAAAGAAATACTTCTTAATTTGCTCGACGCATACCACCCAGTGATAGTGATTCCATTGCGAGAAGCCGTTGCTTGGTCGAGGCAAAATTTAGGAGCCTTAAATGGCCTTAGCCTATTTTTAATTTGTTGTAACATTCAAAAATAATCTTCTAATTTAGTTCCACAGTGAAATTAAGAATCTGCAAGATATTATGTATATTATATCTTTCTAAATGTTAAAATAAATTAGAAGCACAACATTAATTTTAGCTTCACTAATTTTTTTAAGATTTAAGCAGCTACTTCTTTTAGATAATATATGGCTAATGAAATGATCTTTGTTTAAAGGTTTGGCCTAACGCATAACTGAACTCCACCCGCCTTATTGCGATGCCATTTTGAAGCTTGCTTTCGAATCACTTGCAGAAGTGGGTCAATTTTACCAATTTGTATGCTAGCCGTATATATGCTCTGGGTTTGTTTTTCACAAGCTTCTACCATTATGGAGCCTCAAGGCGCTGTCTGGCGGTCTTTTTATTGCGCAAATTGATTGCTGGCAGGGCGTATTTTTAAATTTAGTGCTGCTATGTCTTTGTGGCTTGCCTTCATTGGTGGGCTATGGGGTTTACCAAGAGTGTGTATTCATACTTAAGCACTCGCGCTATCTAATGTACCTGGCTTTGGCTTTGGCTTTGGCTTTGGCTTTGGCTTGAGCGGAGCGAATTGTGCGTTGGGCACTCTCCGCTTTAGGCTTTTGTTTGGTTTCAAGCTTGTGACTTGATTTCTTCCAGATTATTCGTTTATCGGTGTAAGCCGCTTTGTAGTGTGTTTGCTAGGGAGGGTATATGCAGGTGAAATATCTCGAGGCCCTAGAGGGGTGGTAAAAAGGAGGGGAGTAGCTTAAAGAGAGATGCCGCGGATAGCGGCATCATAAAATAGTCTGCTCTATTGCCTATTTGTAATCGAACTTCACTCCAACACTTTTATTGAGGAGCTCTTTCAGTATCACGAAGTTAGATGTGCTGCTCAATATAGATGTTGCAGACTTCAGGAAACTCCAGTTTTCTTCCAGTAAATTCTCATTGATGGCTTTTTTGATTGTATTTATTTTCTCATTTTGGTTTTCTAATGTCGTTATTTGGTGATAAATCTCTGCGAGTGGGCTGATGTTAGTATTTCGTAGCAATTTTGTGAAATTCGAATATTGCTGTACAAACGTGGTGTTGCTTTGGCGGTCGAGCGAGCCAATAGCCTTTCCTGGATTTGAATAATTTTCTATATCTAGAGAGTATCCAAAAAAATCAAAATCACTAGAATAGATACTTTGTACTAGTGCGATCTCTTCGTCTCCGTAGTACTCTAATAGCTTATTTCCCGCGTTGCGGGCATGTGGGGCGCTATGGACATATGGGATTGACTTAGACTCCAAGAAGCTTTGGACGGATCCCTGTTCTTCCAGAAAGCCGATAAATGAATATGGTACGATTGTGGGTAGTAGGTTGTGGAACTGGGGCCTAAAATGAGGGTCGAGGTTGTGTGGACTTGTTGACTTTAGCGCTTTCAGAAAACTTAAAAAATTAAACTGTTCTTTAGTGGTGCTTCTGGGAATCCCAAAGTCACGGCAAAACGGCCACCAAATGTGTCGATCCGCTCCCTTGCCAATCTTATCGAGATATGCCGAAAGGACACGACTATATGGGTTTCGTACAATTGTGAAAAAATCGTATTCAGGAGCATTTACTCCTAAATCTGAAAGATAGGGGAATGGCGACTCTCGTCTAATGTGAACATTTTCAGGCTCTTGCCCTTTTTCTAGCTTCCAAAGTGATTTTTTAATGCTAGAGCATGCGACCTTCGGATTCTGCCAGTATATCAATTTTGCACTAGGAGATGGGTGACAGAACCATTCGATTTCATCTTTTCGTGGGAATAGCTTTTCCATTATCTACCATGAACTAATAGTTGACCGCTAGCCCATTGATTTGGGCCAGCGGTCAAGTTTTAAATTTCAGCGTTTACGCTTGCTTTAACTTCTGGTTGGCTTGCGCTATTCTTGCGCTGGTTTTCTGTCCAATATGAAATACATGGAATCTTAGATCGATCACATCGTGATTCATACTTCTTGGCAATCTCGTTGACTTCAGCAAGTAGCCCTTCGGAAAGATAGGTAGGCTTTAGCCCCATCTGCAGGAAGCAGTCATTTGCCACGAAAAGATCATTCTCATCGGCTTCATTTCGCGGATTCGGCATTAACTTGAATTCGGTGCCAGAAACATCGGAAATCATTTTCGCCAAATCCCGCACTCGGTGAGTCTCGGTCATCTGGTTGAAAATTCGAACCTTCTCTCCTTTCGCCGGCTCGTTTTCCACTGCAAGGCGAATACACTGAACGGTGTCACGGATATGGATGAAGGCGCGTGTCTGGCCTCCAGTACCATGCACGGTTAGCGGATGGCCTACTGCTGCTTGCATAACAAAGCGGTTCAGTACCGTGCCATAATCGCCATCGTAGTCGAAACGATTGGTGAGATCTTCATGGCGATTGGTTTCATCGGTATTCGTGCCCCAGACAATTCCTTGGTGGAGATCGGTTACACGGAGGGCGTCATTCTTATTGTAGTAGGCAAAAAACAGCTGATCTTGTGTTTTGGTCATGTGGTAAATGCTGCCCGGGTTTACCGGGTACAGAATTTCCTTTTCAACCTCTTCGCCTTCATCGGTAGTCATTTTTACGGTCAGGTATCCTTCTGGAATTTTCATTCCTGCAGTGCCGTACCCGTATACACCCATGGTTCCCAGGTGAACAAGGTGAATATCCAATCCGCTTTCAACAATGGCCGCCAGCACATTATGGGTGGCATTTAAATTATTATTGACGGTGTAAATTTTGTGTTTCGCCGTCTTCATTGAATACGGCGCTGCTCGCTGTTCTGCAAAGTGGACAATTGCGTGGGGTTCGTACGCGGTAATCAGGTCGAGGACTTCCCGGTACTCATGTGCAATATCAATGTTATAAAACCGAATGGTTTTTCCGGTTTCCTCTTTCCAGCACTGCAGGCGTCGCTCGATAGACGCAATGGGGGTAAGGGAAGTAACACCGAGTTCATTATCGATATTTCTCCGGGATAGATTGTCTACGATAACAACCTCGTGCCCATGTTGCGAGAGGTGTAGTGCTGTAGGCCAGCCGCAAAAGCCGTCTCCGCCTAAAACTAAAACCTTCTTCATAAAAATACTCCTATCTAAATTAAGTGGATGCCACATTCATCTCGTTCATTCTTCTTGGTCGGGTCAAAATAATTGCCCGGTGACATGATCGAATTGCGAGACTTGTATTCGTTAACGTCCTTTTGTGTCCAATAAAGAATCGGCGAGAACTTTATTGTATTTTGTGCAACCGAAAAGCTTCGAAGTTTTTTTCGATTACTGGTTTCCTCTGCTCTGATGCCTGTGATCCAGAGGTCAGGCTTGAGTTCGTTGAATGCTCGAGTAAGAGGTTCAACTTTAATCATTTGGTTGAACGCTTCTCGATGCTCATCACTGGCCAACGGATCCAGCCCCATGACACTGGTTAGAAAAGCATGTTGGTATTTGGGGCTGTATGCCTTTAAATTGATTTTCTGTGTCAAGACTAATTGCTTGATGTACTTGTAAGTATCCGGATGTGTAAACCCGGTATCTATCCAGACAATTGGGATTTGCGGAATAGTCTTAAGGCAAAGTTCAATCGTCACGCCTGAGTCATAGCCAAAACTTGAAGTAAGAATTGGCTTTTTGAAATGCCCGTTGCAATAACTAAGGGCTTCGACGGCAGACTCTCTTTGATCGAAGCGTTCATTAAGGTGCGCGCACAGGTCTTCTAGTTCGAACTTGGTCATTTTAGACTTCTTGCTATTTTTCTGGGTAGAGCAGTATCGAGGTGTCTCTGACTAATACCTTTCTTGAAGTGGCCTGTGTATTTTGGCTGACTTCTCTGCGGCGTTTGAAATGGATTGTACCTTTCGCAACTTTATGTATGTATCCCTTTCCAAGAGTTTCACAGTTCCAGTGCCAGTCTTCATACGCGAATCCGGTGTTGAGATCTCTATCGCAGTACGGGGATGATAAGTAGGCATCTTTATGCGCCAAACAGAGAGCGTCCCAGGGGTTACCGGATCTTAAAAACATCGGGTCAAAGCTATCTTCTTCTTGGTCGGCTTTCATCAGGATGTTGTTACTACCGCCGAAAAACCAGTTCATTTCTGGGTGCACAATGTACTTGTTGCTTTTTCGGGCGATTTCCATGGCTTTAATAATCCAGTTTTCACTCCACAGGTCATCTCCGTCGAGGAAAGCAATATAGTCTGTAGAGACCTTTGTGCACGCTAGGTTTCTTACCTTTCCTTGGTCGCCAAAGTCGGTCTCTACAACATCAAAATCCAACTTTTCTGCGAGCTCTTTTGCAAAGTCAGCGGTGGTTGTGTCTGCTTTGTCCAGATACATGATGGTCTGGCAGCGTATTCCTGCCGACTCGGCCTCACGCGCTGCGGCTAAAAGACTATTGATTGTTGCACCGAGAAGAAAGCCTTCATTGTGCGCTGTAACTATGAGAGTGATTTCGTGTTCGTAAGTCTGCATGTCTTAGGCTCCGGCGCTTAATGTATCAACGACGGCTTGAGAGAAGATCTCCTGTTCGTACGCTGCCATGGCTTTACCCTGTAGTTCTTCCGCTTTCCCGAAAGCAAATTCATTATGATCAAGTAAATAACGTATTTTCTCTATGTAGGGTGCTGGTTCATCGATATCTTGTTCCGGCACCAAGAACTCAGGGAATTCGGATAGTAATTCAGGTATAGCGCCCGCGGCGGAGGCTACTACAGGGATGCCGGCACTTGCGACATCGAGCATTATCGTGGGCATTCCATCCCAAAGACTCGTGTAAAGCCAAACATCACACACCTCGAGGGGGAGTTCTGAAAAATCTCCATATTCGCCCATTGGTTTAATGTTTCGCGGTTCGTCTAAGTTCTGGTCGGGAGTATCTAGGACTGCTTTCCCCCAAACCCAGAATTCTACATCCGGCATCCCCTGAGCAATTTTGAGGAGCAGGTTAAAATTCTTTTGCCTGTCAAATCGACCGGCCCAGAAAACGCGTCGCTTACGGTTCCGTATTTTTAAACCTTCCTGACTCCGAATCGTGGCTACGCCAATTTTTTCGTGTATAGGTGTGCGGAGGACTAGAATTTTATCTGCATATTTCCCAGTGAGATGGTGATCTTGAACGATCTCGTCTTTCAATTTTTGGTTATCGACAAATACCCAATCATGAATTGGGAAGGTTTGCGTGAAGAACTCTTGGGGGTAGCCAGTTCTAAGGCCCGATTTGGTTCTGTCTGAGCAGAAAAGATAGGAAGTAATTGAAAATAGGGTTTTGAGTTGTTTTCCGTAGGCGTGCAGTGTTTCCCAGCAAAGACGGGAGTTCACGTTATAGATAAACTTTGTATCAACCCCTCTTAAAAGCAAAATAAGCGCCTGAATCTTTGCATCTGAAGCAAGATGTAACGTGTGCTCATGAAAGTTGAAAATTGTTACATCTGTAGGAAACCATTCTGGGTGCTCAAAGGTGGTACCATCAGTTGTAACGATGCATAGGTTTTCACTACCAAACTGTTTGGCGAGAACGTGGGCGAGGGCGCCGGAAACGCGAGCCGCGCCGCTCATTCGGCAGTGTGGGATGAGCATTATTGCTTTATAGCGAGTTTTAGGGAGGCTCTTAAATATTGCCATGTCGGCAGAATAAAGATCGTTTGCCGGGTGGTTAAGCATCGGTTGTAAGATGCTCCGTCCTTTGCCTTTAAAGTTGACCCTCGGCTCATACGCTTCGACTTTTTTTAGCTGCTCCTGAATTTCAGGTGCGAGTAATCTTTCGCTTAAGGCCTCATTTTTTTGCTCTAGATCTGCTAGTAATTCCAATTTGGTTTCGCTATCTATATAGATGGCCTGGGTAGCAATGCCCTTGCTTTCCACTCGCAAGCCTTTTAGCGCTGAGAGGACTGAAGATGTTTTGTGTGGCAGTTTGTTTACGGCAGCATATCTATCAGCGTTAAACAGGCTGGATCCATTGCGGTTCTCATGTATCCCGTGGTTAAAATAATGCTGTAGAAGACGTTCATCGGAAAGATTGCTTAAATCTCTATTTTTCTCTCGGTAGTAGTTCAGTGAGAAGAACGGAGTGAAACGCACCGGCAAGTTGCGTCCGTTTCTAACCCAGTGCAACAATTCCCGGCCTTCGGGGATGTGCAGCTCAGGGTATTCGGAAAGCAGAGCTTTTCGATACACGCTTGGGTTGAATAGAAGAGAAAAATTTTCATCCTGTGAGAGAAGGTTGATAATGCTCTCAGGATTGCTGGCTCTAATTGCTGCTTTGAGTTCTTCGTTTTGGAAGAAGCCTATTATTGATTTTAAAAATTCAATATCTTTAGTTGAAAGTAGGGCGTTTCGGTACTTTTCTTCTACAATATGAGAGGGAGCGCAGTCGGGAATTGAGCTGTTAGGTGAGCGCCCCTCTTTGGCGCCATGCAGCACAAAGTGCTCAAATGCCCACATCTGAGCTTCTTTCACGTCAGGGTATTGCTCGAGGTATTGTGATTCATCAAATAGTCGAGTCGGTGCAAGTTTCCGCTTTCTTCCGGCATCCAGCCAATGAATAAATAAGCTCTTTAAGTCCGTGTTTATGCCGATAGTTTCGCTCAGTTCATTTTGAACCAATTGTGCGTCAAACAATGGAATGTGGGTCACTTCGCATGGCAGTTTTACGCTCCATAGCTCTCCATTTTCAACTGTTTCTAGGTCTGGAAAGTAAGCTTTTGCAACGCGCAGAGCGCCAATAGAGATATTAAAGTGCATGTTGTGACTCTTATACTGCTGACAAATCTAATTGCTTTTCTTTGAGTGGTCTTGCTTGAAATGCTCGGGAGCACTCACGAATTGCATCCATTAGTGAATAATGAGGTTTCCAGCCTAAGTCCTTTTCAATCTTACTGGAATCCAAAACTATACGGTCAAGCTTGTAGCTGCTGAGCCGGCTATGATTCTCGATGTTTAGTTTTGTTTTCGTTTCTTGTTCTACGAGCTTTATAATGTCTTCAAGTGTGGTAGCTAATCCCGAGCCAACGTTCCATATTTCATTTCCCTTGAATGTTTCCGCTAATGACATTGCTCGGCATACATCTGCAACGTGAATATAGTCACGTGCTGACTGCAGGTTTCCTACAATCTTGAAGGGGGTATTGTTAATGGCGGAATTAAATAACGCCGGAATTACGCCTTGCCTGTGATTCATCTGCTCAGAACCAATCGGATTGCTGGGGCGTAGAATGCTATAACTGACAGAATTGTTACGGGCAAAGTACTTGATTGACTCTTCAATCATTACCTTGCCAATTGCATAGGGGGTTTCCGGAGCGGTTATCTGTTCCTCGGTTGCGCGCGCCTTAATTTTGGTTCCGTAAACCTGGCCGCCCGAGGATAGGTAAATTATTCTCAGGTTTGGGTTAACGGAAAGTGCGTGCTCCATGTATCTTTGAAACTCAACTACATTCGTCTCGACTTCTTTCGATATGGATTGGCAATTCCTTGGGGCAGTAGCAGAAGCCAAGTAAAAAATTGAATTTGCTGCCTGGATCTTTGCTTTGAATCTGGCGGAGTAAAATGTATCCCTGGACACCAAGTTATCGTCGCTTTTGCGAGGTGCACGAGAAACGGCGATGTATTCTTGCTGCTGCTGATCTAAGTGAGCCTGAAATGCAGTCCCAATGAAACCAGAGCCCCCGATTAATAGTTTCATTATCTATCCCTACTTAGAGGTAGCGTAATTGTGCTCAGAATCAAGTCGCGAATATGGGCAGGCTATATATTCCTGCCCGAGTGCCGACTACTCTGAGCGTAAATAATTCCAGGCTTCCCAGCCGATTCCACAGCTTGACGGGTCGCTTTATTTTTATTGTTTATATTTAGTATTTCGCGACCGACTCGCTGCTTTTATTCGATGATTGCTTCTTGCTCGGTACCCAGGCGGGAAAGCTGGTACGACCCATTGAGAACGTTATTCCACCAGATTGTGTTTTCCAGATACCACTTAACTGTTTTACGAATACCGGTTTCAAAGGTTTCGCTTGGAGCCCAGTCGAGCTCATTTTTTATTTTTGACGCATCAATTGCATAGCGCAGGTCGTGCCCGGGGCGATCTTTTACAAATGTAATTAGATCTTTATAAGACTGAATACCTTGAGGCTTAGTGGGGGCCAATTCCTCCAGAAGCTGACAAATGGTTTCAACGACCTCAATGTTTCTTTTTTCATTGTGGCCGCCAATATTGTAGGTTTCTCCCACTTCGCCTCTCGTGACAACCGTATAAAGTGCACGAGCGTGATCTTCCACGAAAAGCCAGTCCCGAACTTGGGAGCCGTCGCCGTAAACAGGCAGGCTTTTTCCAGCGAGAGCATTTAAAATTACGTGCGGAATCAGTTTCTCGGGAAAATGGAAAGGTCCGTAATTATTTGAGCAGTTTGTAATTATTACGGGCAGGCCGTAGGTTCGCCCCCACGCTCGGACCAAGTGGTCTGACGAGGCCTTACTCGCGGAATAGGGGGAGCTAGGCGCGTAAGGAGTTTCTTCGGTGAAGAGCTCATCAGTGCCTTCGAGATCTCCGTAAACTTCATCTGTTGAAATGTGGTGAAAGCGGAATTTTTCCCGTTCTTCCTCATTCAACGACTTCCAGTATGTACGCGAGGCTTCAAGTAGGGTGTAGGTGCCTACAATATTGGTTTCAATGAAGGCTGAGGGGCCATCAATAGACCGGTCTACGTGCGATTCTGCCGCGAGGTGCATAATGGCAGTAGGGTGATACTTTTCCAAAAGCCGAGAAAAGGCTTCCTGATTACAGATATCTACTTGTTCAAAGTGATATCTCGGGGATTGGCTCACGTCCGCCAGTGACTCCAGATTTCCCGCATAAGTCAACTTGTCAATATTGACTACTTGGTCATCTGTGGATTCAATAATGTGCCGTACAACGGCACTGCCGATGAAACCGGCCCCCCGGTAACAAAAATGGTCCCCATTTGGTACTTCCTTTAGGATGGGTCTATGCCCAACTCACTGAATTTTAAGCTATTTCCGGCGAACAAGTTGAATACTATCACCGCCTGTTGGCACGGTACACCCAGTCTCTGGGGAACGTTCTTTATTTAAATAAAGTGGTTATCTTTCGTTCGTTATGGTTGTTTGTTGGGCGGAATTGAGTGCTAATTACCAAAGAGCTTGGGTAGTGAAGAGCCTGGGTCGCAAGGAGTAGCTTTGATTTTTTTGTTGACTAAGCG
Source organism: Microbulbifer sp. ALW1 (assembly GCF_009903625.1). Lineage (NCBI taxonomy): Bacteria > Pseudomonadati > Pseudomonadota > Gammaproteobacteria > Cellvibrionales > Microbulbiferaceae > Microbulbifer > Microbulbifer sp. ALW1. The sequence goes on along the minus strand of NZ_CP047569.1, from coordinate 3,283,354 downwards.
GTTAACCAGAATAAGTAGTTGCTGCCGATTGATCGGCTTTGGTGGGGTTTTATATATCGCGTCATTCAATAGGCTGATAGCTCGATCCAGCTCTTGATTGTCTGAATAATAATCAGCTTCAGTTGTGGAGCTCTTCTTAAATTCTTGATGAGTTTTGTCGTGCCATTCCTTTAGCGTAGACAGTATCTCTTGCGGGGTGGCACCGTCTATTTTGCTCAAAAGCTCAACCTCCTTGAGCTTCAGATCTTTTTTCGGCTCTTTTTCTTTTTTTCGGCTATTAATTGTTTTTTGTGACCGAAAAACATAAATGATCCACAGGAGATGTGACGCAATTGCCGCAATAGCAATTTTCTGCCAAAAGCCGGGCTCGACAGGCACTGTAGTCGGGGCAGTTGTAGGTGCTGTATCAGCTTTCCCTGGTTGTGCTGCATTGGTCAGAGGTGCTCCCGAGACATGAAACCGGAACGCTGGCAATTGCGTAGCTCTCTGGCGACCAGACTTGCTATCCCACCAGGTAATCGTGATCGGCGGCAATTGGTAGTCGCCGGGCTTGGTTGCAACTATCGCGGTTGTTTCAATACGGCTGCCGGTAATGCCACTAGTACTCGGCTGATCCTCTTTCTGTGGCTGGTCCGGATAGGTTTTGAGTCCTTCGACATCCAGCGCGGGCAGGGGAGGGAGTTGCGCCGCGCGTAAGCCTTCGGCCCGTAATGTAATGATGCGAGTGATGGGTTCCCCGACTTTGAATTCTTCGGGATCCTTACTCCAGCTCTGCACCATACCCAGGCTGGCTGCCGGCAGCCAGTGAGAGCCGCTGTAGCTGTCGGGTTTGGGTTTGACCTGGACGCTTTTTGCTTCGGAGCGCAGGCGGATACGCTGGGCGTTGCGGTTGAACAGGGAGAAGGGGTCTCTGCGGCCGGTCACGGCTACATAATTGAGGGCGGGAATCTGCAGCTCGCCGGAGCTTTCCGGAAATACGGCATACGTTAGTTCGTAGACGGCATGGCCGACTCCGTTGATTCTGCGTTCGAATCGCTGTTCGTCGACCTTTTCTACGTGGGCACCGGCAATCTGCAATGGGTCGGTAGCGATATCGTGGAGCCCGACAGTTGTGTAGAGGCGGACTTTTACCAGTAGTTGTTCCTGGACGTAGAGTGTGTCTTTGTCCAGTTCTACCTCCAGAAATGCCTGACGGTCATTACCTGCGGGGGATTCGCCCGCTTTGTTGATGGTCATCGGGATGGCATCAGAGACCTGGCCATGCAGGTGCAGGGAAGGGACGAAGAGCTTGCCTTCTTTCAGTGGTGCGAGCACGACGGTCCACTCTACGAAGCTCTCCGCCTTGCCGTTGATAACGCGGTATTGGTTGGATTGCTGGCGGGATAGCAGTTCAAAATCCTGTTGCAGCAGGTTGAAGTCCGGCTGACCGCCACTCTGGTTGCCGCTGTAGCGCAGGGTGAGCGTGAAGGTTTCGTTAATGGCGAGCTCGTTGCGGTCCACGGATGCGGTGAGATCCTGTGCGCTAGCGGTGACGGATGTCAGCAGTAGAAGCAGGCTAATCAGCAGCTTGATTGCGTGCTCCGCAGGGAAACCGGTGAGCCGGTGTCCGCGGTGAGGGGTGGCGATTGTTTCTGCTGGGACTACCATCTTTGGGTGGCTCCGTTTTCCGGGGGCTGCCATTCGCCCGCGCGATAGGCGCGGCGGCGTTGCAGGCTTTCGTATTTGAATTTCTCGCGCATCAGGCCGGCGGGGTCGTCGGGGATCTGGCGCAGCCACTGGTCCAGAGCCTGTTGGGTTTCAGGATCTAGTGGGCTTTCCTCTTCGCCGGGCTGAGCCTGGGCATTTTGCTGTTGTGGCTCGCCATTCTGCTGGTCTTCGCTGCCCTGAGCTTGTTGCTCCTGCTCATTCTGGCCAGGGTCCGGCTGCGGTTCCTGCTGGTCCTGATTGCCAGTCTGTTGCTGCTCCTCTCCTGGCTGCTGCTGGGCATTCTGCTGGCTTTGATCGCCTTGCTGTTGATCCTGCTGCGTATTTTGGTCCTGCTGCTGGTCCTGTTGATTGTCCTGGTCCTGGTCCTGGTCCTGGTCCTGGGACTGGCCACTCTGCTGCTGGTTTTGTTGCTGCTGTTGTTGCAGCTTTTTGAGCTGTTCGGCGATGTCCCGGTTTTGGCGAGCATCCGAAAAATCGGGGTCTTCTTTTAGCGCTTTATCGTAGGCGTTGATGGCTTCGTTGAAGCGGCCTTGTTGTGTCAGGCTGTTGCCCAGGTTGTAGAGCCCTTGTGGGTCTGCGCTTTGGGAGAAGTTCTTGGCTGCAGCATCGTACTCACCGGCGCGATAGTTGGCGGTGCCGCGCCATTGAGAATTGTCGAATTTCTCTGCTGCAGACTTGGCGTCCCCCTGTTGCAGCATCTCTTCCGCTTGCTGATTGGGTGTCTTCCATAGGTTTTGCCAGGTGTCCGCCACGCTTTTCGGGGCGGCAGTGAGTAGCGAGCAGAGTGTGAATGCTGGAATTACACAGGCGAGGGTGCCGCGGCGGAACAGCAGAAGCGCCAGGGGCAGCAGAAGTAGCACCAGCCAGCGCCCTTCCTCTTGCCACTGATCAAATTCCCGCTCGGTCAATTGTGCTTGCTCCGGGGCATTGTTTTTGGGCAGCAGTGTTGCGATGTCATTGTCGGTTACGGAGATCTGCGCAAATTTGCCGCCGGTGCTTGCGGCCAACTGTGCCAGTTCCCCGCGATCAAAATTGGCGATGATGATGGAGCCACTGTCGTCGGTGACAAACCCGCTGCCGGTTGTTTTCGGAATGGGGCTGCCGTCGCCACTGCCCACGGCGAGGATGGACAGGCTGGCATCGCTGTTTTTGACTTCGGCTTCTACGGTGTTGACTGCCGCTTTGGCGATACCGTCCGTTACCGCCAGCAGCCGCCCGCGGCCATTGGCACCGTCTTTTATTAAGCGCAGTCCCGCCTGTACTGCCATTTCAATATTGCTCCCCGGCACCGGCATGATCCGTGGCGAAAGCGAGGGTACCAGATTGGCAATGGTGGCGGTGTCGTCGGTAAGCGGTGTGACTACGTGGGCTTCACCGGCGTAGGCAATCAGGGCGGTAAGGCCGTCTTTGCGCTGTTTTAGGATATCCAGGATTTTCAGACGCGCGCGGGTGAGGCGATTCGGCGAGAGATCGGTCGCCATCATCGAGGGCGACAGGTCCAGGAGAATCACCAGGGCGTCCTGGTTGCTGTAAACCGGGGTGGGCAGTTTGCGCCAGCTGGGGCCGGCCAGGGCAATGATGGCCAGAGTCAGCAGAGCGAATATCAGGGCAAATAGCCAGGGACGCTTTTCCCCGCCGCGCATCAGCAGGTGGGGGAGCAGGTCCGGATCGATGACTTTTTGCAGCTGGCCGCTAGCGAGCACTGTGCGCGCGAGTGCCCAGCAAACGACGGCGACCGGGAGTATCAACCATAAAAATTGGGGGCGCAGGAAATGGAACTCCTGCAGGCTGGCTAACAGGTTCACAGGGCCTGCCTCCTGTTCAGCGGGTGCTGACTACTACCTTTGCTAATGGAAGCTCTGCTTGCAATAAGATTGGCGGCAAGGGGAATCAGTGCCCAGGCCAGTGCCAGAAACAAGGCGAGTCCCAGGGGCCAGATATACAGGGATTTGAGTGGGCGATAGGTTTCCGCCTCCTGCTCTACCGGCTCCAGGCGGTCCAGCTCGGCATAGATATTCACCAGCTCCTGGGGATTGTGGGCGCGGAAGTAGAGGCCGCCGGTCTGGTCCGCGATGGCTTTGAGCGTCTTACTATCCAGATCCCGCGATGGGTTGACCCGGCGGGATCCGAAGCGGGATCCCAGTAGCCCGGGCTGTACCATTTCATCTGCACCCACACCGATGGTGTACACCTTGACCCCGGCCTGCTTGGCGAGCTCGGCAGCTTTCAGGGGGGCAACTTCGCCGGCGGTGTTGGCGCCGTCTGTTAGCAGGATGAGAACACGTTGATCGGCCGGGCGCTGAGTCAGACGTTTGACAGATAAACCAATGGCGTCGCCAATGGCGGTCCCCTGGCCAGCGAAACCGATCTGGGCTTCGGTTAACAGTGTGTCCACAGTCTGACGATCAAACGTCAGGGGTGCTTGCAGATAAGCGCGGGTGCCGAACAAAACCAACCCCAGGCGATCGCCGTTGCGACGCAGCACAAAATCCCCAACAACGTTTTTGACGGCGGTAATGCGCATGGCCGGGTTGCCGTTCAGAAGCATGTCCGGAGTTTCCATACTGCCGGAAATGTCCACTGCGATCAGCAGGTCGCGGGCGCTGCTGGTTTCTGAAATCGGCTCGCCGTACCACTGCGGCCGAGCCGCGGCGGTTACGAGCAGGCTCCAAAGTAGCCAGAGCAGTAACAGGTTGATTTGATTGCCCGGGGCGCTGCCGCCTTTTTGCGGCAGTTGCTGGTAATAGGGCACTTTGATTGCGCTGCTCAGGGGTTCGCTTTTCGGCAAAAGTCGGCGCGCCAGCAAGGGCAGCGGCAATAATAGAAACAGCCACGGCAGGGCAAACTCAAACACGACTTGCCTCCGGTGAATTGGGCGCGATGACGGCTTTGGCGCCCGCCAGCGTATCCGCGGGTATCGGCCTTTCGTGCTTGTGTGCCCAGTATATGGCGTAATCTCGCAGCGCTTCGACGTCGCTGCTGCTGGGCAGCTGGTCGCTGTACAGGTTTTCCAGTAAGGCGCGCTTTGCGGCTTGGGGGATTGGTTGATCCACCGAGGACTGTAAAAAGGCAATCCAGCGCTCACCGGTAAGGGCGGCGCAGGGTTCGCGGCCAAAGGTCACCACAGCGACCCGTTTCATAAGTATGTTGATCTCCTCCACCGCGCGCGGGTTGGCCAGGTCTACTGCTTGCAGCAGTCGTACGCCCTCGGAGCGATACAAGTTTTTCCGGCGCTTCTGCCGAAGGCGCAGAAATATAAATGCGGCGGCAAATATGAGTGCAACCAGGGTTCCGGCGAGGATCCACCAGCCAGGGGCGAGGGGCCACCAGCCGATGGCTGCGGGTTCGTGAATGTCTTTGAGTTGCTCTAACAGTGCCTGCATTTCCGGCGTCATTTGTGGCGCCGGCTGCGCGGTCTGCTGCTGTGCCATTAGCTTCATACCGGCATCCTGCTGGGGCTGGCACTTGGCGCCGGCGGTCGCTCACCGTAGGTGCTGAGCAATACCGGAACCACCGGTTGTGTGCTGTCAAAGTCGACCAGCGGCAGGCGTAGGCGCCGACAAAGCTGCGCAGTCTGCTCGCGCACCTGTTGCTGATGCCGGGAAAAGGCTTCTCGCTGTTGCCGGTTGGACCGGCCAAGAAAGGTGCGCTGGCGACCGTCACTGATGGTGAGGGCCTGATCTGGCAGTTGCTGCTCCAGCGGGTCGGTAATGCGAAGTACCTGAAGATCGGCGTGGCGGGTCAGCAGGTACAGGGGCTGCTCGCAGCTTTCATCCATGTCATGGCAGTCGCTGATCAGGAACACTGCGCTGCCGGGGCGCGCAACCCGGCGCGCTTCTTCCAGCAGGGTGCTGAGCGGCTGGCTGCCGTTTGCAGGGATAGGGCTTTTGAGTGCGGATGCCATTTCCACCATGCTGTGAATGGCCGCAAGTACCGCGTGATGGCTGCGGCGGGGACGAACGGTTTCCAGGTGTTGATCAGAAAACAGCAGGGCGCCGATACGGTCACCGTGCTGCAGGCCTGCCCATCCCAGAGCCGAAGCAATGCTGCAAGCGGCGACGGATTTGAAAGCATTCTGGCTGCCAAAGAACATCGGTGAGCGCAGGTCCAGCAAAATCACCACCGGCCGTTCGCGTTCTTCCTGGAACAGCTTGGTATGGGTTTTACCGGTGCGGGCGGTTACGCGCCAGTCGATGGAGCGCACGTCGTCACCGGGCTGGTAGTAGCGCACCTCTTCAAAGTTCATGCCGCGGCCGCGGTAACGCGTAAGCAGGTTGCCGGCCTGGTCGCTACGGTTTACCCGCGGCTTGAACAGGCGCAACTGGCGGGCGATATGCCGCAGGCGCACTAGTGGTGGCACGGCGGGGTAGGCGCCGCGGAGGTTCAGCTCATTGTGATTGAGGGCTTTCTGCACGTCGAATCCGCTGCGCCTGGTTAAATCGCCGGCACTTGTTGCAGCAAGCGGTGAATGACCTGGTCGGCACTGGCGCCGGCGGCTTCCGCCTCAAAACTGAGCAACAGGCGGTGGCGCAGTACATCCGGCGCAATCGCCATGACATCGTCCGGGGTTACATAGTCGCGACCGGCAAGCCAGGCGTAGGCGCGGGAGCAGCGATCCAGGGCGATGGTGGCCCGGGGGCTGGCGCCGAAGTCGAGCCAGGAGGCGAGTTCGTCGTCGTACCGCTGCGGTTCGCGGGTGGCGATGATCAGCTGGACAATATAGGTCTCAACGGCTTCGACCATGGTCAGGTCGAGAATTTCTTTGCGCGCGGCAAAAATGGTTTCCTGGCTGATGATGGAAGACGGCCGGTCTTCGCCGTGACTGGCCTCAGCGCGGGCCAGTTGCAGGATTTTGGTTTCCGCTTCCGCATTGGGGTAGCTGAGGTTCACCTGCATCAGGAAACGGTCGAGCTGCGCCTCAGGCAGCGGGTAGGTGCCTTCCTGTTCGATGGGGTTCTGGGTCGCCATCACCAGGAACAGGTCCGGCAGCGAATAGGTTTTGCGCCCGACACTGATCTGGCGCTCGGCCATGGCTTCCAGCAGGGCGGACTGTACCTTGGCCGGCGCGCGGTTGATTTCGTCCGCGAGAATCAGGTTGTGAAACACCGGTCCGTGCTGGAAGTGAAATTCGCCGGTTTCCGGACGGTAGATGTCGGTGCCGGTAATATCGGAGGGTAACAGGTCCGGGGTGAACTGCACCCGGTGGAAGTCACCCTCAATGGCATCGGCCAGAGTCTTGATGGCCTTGGTCTTGGCTAGGCCCGGCGCACCCTCAACCAGTAGGTGGCCATCGGCCAGTAATCCTATGAGGATCCGGTTGACCAAAGTCTCCTGGCCAATAATCTGCTGCTCTAGCCAATCACCCAGAATTTTTATCTGCTGGCGTGTGTCCATATCGTCACTTCTTTTGCCAATTTCCTGTTTCAATACGCTGCCCGAGCCGGGTGGCTATCTATCATCTTTATATATAGCCACTCGCCCGCCTCCTGAGGATGAGTCCGAGGATCAGTCGCGAACCGGTTGATTTTAGCGGCGGATGGCTGAGAGGCAACCGCTGTGCCGCTATGGGGGTTCGTCGTGGCTCCTATTAGGGTACTTCGGGCGGCAAAGTAGACAATTATTCTGTCGTTTTGTTCTACCTTGATACAACCTTGAACCAAAAAAATTTATTCACAGCGGTAATCAGTTAAGCCGCGATGGGAGAAAACACGTGAATATGGCCACGGTCATAACGGATAGCCGGGAGGAGCTGCTGGCGCAGGTCAGCGGGATCATTCGGGAGAAGCTGGGCGACAAGGCGGCGCCGGTTGTCGCTTTTGCAGAGCAGTTTCTGAACCAGTACGCACTTGAGGACCTGGCGGGGCGGCGTCTGGTGGATGTATACGGTTGCCTTTACACCTGCTGGGACTTTCTCCAGCAGTACAGCGGCGGCGAGCCCAAGATCCGGGTGTTCAACCCGCGCCTGGAGGACCACGGCTGGGAGTGCTCCCACACCGTCGTTTGTGTATTGCAGCGGGACATGCCGTTCCTGGTGGACTCGGTGCGGATGGAGATCAACAACCGCAATACCGTGATCCACTCCATCAAAAGTACGGTGATGCAGCTGCAGCGGAGCGAGAGTGGCCAGTTGGAAAAGCTGCTGCCTCCCGGAAGCAAGCAGGATGATGCCCGCCAGGACGACCCCAGGGTATCCAGCGAGGCGCTGATTTACCTTGAGATCAACCTGGATACCTCGGCCTCACACGCATCGGACCTGGCCCGTTCGCTGAAGGATATCCTCGGCGATGTGGAGCTGGCGGTCGACGACTATGTGCCGATGCTGGACACCTGCGCCGCGATGGAAGACCAGCTGCATGCCAGCATCGCTGATAACGAGGCCAATCTCGAAGAGGCCGCGGCTTTCCTGCAGTGGATGCGGGATGGCAACTTCACCTTCCTCGGTTACCGCGAATACGAATTCTGCCAGCAAGGCGATAAAAAGGTCCTGTGCGAGGTGGAAAACCGCCGCCTGGGGATCTTCAAAAACCTGCAGCAACCCGCAGAGCCTACGCCGGAGTATGCCTTCAATGAGGGCAAGCAGAAGTTCTACCAGGGGCCCAACTTCCTGACGTTTGCCAAGTCTTCCGTCAAGTCCCGGGTGCACCGGTCTGCTTATTCGGATTACGTCAGCATCAAGCGTTACGATGCCGCAGGCGAGGTGATCGGGGAATCGGCGTTTATGGGGCTCTACACCTCACCGGTGTACACCGAGAGCCCGGCCAAAATTCCTATCATCCGTCGCAAGCTGGCCTCGGTGATGGAGCAGAGCGGCCTGTCTCCCACCAGTCATGATGGCAAGGCGCTGAAGCGGGTGCTGGACACCTTCCCGCGGGACGAGCTGTTCCAGAGCAGCACCAAAGAGCTGTTCGATACCACCCTCGGCGTGCTCGCCATGAATGAGCGCGCGCGTCTGCGCTTGTTTATGCGCAAAGATCCGTTTGGCAAATTCGTCACCGCCATGGTTTACGTGCCGCGGGACCAATTCAACAGTGAGGTGCGCGAAAAGATCAGCGATCGTATCGCGAGAACCATTCACGCGCTGGACTCCGATTTTACGACCTATTTTTCCGAATCCATTCTCGCCCGGGTGCACCTTGTGTTCCGGGTGGATCCAAATGAGCCGGTGGACTTTGATGTAGCGCGACTGGAGGCGCAAATCGTGGACATTACCCGCAGTTGGGAAGACGTATTCCAAAAATCCCTCATTGAATCCCACGGTGAGGAGCAGGGCAGCCGCCTGATCAGTACCTTCGGTCAGGCCTTCCCCGCGGGTTACCGCGAGGACTTCGAGCCTCGTATCGCGGTACAGGATGTGGCCTTGATTCAGGAGATCAGCGCCGATCACCGCGTGGCCATGAGTTTCTACCAGCCGGTTGGAGCCGAGCCTGGTAGTCTGCGCTTTAAGGTATTCAACTGGGGCAGCGGCCTGACCCTGTCCGATGTGATTCCGGTACTGGAAAACCTGGGCCTGCGGGTGATGGGCGAGTTCCCCTATACCATTCGTCCCCGCGGCCAGCAGGATGTGTGGATGCACGAGTTCCACCTGGAATTTGGCTTGCCAACCCGCGTCGACGCCCAGGCCTCCCGCTCCTTGTTCCAGGATGCCTTCGCCGCAATCTGGGATGGCGTGGCCGAAAGCGATGCCTTCAACCGGATGGTGCTCGCCGCACGTCTGAACTGGCGCGAAGTGTCCATGCTGCGCGCCTACGCCCGCTACCTGAAGCAGACCAAGTTCAGTGCCAGCCAGTCCTATATTGCTGCGACTCTGGCCAACCATGTGGAAATTACGCGTAATCTGGTGGCCCTGTTCCGCGCCATGTTTGACCCGCGCATCAATTCCGCCGATCGCCAGGATCAGTCCCGGGTCGAGCGCCTGATCAAGAAGATTCACGATGGCCTGGATGCGGTAGACAACCTCAACGAAGACCAGGTGATCCGCCGTTATCTGGAGCTGATTCGCGGAACCCTGCGGACCAATTTCTTCCAGCTGGATGAGAACGACCAGCCCAAGGATTACATCTCCATCAAGTTCAGCCCGCGGGATATTCCGAATATTCCCGAGCCGCGCCCGGAATTCGAAATCTTCGTCTACTCGCCGCAAGTCGAGGGCGTACATCTGCGCGGCGGTAAAGTGGCCCGCGGTGGCCTGCGCTGGTCCGACCGTTTGGAAGACTTCCGCACCGAGGTGTTGGGATTGGTGAAAGCCCAGAATGTGAAGAACGCAGTGATTGTACCCAGCGGTGCCAAAGGCGGATTCGTGGTACGCAAACCACCGGTCGATAACAGCCGAGAGGCGCTGATCGAGGCGGGTATCAACTGCTACAAAACCTTTATCCGCGGTCTTTTGGATGTCACCGATAACTTGAAAGATGGCGAAGTCATCCCGCCGCCGCGGGTTATTCGTCGCGACCAGGACGACCCCTACCTGGTTGTTGCGGCCGACAAGGGCACCGCCACTTTCTCCGATATCGCCAACGGCATTGCCGCGGAATACGACTTCTGGCTGGGCGATGCCTTCGCCTCTGGTGGCAGCAACGGCTACGATCACAAGAAAATGGGCATTACCGCGCGCGGTGCCTGGGTCTCTGTGCAGCGTCACTTCCGCGAAATGGGCGTGAATGTACAGGCGGAAAATTTCTCGGTGATTGGCATTGGTGATATGGGCGGCGATGTATTCGGCAACGGCATGCTGCTGTCTGAACATATCTGCCTGAAAGGTGCTTTCAACCACCTGCATATCTTTGTCGACCCCAACCCGGATGCCTCCAGCAGCTTTGTCGAGCGCAAGCGCCTGTTCGAACTGCCGCGCTCTGCCTGGACCGATTACAACCTCAGCCTGATTTCCAAGGGCGGTGGTATTTTCGAGCGCCGTGCCAAATCCGTGAAAATAACCCCGGAAATGAAGCAGGCCTTCGGAATTTCCGAGGACCAGCTGACGCCGAACGAACTGATCAGTGCCATGCTCAAGTCGCCGGTAGACCTGATTTGGAACGGCGGTATTGGCACCTATGTCAAAGCCAGCAGCGAGAGCCACGCTCAGGTTGGTGACAAGTCCAACGACAACCTGCGGGTGAATGGCAATCAGCTGCGCTGCAAAGTGTTTGGCGAGGGCGGCAACCTGGGCATGACCCAGCGCGGCCGTATCGAGTTCTCCCTGAATGGCGGTCGCTGTAACACCGACTTTATCGACAATGCCGGCGGCGTGGATTGCTCGGACCACGAGGTAAACATCAAGATCCTGCTGGACAAGGTGGTGGCCAATGGCGACCTCACCAGCAAGCAGCGCAACCAGCTGCTGGAGGAGATGACCGAGTCGGTAGCCGAACTGGTGCTGGACAACAACTACAACCAGACTCGCGCTCTGAGCGTGGCGAGCTACCAGGTGGGCGACCGGTTTGACGAATATCGCCGCGTGATCAACGCGCTGGAGAGCGAAGGCCGACTGCGTCGCGCACTGGAATTCATCCCTGACAATGAAACCCTCTCCGAGCGTCAGAACAAAGGCCAGTACCTGACCCGCCCGGAACTCTCGGTACTGATTTCCTATGTGAAAGTGAAGCTTAAAGAAGAGCTGCTGAACGCGCACATCATTGACAATGAACGTGTGCAGGAAGCGGTTGTTTCCGCCTTCCCGCCCACCCTGGTGGCGCGCTACGAAGCGCTGGTCTACGACCACCAGCTGCGCCGGGAAATTGTCTCCACCCAGGTGGCCAATGAAATGGTCAACAGTATGGGGATTACTTTCTACCATCGCATCAGCGGTGCTACCGGTGCGGATATCGACACCATTGCGGCGGCCTATATCAGCGCTCGCGATGTTTACCTGATGCAGGAGTTCCAGGACGGCGTGGCGGCACTGGACTATCAGGTACCGGCGGATCTGCAGCTGCAGTTGATGAACTCCATGATCGGCCGGGTGCGCCGCGCGACGCGCTGGTTTGTGCGCAACCGCCGCGGTGATCTGGATCCGGCGCAAGAGCGCGACCTGTTCCAGGATTCCGTGCAGCGGGTAATTCGTGCACTGCCAGAAGTGCTGAGTGGCGAACCTCTGCGCGAGTGGCAGTCCCGCCACGATCAGCTGCTCGCAGCGAACGTGCCAGAGCAGTTGGCACTGCTCGCGGCATCACCGACCTATCTGTTCTCGGCTTTGGGTATCTCCCAGTCGGCACAGGTCAGCGATCGCCCGGTGGAGGAAGTGGCCAAAACCTACTTTGCCCTGGCAGATAAGTTGGGACTCTACTGGTTCGGTAACCAGATCATTGACCTGCCGGCGGAAACCTTCTGGCAGTCTCAGGCGCGGGAAACCAGCATGGATGACCTGGACAGCCAGCTGTCCAAGCTCGCCATTCACATTCTGCGCCTTGCGGGAGACGATGGCCTGGATGTGGACAGCGCGGTAAGCCGTTGGGTAGACGTCATGGCGCAACCCATCCAGCGCTGGGAGAGCCTGATGAAGGAACTGAAGTCTTCTCCTCAGGGTGATTTCGCCATGTTTACCGTGGCCCTGCGTGAGCTGATGTACCTGGCGAACGCGACTTCAGATCAGGAAACCCTGGCCTAATCGTATCCGGGCCGGTAATCCGACTGAGAAATTCAGTCCGGAAGTCCGTACAATATGGCGGCTCGCTTTAGCGGGCCGCCAATTTTGTATGGCCCAAATTCGTGCCGATGTCCTTTCGGGACACACACGAAATGCGTAACGAATGCGTTAAAGAATAGGAAGCCCATGTACCAGCACTTGCGCAAAGCCCTGTTTGCGTTGGATCCGGAGCGATCCCACCACCTCTCTATTGATGCCATTGGGGCGGCCGAGCGCCTGGGGCTCATGTCGCTATTCAGCAAGTCAGTACCGGATGACCCGGTTGAGCTGATGGGGCTGACACTGCCCAACCCGGTAGGCCTGGCTGCAGGTCTCGACAAGAACGCGCAGGCGTTTAATGGGTTTGGTGCGCTCGGCTTTGGATTTGTCGAAGTGGGTACTGTTACCCCGCGTCCACAGCCCGGCAATCCGTTGCCGCGCTTGTTCCGTCTGCCTGAGGCAGAAGGGATCATCAATCGCATGGGGTTCAATAACGAAGGTGTGGACTACCTGCTGGAGCGGGTCAAACACCGGCGCTATTCCGGCGTGCTGGGCATTAATGTGGGCAAGAACTTCGATACCCCGGTGGAGAAGGCGGCGGACGATTACTGCCTGTGCATGGAAAAAGTGTACGCCCACGCGGATTACATCACCGCCAATGTTTCTTCGCCCAACACCAAAGGCCTGCGGGACTTGCAGTTCGGCGATAGTCTGAGCCAGCTTCTCGATGCGTTAAAGGAGAAGCAGCAACAACTGGCCAAGCGCCATGATCGCTATGTGCCGCTGGCAGTGAAAATCGCTCCGGATATGGACGACGATGCCATCGCTCATGTTGCCAAAACCCTGCGTGACAACAATATCGATGGCGTCATCGCGACCAATACCACCATCGATAAATCCTCTGTGCAGAATCTGGAACACGGCGCGGAAGAGGGCGGGTTGAGCGGTCGCCCTCTGACCGAGCGCTCCACCGAAGTGATTCGCAAGTTGGCCGGCGAGCTAAAAGGGGAAATCCCGATTATCGGCGTGGGCGGAATTTTCGATGGCGAATCTGCTGCGGATAAAATCCGTGCGGGTGCCACGGCGGTGCAGATTTACTCCGGATTTATTTATCGCGGACCCGAGGTGATTCACGAGGCGGCAGCGGCCATCGCTGAATTGCACCGGGGGCGAGTCGTCAAGGCGTAATCCTCGCGTGGGCGACGAGGTTTGGTTGATACAAAAATCCCGGGAAATACCCGGGATTTTTTTGTAGCTATCGGCTACTTGTAACTATAGGTTGTAACTACCGGTTGTAACTGTCAGTGGTAATTACCGGCGAGCGGCTTACATATTGGCGATGCGCTGTGCCTGCGCTGCGCGCCCGAATCCGCTCCAGTAGTCCTGTCGCCCTTGGCGCCAGCCGTTTACCCACTCCTGATGCAAGGCCCCGTTTTCATGGGGGCAACTATCGTGATTTCTGCCCTCAGTGGCAGCAACGTAACCTTTGTGGAAAGCTCTATCGTTGGGATTACGTTTTTGGCGTTTCATAGATATGGCACCTCGATCTGTTTGCGATGTTCTCGCGATCAACTGTTGATCCCTATCTCCCCCTGATGTGGCGATTGGATCAATAATTTTCCCCCTCTGTGAATTCCAGCTTATTGTGGAAGTCGCCGTTGGAGAAGGGACTCACCGACAATTCATGAGCGGCTCACCAACTGGGACTCAGTAAATCAGATTCGCGCCAGATCCTGAACGATCGAATTTTTCTGAAAAAGGCTCGCTATAGGCGAAATTTGTTTAGAAATATGTCTAGAAAGACGGGATTTGTATAGCGAGTCGGGCAGTATTGCCGCAATCGGAAGAGTTCGGGAATGCGATCCCGGATTAAGGTATGCTTGCGCCACCTGATGCTGGCATGGCCAAAATGCCCGTGAGCGTTTTGCCAGAATAGCCGTTTTCACCCTGACAGAGATTGATTTTTTGACTGCCAAGTACCAATTTACCGCTACCTGTCCCAAAGGCCTGGAAAACCTGGTCGCCGACGAGCTGCGCACCCTGGGGGCATTGGTTGAGCGAGAGCAACCTGCTGCCGTGCGATTTACCGGGGATCTGACCCTAGCCTACCGGGTTTGCCTGTGGAGTCGTCTCGCCAACCGGGTGTTGCTGAATCTGGGGCAGTCCCGTATCGCGGATGCCGAGGGGCTTTACCGGGCGGTAGTGGATATCCCCTGGGAAGAGCACATCAGTCCCACTGGAGTTCTCTGGGTGCAGTTTTCCGGCACCAACAGTGAGATACGCAACAGTCAGTTTGGCGCCCAGAAAGCCAAAGACGCAATCGTCGACCGGCTGCGGCAGGCAACCGGCGCGCGACCGGATGTGGACAAGCGAGATCCTGATCTGTCGGTCATGCTGCGGCTGCATCGGGACAACCTCGAGATTGCCGTCGATCTCTGCGGCGACAGCCTGCACCGCCGCGGTTACCGCACCCATATTGGCGCTGCGCCATTGAAAGAAAACCTGGCGGCGGCACTACTGATACGTGCCGGCTGGCCGAAAATTGCCGCCGAGGGCGGAGCATTGCTGGATCCCATGTGCGGCTCCGGGACCTTTCTGGTTGAGGCCGCACTGATGGCCGCGGATGTCGCGCCCGGCCTGATGCGTGAGAGCTTCGGTTTCGAGCGCTGGCTCAATCATCAAAGTGACCTCTGGCTACCGCTGCGGGAAGAGGCACTTCAGCGCCGGGTAGCTGGGCTGGCAAAGACCCTCCCCGAAATCCGCGGATACGATGCCGATGCCAAAGTGCTGTTTGCGGCAGAGTCCAATATTGCCCGCGCAGGCCTGGAAAAACATGTGCGTGTCAGCTGCCGTCCGGTGGCCGCGTTTAAAGTACCCAGCCATACGCAGGTTAATCCCGGACTGGTTATTACCAACCCACCTTACGGTGAGCGCCTGGGTGAGCTGGAAGAGCTGCGGGAAACCTATGCGGAGCTGGGGCGCCAGTTGAAGCAGGAATTCGGCGGCTGGAAGGCGGCTATTTTTACCGGCAACCCGGAACTGTGCCACTCCACCAATTTGCGCTCCCACAAACAGTACAAACTGTTTAATGGCAGCATTCCCAGTCAGCTGTTGTTGTTTGAAATTCACCAGCAATCGAGCGCAGGGGAGAATGGGGCAGGTGAAAAAGCCCGGCCCAAACTGTCTGAAGAAGCGCAGATGGTGGCCAATCGATTGCAGAAAAATCTGCGCACCACTGGCAAGTGGGCGGAGAAAAACGGGATTGAAAATTACCGTCTGTACGATGCGGATCTGCCGGAGTTCTCTGCGGCCATCGATGTGTACCGCTCGTTGGAAGGGCAGACCTACGCGCATATCCAGGAGTACCGCGCACCGGCGAGTATTCCGGAAGAAAAAGCGCGCGGGCGCCTGGCGGATCTGGTGCGCGCCTGCCGCTCGGTGCTGGATTTGCCGGCGCGCAACGTGTCCATCAAAGAGCGTCGCCGCCACAGCCATAAGGAGAGCGGCAGTCAGTACCAGAAACGCGGTGAAGGCTCTTCCTCATTCTGGGTGAACGAGTACGGCGCCGAGCTGGAAATCAACCTGTGGGATTATCTGGACACCGGGCTGTTTCTGGATCACCGCCCGGTGCGCAATTACCTGCGCAAGCTGGCGAAGGGCAAAAAACTGCTGAACCTGTTCTGCTACACCGCCACCGCAACGGTACAGGCAGCGAAGGGCGGTTGTGTCGAAAGCACCAGTGTCGATCTGTCCAAAACCTACCAGGCCTGGGCGCAGCGGAATTTTCGCCAGAGCGGGCTGGATCCCTACCGCCATCAGCTGATCGAGGCCGATTGTCTGCAGTGGCTGGAGGCGGCGCAGCAAAACCGCCGTGGTCAGTACGATGTGATTTTCCTCGACCCACCGACCTTTTCCAATTCTGCGAAAATGCGCGGTGTGCTGGATATCCAGCGGGATCATGGGGATTTGATCCGACAGTGTATGGCACTGCTGCGACCCGGCGGCACACTGCTGTTTTCCAACAATTTGCGCAGTTTTAAAATGGATGGCGATGTGAGTGCCGAGTTTGCGGTAGAAAACCTTTCGAGCAAACTGTTGGACAAGGATTTTCAGCGCAACCCCAAGATCCACAATGTGTGGGAAATTACGGCAAAGTAGTAGGAGGGCGTGGCGCCGGCCAGCGGCGCCATTTGGAAGAATTCTGGAGCGATCTGGAAGGCTCTGGAAAGGATCTTTACAGATCCATCACCAGTCGGAAGCCCACTTCTTTTGAGCTCGCCTGATCACTCAGGCCTGTGCGGTAATCAGAACTGATATTGCGCAACGGCTCGCGCATGGAGCCGCCGCGCACTACCCGCAGTTCACAGTTTTTCAGCTGTACCGGGCGGGCATCGTTGCGGTGATTGGTGTAGTCGCCGAGGAAGCAATCCTGTACCCACTCGGCCACGTTTCCAGCGGTATCGTATACCCCAAAATCATTCGCCTTGTAGTTGCCTACCGGTGCGCTGGCGGTGGAAAACAGCGTATTGAATTCGCTGGCGCAACCGCGGCGGCAGTTAGCCTTGCCTTTGGCGCTGCCGCTGCCCCACCAGAAGGGCGTGTTGGTACCGGCACGCGCGGCAAATTCCCACTCTGCTTCACTGGCCAACCGGTACTTCTGGCCGGTCTGTTCACTTAACCACTGGGCGTAGCGCCGCGCGTCCTGCCAGCTGACATTGACTGCTGGTCGGGTTCCGCGGCCCCAATTTTCATCGCTGGGCAGAGAGCGCCCCGTGGCTTTGGCGTAGCGGTCGTAATCATTGAAGGTGATTTCGTGGGCGCCGATGGCGTAGGGGCGGCTGATCGTAATTTTGTGTTCCGGGCTGGTAAACGGGCGACCTTTACTGCCCATGGTGAAACTCCCAGGAGACACCACTACCATCTCTGGTCCCTGGCCTCCGGACTCCAGCGGAGACTGAAAGCTTCTGCCGGGGAAGTATTTGCGCTCCAGCTGCACCGCGAGATTAACGTCGGCCGAGTCGATTTCGATCCAGCGCCGCAGGGTGCTGTAGCCGGGTTTGCTCACCTCGATATCGTAGCGCCCGGGTTCCAGCGAGATGCCGGGCGAGTAGCGCGGCACTATGTTCATGATGCGAATGCGGGCATCGCCGGGCTGCACAGAAACCTTCAGTGCGTAACTGGGTGGCGCTTCTTCTGGTGTTTCTTCCGGCGTCCGGGGGGCTGCCTGGACTGTTGTGGGGGCGGCGCCGGGGGTATTCGCGTCCGTGATTTGGGCGGGTGCGTCTACGGATAAGGGCGTTGCCGGCTGAGTGGCGGCAGCGCGGCCATTTTCCTCGTGGTCAGCTTCCCGGCTCGTGTCCTGTGTTCTGAGGATGGGGCGCAACTGGTTGGCGAGGGTATCGCTGTGGTCAGTTGCCGCGGATGAATGCGCAGGCACCACAGGTCCGGGAATTTTCGCGACGGTTTCTTGAGGCGCGGGTGCCGGCTCTGGCAACAGGATTTGCGAGGTAATGCCCACGGCATCTTTGACCAGGCCGGGCTCGGTCTGCCACTGGAATTTTTGACTGAACAAACTGAAAAGTACCCAAACGAGCGTCAGACTCACGCATAGCATGCCCGCAAATAACCAGGACCGGCGTTTTACCGGTGCCACTTGCTGCTGCATTACCTGTTGAATGCGCATGATGGTTTGTTGCTCTGCACGGGGATTCTGTTCATGCAGCGGCTGGTGGCGCCAGCGGGCCCATGCGGCGCTCAGGCGGTCGCTGAGTGTGCCGTAAAGCGTCATCAGCAGGGCGCGCAACAGGCTGGAAACCCGCACTGAGGTATTGTTCAGCTTGGTGGTGGAAGTGGGCGTTTTTCCATCCAGTGCCGCGAGCAGCTGGTCGATGGCGTCCACCACATCGAGACCGCGCTGAAACCGGTGCTCCGGATCTTTTGCCAGGAATCGCTCGATCAGCCCCTGGTACAGGGAGTGGCGGGCGGGCAGGCGGGGAATGGGGTCGGTCAGGTGCTTGATGGCGATGGCGACCGCTTCCTCGGCCTGGAAGGGCACTGCACTGGTGAGCATTTCGTAGAACACCACCCCCAGGCTGTAGAGGTCAGCGCGGCCATCTACGGCAGCGCCGCGAGCCTGTTCCGGGCTCATATAGTGCGGCGTGCCAACAACCATGCCGGTATTGGTCATACGGGTGGTGCGCGCCACCGCGCGGGCGACGCCGAAGTCGGTGAGAACGGCGGAGCCATCTTCGCGGAACAGAATATTTTCCGGTTTTAGATCCCGGTGCACATAGCCCTTGTTGCTGGCGTGATCCAGCGCCATGGCGATCTGGCGGGTAATGTGTAGTGCTTCTAATGGCTCTATGGCGCCCTTGGTCAGCGCATCGGCAACGGAGCCGCCAGGGAGGTAGTCCATGGCGATGTAATTGAGGCTGCGGTAGCGGCCAATATCGTGAATGGCAACGATGTTGGGGTGGGAAAGCTGGCCAACAATATTGGCCTCACGCTGGAAGCGCTCGCTGAAAATCGGATCCGCATTCAGCACCGGCGACATGACTTTGAGTGCCACCTGGCGGCCCATGCTGCGCTGGGTTGCCAGGTAAACCGTGGACATGCCGCCCTGATTGATTTTCTTCAGGATCTGGTAGCCGGGAATCTCCAGCGAGGCGGCGCCGCTGCTGACAACTTCCATTCGAGCTTGTCCCTAATCTATCCGTTCAGCAGCTGCCAGGCTGCGTAAACACTGAGTGAAAAAACAATCGCAAGTGTAGCGATTCTCACAGCAAGTGTGCCCGCGAACGGATTGGATTGCCGGGACGTAGGTTGCCGGCGCTGTGTGCGGGAGTTCCGGTTTTCGGAATCTTTATCTTCGCTCGCGCTGTCTGGGGAGCTGATCACCTGCACGGTAATGTTGTCGCGACCACCGGCATCCAGTGCCGCCGCAATCAGCAGTTCGCTGGCGCGCTGGTTGTCAGTGTTGGTGGCGAGTACCTGGCAAATTTCTGCGGCAGTCACATCGTTGCTGAGTCCATCGCTGCACAGCAGCAGCTTTTGCCCGGGGTTCCAGGAAAAAGAGGCACGATCAATTTCGAGGCTGGGGTTAGTGGAGCCGCCGATGCAACGGGTAATGACGTGGCGGTTGGGGTGACTGGCGGCTTCCTGCTGGTTAATGGCCCCGGAATCTACCAGCATCTGGACATAGGAGTGATCCACTGTCAGCTGTTTGAGTGTTCCGTGCTGGCCGGCGTGGTGAGGGTCATTGTGAGGGCTATTTACCGCATCTGCGCTGGCAGGTGTCCATAGGTAAGCCCGGCTGTCACCCACCCAGAATATATGGAAGTAATTGCCGTCTTCGGCGACCACCACCGCGGTGGTGCCCATAGCGGTTGCGCTGTTCTCGTCACCAACGAGCAGGGCGTGTGCTCGTCTGAGCGCCTGTTCGTAATGGCGGTCGGTGGCAGAGGAACGCTGTATCTCTTCGACGACGGTCTGGCTGGCAATTTCACCGGCCTGATGGCCGCCAAGCCCATCCGCGACCACCCAGACGCCCCGGCTCTCGTCGCCCCAGAACGCATCCTCGTTCTGATCCCGGCGATATCCGGCATGGGTGGCTCCCGCACTGCGCTTCGTTACGCTGACGGCGGGTTGGCTCACGCCACTGGGGCGTTCCCGTACGTTGGCTTCACTCACTGGTATGCAACTACCTGTTACCTGTCGTTATTGTCGAAAGTGCACTACCGCGAAATTCCATGCGGCGTCCGACACTTCACATACTAGAGCCTGTGGGCATTGTAAGCTGCAAACCGAATCACAGGCTAACGAAAATGCCCGTGATAAACTTCTTCGCACGCTCTCCAGCACCTGAGCCTCAAATATCAAGGGGCCAAAGGCCCTTTTGGGCTCACTGAAAGATTCGGCAGGGGTCGTAAAACTGCCTCTGGTTAAAAATTGTACGCTGTCGCGCGCAATCAAGGAAGCCTAGACAATGCTAAAACTTTGTGACGTGAAAGATGCCAGCCAAAGTGTGTGGCTGGTGGCACCCAAGGTCACAATCGGCCGGGCCAGTCAGTGCGACCTGACGCTGGCTGACGCCGCAATCGCCAAAGTCCATGCCGAGATCCATGTGGAGGGCGAAGAGCTCGTACTGCACAACCTTGCGGGCAAGGGGCAGGTGTCGGTAAACGGCAAGGCGGTCGAGGGTAGTTGCCCTCTGCAGCGAAATGACCGGGTGCAGCTTGGCGGCCGCACACTCGCGGTGATTGACCCCAAAATTACCCGAATGAAGGCGGCGGGTGCCGCGTCCAATGTGTCTTGGGCGCTGCGGGCGAATCATCCGGCGATTGTTGGTCGGGTCTTTCCGGTGCGCGAGACCAGCGTTGTAGGGCGTTCGGATGATTGCGATCTCACCTTTGCGATGTCCCACCTGTCGCGTCGGCACGCACGTCTTGAAGTGCGTGAAGGCCTGCTGTTTGTGGTGGACCTGGGATCGGCCAATGGCACCTTCCTGAACAATCAGCGGGTCACCGAGAGCCGAGTGCGCCGGGGAGATGAGTTGCGCTTTGACAGCCTCAGCTTCAGTGTTGTGGGCCCGGCCGACGATCTGGACAAAACTACCGTGCGTCAGGCCGTGTCATTGCCGGATGCGGCGCAGCAGAGCGCGGCGCTTGGACAGGCGATACAGCGGGCTCGGGGTAGCGACAAGGCGCCTGCAATAGGCGGCGCACCGGGTTCCACTAATAACGGTTACCAGCATGCGGTGGCGAGTCCTGCCTATACCGAGTCTGCCGGCGGGAGCCGCTGGATTTGGGTGTGCGCGATTGTGGCTGGGGCTGCAGTGGCCGGCTATTTCTGGGCCCAGGCGCAGGGTATGCTCTAGGTCCCCTGATTGAGTGGAGCTAGCCCCGTGGCAGATCGTACATTGATTCTCTATACCACCCTTGGCTGCAGTCTGTGTGAGAAGGCCAAGGTGGAAATCTGGCCGTTACTGGAGCCATTCCAGTTGCGGCTTGTGCCGGTGGATATCGCGGACGATGCGGAATTGTCTCGCCTATTCGGCTGGAGTATCCCAGTGGTAGGGCTGGGGGATGTAACGGATGTGCTCTGCTGGCCGTTTACTGCCAGTGAGCTTGAGCAGTGGCTCGGGGAGCGGGTCAGTAAAGCCTGAGCTGCCGATTCTTAACTTTTTTCTTTCCTATTCATTTCTTCACCTCTGCATTTCTCCATCTCACCACCTTAATACCCTTCATATTTGCCCGGCCGCTGGGCCGGGCTCAGAGTCGCGCTTCCGCTTCGTTTTTCCGCAGTAGTGTTGATTTGTCGCCGCTGCGATAGGCGTAAATCACCGAGTAGGACAAGACGTTCTGCACATACTTGCGGGTTTCGCTGTAGGGAATGGTTTCAATCCATACATCAAACGGCAGCTTTTTGTCCGTGTCCTTGAGCCAGCCGGACACCCGCGTGGGGCCGGCGTTGTAGGCGGCTGCGGCAAGGAAGCGGTTGTTGTCGAAGCGGTTCAGTAACGAGTTCAGGTAAAAGGCGCCCAGATTGATGTTGGTATCCGGGTTCAGCAGGTCCCAGCTGCGCCGGTAGGGCACGCCCGCTTTGCGCGCTGTTGCTTCGGCGGTCGAGGGCAGTAGCTGCATCAGGCCCATAGCGCCGGCGTGGGATTTGGCATCATGGCTGAAATGGCTTTCCTGGCGGGCCACCGCCAGCACGAGATACGAGTCCAGAGCGGTTTTCTTGCCCATGCGTTTGGCGACATCGGTAACAATGTCAGAAAACGCCAGCGGGAAGCGCAACTCCAGGTCGTCCAGGTAGTCTGCCGCGAGAATGGACTGAATGGATTTGTGATACCAGCCCCAGGAGCTGGCGATCTTGCCCGCGGTCATCAATTCTTCTGTGGTCATTTTCTCGGTGGCGTAATCCCACTCACGCCGCGCGTGGTAAAACTCACCAATCGCCTGTAACTCTCTGGCCCGCTGCATATCCGCACGGTTGGCAACAGCATCGACCAGTTCGGGCGTAATCGGCGCCGGGCGGTCTACAAAACTGTATTCCTTGCCAATGGTGTCCGACGCCAGAAAGCCATAATAACTGCGCTCCGCCGCCGCTTTTTGGTACAGCTTGTCGGCCAGTGCCTGGCGCTGGGGATCTTTCTTGGTGTTCTGTTCATTGATGGCGCGGGCTTTCCAGTAAAGCCAGCGGTCCAGGTTCTGGTCGTCTTTGGGGAGCTGGTCTATCCAGAATTCCACCTGCGCCCAGTCCATTCCCCGGAGAGACTGCCGGATCAGCCACTCGGCGGTGCGTTGATCGTAGAAGCTCGGGTGGGACTTGATCAGCTTCTCCAGGCCTGCCTGGTCGTCCTGGCGGGCGTACTGCAGGGCCAGGTGCCGCAGGAATTTGTCTCGCTCTTCATCGGAAAACAGGTAGCTGGCGCTGTAGCGTTGCCAGGCCTCGCTGGCTTTGTCAGGCTCCCTTGAGGCCAGCCGATTCAGGCCGATGGCGACGATATCGCGGTATTCTGCGTCATCTTTGATAAAACGGTCGTAATTGAGGATTTGCTCCGGTTTGCGATACACATTGCGCATCAGCTCCGCGCGATTTGCAGTGCCTTTGTCCAGTTTGCGGGCGATGTAGCCAGCGAGGTCCAGATTGCCGGCTTGCACCGATAGTGCATGCCGCTTCCACGCGAGCGCCGGGGTGAGTCCGCCATCTTTCATCCAGCGGCTGAAAGCCGGGTCACACTCTTTGGGTTGGGAGGCACCTACGGTCCACAGCGCTTCAATCATTTCATAGGCTTGCTGCTTGTCACCGTGCCGGGATAGGGCATCGACGTAGTAGCAGCGCAGTTGGGTGCGCTTGATTTGCTCCGGGCGGTAGTACTTCAGGTAGGCGCTAAAACGCTCACGGCCGCCCAGTTCGCGCAGTACCCGCACGCGCATCCAGTCGCCAATGGCGGTGCCGTCATATTTTTCAAGGAATCGGTCAATATCGTCGTAGGGCAGGCGCGCAAGGTTTTTGCTGATCGCCCAATAGTCGATGTAGGGGAGTAGGGGGTAGTCGCTCAGCTCTTTCTTTAGCTGATTCAGGCGCCGCTGATCGTTGTGGGCGATGGCCATTCTGGCTTGCTGCAGTTTTTCGCGCTGGGCCACGGCGGCTTCCGCCTCTTTGATATCCTTGTTTTCTTTTTTCCGCCTGGCGGGTGCCGTTTTAACGTCTGCCACCGCCAGTTGTGGGGCTGCGGCGTCGGCCGTCGGCGTGTGTTGAGCCCGCGCCAGCCCCGGTATCGCGAGGCTGGCTATGGCGCATACTGACAGGAGAGCGGCGAGTCCTGTGCTGCCAATCGACATACTAAAAAACCCGATTGAGAAATCGCTTATTCGTGAGGCGGAGAATAAAGCGTAAAATGTCCTTTTTCACCCAAAACCATTGTAGTTGTTATTTATGTTGCTTCAGTTGGATGGCGTTTGTTTACGCTATGGCGTTCAGGTGCTGGCGGATCACGTCAACGCCAAAGTTGAGCGCGGAGATCGTATTTGTCTGGTGGGCCGGAACGGGGAGGGTAAATCCAGCCTGTTGAGCCTCATCGGAGGCAAAGGGGATCCGGACGAGGGTGAGATCATACGCCAGACCGGGATCGTCCTCGCCACCCTGGACCAGGCATTGCCCGAGGATTGCACAGACACCGTGTACCGCTATGTAGCGGAAGGCCTCGGTGACGTAGGCGGCTGGCTCGCGGAATACCGGGACAACCAGAACCCGGACCTGCAGGCGAAGATTGAAGGCGCCCACGGTTGGGAGTTACTGGCCAAGATTGACAGCGTGCTGGACCGCCTGGACCTGGATGAAGAAGCTCGAGTCTCCGATTTATCTGGTGGCTGGCAGCGCCGCGCCGCCCTGGCTCGCGCCCTGGTCACCGAGCCGGATTTGCTGATTCTCGACGAGCCCACCAACCACCTGGATATTGCCGCCGTGGAATGGCTGGAGAACTTTCTTGGCAGCTATCGCGGGGCGCTGTTGTTTGTCAGCCACGACCGCGCGCTGGCGGAACGCCTTGCGAACACCGTGTGGGACCTCGATCGCGGGATACTGCGGGTGTTCAACTGCGGATTTGACCGTTACCAGAGCGAAAAGGAAAAGTTGCTGGAGGAAGAGGCGCGCAACGACGCCCTGTTCGATAAAAAACTGGCACAGGAAGAGACCTGGATCCGCCAGGGCATCAAGGCCAGACGCACGCGCAATGAAGGGCGGGTAAGGGCTTTGCAGGCGCTGCGCAAGGAGCGTCAATCGCGCAGGGAGCGCCAGGGCGTGGCGCGGATGTCGCTGGATTCCGGTGAGCGCTCCGGTAAGCTGGTTGCGGAGATGACGGGTGTTACCTTCGGCTTTGAAAATGAGCAGGGTGAGACGATTCCGCTGGTCCGCGACCTGGATTTCACGCTGATGCGCGGTGACAAGGTCGGTCTTATCGGCCCCAATGGTGCTGGCAAAAGTACCCTGATCCGGTTGTTGCTGGGTGAGTTACAGCCCCAGTCCGGTGATATTCGACTCGGCACCAAGCAGCAAGTTGCCTATTTTGACCAGCGCCGGGACGTGCTGAACCCCGAGATGACGGTGATTGATAACATCGCCGAGGGGCGCGAAAACATCGACGTGGGCGGCAGCAGTCGGCACGTAATGTCCTATCTAAGCGATTTCCTTTTCACTGGTGTCAAAGCCAGAACCAAAGTCGGTGCGCTCAGCGGTGGTGAGCGCAACCGTGCACTGTTAGCCAAATTGTTCAGCCAGCCCGCCAATATTCTGGTGCTGGATGAACCGACCAATGACCTGGATGTAGAAACCCTGGAACTGCTGGAGCAGCTGCTGCTCGATTTCCCCGGTACGGTACTGCTGGTAAGCCACGACCGCGCCTTCCTGGACAATGTCGTGGAGAGCTGTCTGGCCTTTGAGGGCGAGGGTGTAGTGCGTGAGTACGTGGGTGGCTATCAGGACTTCGTGCGCCAGGGTGGACGTTTCCTGAGCGCGGAAGAGCAGCTCAAGTCGCGCAAGAAAGACAAAGCGGAAGACACTGCAAAGGAATCTGTGAGTGCAGCGCCAGAGCCGGTAAAAGCCGCCAAAAGTAAAAAACTCAGTTACAAGTTGCAGCGGGAGCTGGACGCCCTGCCAGGGCAGATAGAAACACTGGAAAACGATATTGCGGCACTGGAGGAAGCGATGGCCGCACCAGATTTTTATCAGCAGGAAAACGCCTTGGTGCAGGCAAAACTCCAGCAACTGGCGGAGTTGCAGCAGGCGCTGGAAGTCGCCTTTGAGCGCTGGGCAGAGTTGGACAGTATGTAGTCGAAACTACCTTGATAGCACGCTGTTTTTAGCAAAAGGGGCGCATTAGCGCCCCTTTTTAAGTTCGAATTAATAGGTTGTATTTCATCGCTGCCAAAACGCTCATTTGGGCGGCTAGAGCTTCACGCAATTGCTCACTCTTCGGGAGCGTGCACCCGCACCGCAAGCACATCGCAGCTGGCGCCGTGCAGTACGCCATTGGCGGTAGAGCCGAGCAGTAGTGCCAGCCCGTGGCGGCCGTGGCTGCCAATGACAATGAGATCACACCCGGTGTCTTCCGCCAGCCGATGCAGCTCCGTCGCCGGTTGCCCGAGTACCACATGCTGGCGCTCGGGGGCAATCTGGTGTGCCGCTGCCGCCCTGCGTAACTGTTCTTTTGCCTGATTTTGCAGTTGTTCCTGGACTTCAGAGAGGTCCATGGGGATGTCGCCGCCATAGGCAAACGTCAGGGGTTCGATGATATGCGCAAGGCTCATTTGCGCGCCGCTGCAGGCGGCAATCTGTGCAGCGCGATCCAGTACCTGTGCGGATTCTTTAGAAAGGTCCAGTCCAACCAGAATGTTGTTGTAGCCTGCCATAGTGTTCCCGCAATTTGGGTGAATTTCATGCGAGGCACCGCTTTATTGCGCTGTGCCTCGAAGCCTCTTTGAGTCTACTTTAAAAAAACGGACTTGACACAACCGCGGGCTAGTAGGGAAAAATGCGCGCCTGTCATCGATGGACGGTCGCCGTCGATCGGGCAAAACAGTGCCTTTTACATGGTTCGGACTCTTACCGCAGAAACAAATTACCGAAACCACTTAATGGCAAAGTCGTAGA